>CAXTOS010000001.1:0-89305 GCA_964245935.1 uncultured Novosphingobium sp.
AGCCCGATCATGAAGGTCATCGCCACGAAGAAGATCATGATCGTGCCGTGGGCGGAGAACAGCTGGTCGTAGTGCTCGGGCGGCAGATAGCCGTTCGAATGCAGCGCGATCGCCTGCTGCGCGCGCATCATGATCGCATCGATGAAGCCCCGGATCAGCATCACCAGCGCCAGCCCGCAATACATCACGCCGATGCGCTTGTGATCGACCGAGGTAATCCATTCTCGCCACAGATAGGGCAGGTAACCCTTCACCAGCACCCAGCCGAGCACGGCCACGATGGTGACCATGACCAGCAGCGAGGCGATCAGCGGGATCGGCTGATCGAACGGAATGGCCGACCAGCTGAGCTTGCCCAGCATCACATGGCCCCCTTGACGATGGCCGGAAACACGCCGGGATCGACCGCCCGGTAGGTCGTGGGGGCCACGTCGCGGCTGGGTCTGGCAAGCGCCGCATAGGCCCCGCGATCGAGCGTCCGCCCGGCCCCCTGCGTGGCGGCGATCCATGCCGCGTAGGCGCCGGGGGGAACTGCCCTGACCTGGAAATTCATGCCGGCAAAGCCTGCGCCGCTGAACTGCGCCGACATGCCCGCGTAGGTTCCGGGCTGGTCGGCTTGCAGGCTGAGCTGCGAGGTCATGGCCGCCATCGTGTAGATCTGGCTGCCGAGCTGGGGCACGAAAAAGCTGTTCATGACCCCCGACGAGGTCAGGCTGAAATGCACCGGCCGGCCCACCGGGATGACCAGCTGGTTGACCGTCGCGACATGCTCGGCCGGGTAGATGAACAGCCATTTCCAGTCGAGCGACACAACCTGCACCTCGACCGGCGGCTGCTTCGACGGCAGGGGCGCATAGGGATCGAGCGTGTGCGAACCAAACCACGCGATGCCGCCGAGAAAAACGATCACCAGCAGCGGAATGGCCCAGACGATCAGCTCCAGCCGGCCGGAGAACGCCCAGTCCGGGCGATAGGTGGCGCGCGAATTGCCCGCGCGAAACCACCAGGCGAAGGCGAGCGTAGCGATGATCGTCGGGACCACGATCACCAGCATGATCGCCAGGGAATCGAACAGCACGAGCTTCTCGGACGCGCCTACCGGTCCTTTCGGGTCGAGCACACCGCCGCAGCCGGCCAGCGGCACTGCAAAAAGAGCGACAACCGCCCAGCGGGGGTTCGCTCTCAGCATCGATCCCGAACACGGCGGGCTAGTGGATGATGCGCTAAATCCGCATCATACCCGGCCCGTCCCGAGCTTGTCGAGGGGCTGCACTTCTCGCTTGAGGCTGGGCGAGGCCCACGAAGAAAAGGACAGCCCTTCGACAGGCTCGGGACAAACGGATTTGGCTGGCGATCCGGATCCACGGCAGCACGCTCTGGCATCATGACGGCGATCCGCCGCTCGACTGCGCAGGTTCTGGCTCGCGCATTTCCAGCCGGCGGCAGTGCATTTCGGGCAGCGTCTCGGGTACGGTGAAGGTGGCAACGCCGATCCGGTTGTCAGCCATGCCGTAATACACATCGTAGCGGTCGGGCTGGCCGATGTCGTCGCGCCGGTCGATCCCGGTGGGAAACACCACGCCATCGACCGTTCCGAGCAGTTCGTTGGGCTCGCTAGGAAACAGCACCGGTTCGGGCGAACGATACAGCACGTGGTGGGGCTTTTGGGTGTCGAGGATCATCACCCCGGCGGAGTACAGAAATTTGCGATGATCGGGTTTGGAATGCGGCGCTTCCTGCACGCCATGGTAAACGATCAACCAGCCGTGACGGCACAGCACCGGCGGCGTCCCTGCGCCGATCTTGAGCTTTTCCCAGGCATATTCCGGCATCGCCAGCGGGCGGTGCGACACGAAGCTGCGGCTGTTCGATTCATAATGATCGCCGTCCTTGCGCCAGTGCCAGTAGGATATCCAGATCGTCTGCAATTCGCCCTGCTCGGGGGTGGCGACATGGGTGCTGACGATCTCTTCCGGCCGCGTGCCAGGAAACAGCGGCCGATGCAGCATCGCCACCGAGGGCGTGTTGTGCGGATCGTCGATGAACTGCGGGAAGACGCAGGCGTCCTTGTTGTCGCGGTCGGCCATGGTAATGTCGTGCCAGTGACGAAACTTCGCCAGGCCGACGCGTTCCCAATCGATCAGGTCGCGTGAACGGGCAATCGCGATGCGCGGGCCGGTCTGCGACCACGCCGTGTAACTCATGACGTAATAGCCCAGCGGCTCGACATAGGTGACGCGCGGATCCTCGCAGCCGCCGCGGCCATCGGGCCACGTCTCGTAATCGGTCTCGGGTTCGAGCGCGATGCCCATCCGCTCGACGCCGGCCGGTTCGCCGCCGGCGTCGAATTTCACCCTGACGATGCCGATCCGCGAATAATTGCCCTTCCCCACATAGCGCGGAAACAGGTACAGCTGTCCATCGGGACCGCGCGCCGCCGCGGGATTGAGCACGCCTTCCACTTCCTCGGGGTAGGCGCTGTCGGGTTCCATCAGCAGCCCCAGGCGCGTCATCTGAAAGGGGATCATGATCGGGCTCCCCCGCTGCACGCGATGGCCGTCTCGATCACTTTCAGCGTTTCGGACGGACCGGCGACCTGGATGCAGTCGACCCCCGACCGGCGCGCGGGATAGTCGTTGCCGCCCGCGAACAAGGCGTCGCCGACGAACAGCATGTCGTCGATCGGGATGCCCAGCACCTCGTTCAGCTTGGCGATGCCGTAGGCCTTGTCGACGCCCGGCCGCGTCACGTCGAGCGACGTGGCGCCGCCCATGCCGATGGAGAACTCCGGCAACAGCGGGGCAAGCTTTGCCTGCATTGTCTTGCGCTTGGCGAAATCGGGATCCCAGGCCTTCTTGGCGTCCAGTGGCGCTTCCTGGCCCAGCGCGGACAAGGTGATCTGGCTGCCGCGATCCTCGATGATTTCGCCCCACTGTTGTTTCGGTGCAAAGCCGCTTGCGGAAAACACCTTGTCGAGCGCCGCCGTGATCTTCGCCTTTTCCGCGGGCGTGAAATCCTCGGCGTACCGCTGTGTCCACTGGCCGTCGTAAGTCAGAAAGCGGGTGCCGCTGGTCGGCAGCAGCGACAATTTCTCCAGCGCGGCGGGGTCCGAAAGACTGGGAGTCAGATTGGCGAGCAATTGCTTTTCGAACTGTGGCCAGGCGCCGCCGGAGATGATCGCAACCCGGCAGGTGCCCAGCAGCTTGTCGATCCACTGGCCCATGGTCCTGTCCAGCGGCTGCTTGCTTTCCGCCAGGGTGCCGTCGAGATCGAAGATGATCAATTGCTTCATACAGGGTCCGGGATCGAGATTTCGAACAGGGTGACGGGATCGTCGGGGCAGAACCGGCCCGCGCCCACCACGGCGGGTAACAATACGACATCGCCGCGTTTCATTGCGGTTTCATGGCCACCGGCGGCGACCTGGCCTTTGCCCTCGGCGCAGACCAGAATCCGTGCCTCGCCGGGCGCGCCGACGGAGAAGGCTTCGGCGCGCTCCCAGCGGGTGAGCTGGAAATGGGAATCGTTTAACAACTTTTGCCCTGATCCCTGCCCTGCCCTTTTGGGCAGCGGCTCAATCGGCCCTTGCGCGAAATCGATCGCCGCCAATGCCTTGTCGACCTGCAATTCGCGCGGCTTGCCGGTCTTGGCATCGACATGGTCCCAGTCGAACAGGCGGAAGGTGGTGTCGCTGTTTTCCTGCACCTCGAACACGATCACCCCTTCGCCCAGCGAATGCACCGTGCCCGCCTCGATCATCACTGCCTGCCCCGGCTCGGGGGCAAAGCTGGGCAGGTAGCTACCGGCATTGGCGGCGGTCAGCGCGGACAGATCGTGCGGCGTCGTGCCCGGCTTGAGCCCGGCATAAATCCGCGCGCCTTCCCGCGCCCGCAGCACGATCCACGCCTCGGTCTTGCCGGTGTCGCCGGCGGGGATCAGTTCGGCCTGATCGTCGCGTGGATGAACCTGGACCGAGAGCATCTTTTCGACATCGAGGAACTTGAGCAGCAGGGGGAAGCGCTCGAACTGCGGGGCGTGCCTGCCCAGGATGTCCGCCTTGCGCTGCTGCATCAACGCGCTGAGCGTCGCGCCGGCCAACGGGCCGTTGGCGATCGGGCTGGCAAAATCGGGGCGGTCGCTGAGAATCCAGGCCTCGCCGATCGGCTCGTCGCCGGGCAGCGCGGCATGCATATAGTCGGCCAGCGCCCGGCCGCCCCACAAGCGGTACTGGAACATCGGCGCAAAGCGCAGCGGATAGAGCGGCTGGTCGGTCATGAGTGCCGCTTTCGCTTCCCTTCAGGGGCGATGGCATCCACCCATCCATAAAACCCATCCATTCGGCGCAATGTCAGCAAGGATCGCATTGTCAGGCCGCCATAGTGTGTTGCCGTCAAGCCGGGTCGCCAACCAGATCCACCCGTCCTGGGCTTGTCGAAGGGCTGCGCTTCCTGCCTGACGCTGGGCGAGGCCCACGAAAAAAGGGACAGCCCTTCGACGAGCCCGGGACGGGCAGATTTAGCGCGCGACGAACCCTGCGCCGAATGGATCCTGACTTTCGTCAGGATGACGTCTGGTTGGCTGTCATGTGCGAGAGGGCTATGGTGCGGCGGCTTCAAGGCTGGCCTCCATGTCGGCATCCTTCGCGGATGGCGCGGATCGCTGCGGCGTAGTCCGGGGCCCCGAAGATGGCGTTGCCGGCAACGATCGCGGTGGCGCCGGCGGCAAACGCCTGGGCAGCGTGCGCACAATCCTGGCCCCCATCGACCTCGATCACCGGATCGACGCCGCGGTCGGCGCACATGTCGCGCAGCGCGCGGATCTTGCCGAGCATTTCGGGCAGGAACGCCTGCCCGCCAAAGCCGGGATTGACGGTCATCACCAGCACGACATCGCATAATTGCAGCACCCATTCGATCGCCGCCAGCGGTGTGGCCGGATCTATGACCACGCCCGGCTTCTTGCCGAGTTCGCGAATGCGCGACAGCGTGCGGTGCAGATGGACGGTGGACGCCGGCTCCGCCTGGACCAGGATGTGATCCGCACCGGCCGTAGCGAATTCTTCCAGATAGCGTTCGGGCTCGACGATCATCAAATGGACATTGAGCGGCTTGGCCGTCGCCTTGCGCACCGCCGCCAGCACGGCCGGCCCAAAGCTGATATTGGGCACGAAGCGGCCGTCCATGATATCGACGTGTATCCAGTCGGCGCCGCCGGCATCGACCGCGGCGACTTCCCGGGCCAGCCGCCCGAAATCGGCGGACAGGATCGACGGCGCGATGATCGGGCTGCGCGGGGTCATGCCGCGCGTGCTCCGGTTGCGAGAATGAACTGGTGCACGGCCTTGGCGAAACCATCCTGATCGTTGCTCGCCGTTACCGCGTCGGCCCTGGACTGAACTTCCGCCCCGGCGTTGCCCATCGCGATCGAAAAGCCGCTTTGGGCGAACATCAGGACATCGTTGGGCATGTCCCCGATCGTGGCGATGCGCGCGGTCGGCAGGTCCAGACGACGCGACAGCGCATGGATCACCGCGCCCTTGTTGGCCTGCGGATGGGTGATATCGATAAACGCCGAGGTCGAACTGGTGGCGCTGACCGCGTTGCCGAGGCGGGCATCGATCAGCTTGCTTGCAGCGGCGATCTTGGCGTGGTCATCGCTGACCCCCACGATCTTGAAGGACCGCTCGAAATCGGCAGGCGTGCAGGGCCGGGCCTGCGGCTCCATCTTGATGATCCAGCTCTCGCGCGCGACATGCGGGCCATCGGCGACGCTGACCACCCAGTCGTCCCCGGCATAGACCCACAGGTCGAGCCCGCTTTCCTGCAGCAGGCGCGCGCTTTCCTGCGCCGCCCCGGGATCGATCGGATAGCTTTCCAGCACCTTGAAATCGCGATCCACGATCAGCCCGCCGTTGAACCCCGCCAGCGGCAGCCGCAAATCCAGCGGATCGACCAGCATGCGCATGCCGCGCGGCGGCCGCGCGCTGGTCAGGGTAAAGGCAATGCCCGCCGCTGCCAGATCCTGCACCGCCGCCACGGCCGCCGGGGTAAGCACCTTGTCGTTGGTCACCAGCGTGCCGTCGACGTCCGAAACCAGCAGGCCGATGTTGGCGCCGGTCATGCTTTTTTCCGCTCAGGCTGGGTCTGCTCGGGCTGGGCCTTTGCGGCCAGGCTGGTCTTTCCGTCCAGCGTTACCGATCGCCACTCGCGCCCACCATCGCGCGCGATCAGCGCATCCGCCGCCGCGGGGCCTTCGCTGCCCGATGGATAGTCGGGAAACTTCGGCTGTTCCACAGCCCACTCGTCGAGCAGCGGCTGGATGATGCGCCAGCCATGCTCCACCATGTCGGCGCGCATGAACAGCGACTGGTCGCCGATCATCGCGTCGTAAAGCAGGATTTCATAGCCGACGTTGGGCTCGTGCGCGAACCAGTCGTCATAGCGGAAATCCATCCGCACCGGCGCCAGCGCCATCGTCGGGCCGCGTTCCTTTGCCTCGAACCGCAGCGAAATGGCTTCCTTCGGAGCGATGCGCAGCACCAGCCAGTTGGGCTGCGGGCCATCCCCGGCAAATTCCTTGAACAGGCGCTGCGGCGCGCATTTGAACCGGATCGCAATTTCCGTCACCCGCGCCGCCAGATGCTTGCCGGTGCGCAGGAAGAACGGCACCCCGGCCCAGCGCCAGTTATCGATCCCGACCTCGATCGCGGCATAGGTTTCGGTCGTGGAATCGCGCGCGACATGTTTTTCATCGCGATAGGCAGCCAGCTTGCCGGACTGGTCGGCGCCATATTGACCACGCACCGCCCGATCCGGCGAGACGGGGGCGATCGCCGCCAGCACCTGCGCCTTTTGCGTGCGCACATCGTCGGCCGCCAGGCTGACCGGCGGTTCCATGGCCACCAGCGTCAGCAGGCTGAGCATATGATTGGGCACCATATCGCGCAGCGCGCCGGTCGCCTCGTAGAATTCGCCGCGCTGCTCCACGCCCACCGTTTCGGCCGCAGTGATCTGCACGTGATCGATGCGCTCGCGGTTCCACAGCGGCTCGAAGATGCCGTTGGCAAAGCGAAACGCCAGGATGTTCTGGACGGTGTCCTTGCCCAGGAAGTGGTCGATGCGAAACACCTGGCGCTCGTCCAGCGATTGCGCGATCTGGGCATTGAGCGCCCTGGCCGAAGCGAGGTCGTGGCCGAACGGCTTTTCGATCACCACCCGGCGCCATGCGTTTTTGGCCTCTTTGGTCAGGGCGGCTTTACCAAGTTGTTCGATGATCGGCCCGAACAATTGGGCAGACACGGCAAGATAGAACAAGGCGTTGCCCGTGGTGCCGCGCTGTTTGCCGGCCTGTTCGAGCTTGGCGGCGATATCGGCGTACAGCGCCGGCTTCGTCAGGTCGCCGGCCACGAACAGCATGCGCGCGGACAATCGCGTCCAGACTTTTTCATCGATGCGTTCGGCATTGAAGGTGCCGCTGCCCGAACTGACGATCTCGTCCAGGCTGCTGCGCATTTCGCGCGGCCAGTTTTGGCCTTCCGGCTCACCGCGGGCCACGCCGATCAGCGTAAAGCCGTCAGCCAGCATTCCGGCATGTTCGAGATCGTACAGCGCCGGTATGACCAGCCGCCGGGCCAGATCGCCGGTCGCGCCGAACAGCACCATGGCGCAGGCATCGGCCGGCGGCATGGTGCTGTTCGGCGCGGCGTTCGGGGCCGCGTTGCCGGTCGAGGCCTTGGCCATCATGTCTTCAGCTCTCCGACGCATCCGCCACTTTAGCCACACCCGGCTCCTTGTGACCGCCAAAGCCGAACCGCATCGCCGACAGCATCCGGTCGCCGAAGGTATGCTCCTGGCGCGAGCGGAACCGGGCGAACAGCGCGCTGGCCAGCACATCGACCGGCACCGCTTCCTCGATCGCCGCCTCCAGCGTCCAGCGCCCTTCGCCGGTATCCTCGACGAAGCCCGAGAAGCCGGCCAGCTGCGGGTCGCCGGCCAGCGCCACCGCGCTGAGATCGAGCAGCCAGGACGAGATCACGCTGCCGCGCCGCCACACTTCGGCGATGTCGGTCAGGTTGAGATCGAAGCGCTCATCCTCGGGCAATGCTTCCGAAGCCTTGTTGCGCATGATGTCGAAGCCTTCGGCATAGGCCTGCATCAGCCCGTATTCGATGCCGTTGTGGACCATTTTGACGAATCGGCCCGAACCCACCGGCCCGGCATGGATATAGCCGCGTTCGGCGCGCGGATCGGCGCCGGTCCGGCCCTTGGTACGCGCGATGTCGCCTTCGCCGGGCGCCAGCGCGGCAAAGATCGGATCAAGCCGCTCGACCGCTTTCGCGTTGCCGCCGATCATCATGCAGTAGCCGCGCTCCAGTCCCCAGATGCCGCCCGAGGTGCCGCAATCGATATAATCGATGCCCTTGTCGGCCATGGCTTTGGCGCGCCGGATATCGTCCTTGTAGAAAGCGTTGCCGCCATCGATGATGCAATCACCTTCGTGCAGCAGTTCGCCCAGCGCGGTGACGGTGTCCTCGGTGATCTTGCCCGCCGGCAGCATCGACCAGACCGCCGCCGGTCTGTCGAGTGCCTGCACCAGTTCGTCCAGCGATCCGACCGCCTTCGCCCCCTGCTTCGCCAGCGCCTCGCCGGGGGCGGCATTGTGATCATAGACGACGACGCTGTGCCCGGCCTTCATCAGGCGCCCGGCAATATTGCCACCCATGCGGCCCAGGCCGACGATCCCTAACTGCATGCTAAAACTCCGATTCTGACGGTCAGGACAATGCCGCCTCGATCGCCTGCGCCAGATACGGCAGGCCCGAGGTCACGTCGTGCAAATGGATGCGGATCGCCCGCCGGCCGCGCTCGACCAGCACGGCCAGATCCCCGCGTGCCTGCGCCGCCTTGACCACGCCGAAACTGTAGCGGTGGCCGGGGATGGCGATATCCTGCGCATCGTCGCAAGTGATCTGCAGGAACACGCCGCTGTTGGGCCCGCCCTTGTAGGCTTGCCCGGTCGAATGCAGGAACCGCGGGCCAAAGCCGGCAACCGTGGCCGCCCCGGTGTGTTCGCGCAAGGCCACGCGGATCGCGGTGAGCTGATCGGTGGCTGCCGTCGTGCGGTCGACATAGGCCAGGATCGCGGCATAGTCGTCTGCGCCGATCTGCGCGAAATGGCGATTGAGATAGGCCGCGATGGTGTTGTGCTGGCCCAGCGCCTCGGCATTGCGGGGATCGACGAACAGCGCGACGCCGTCTTCGGTCAGCAGCGGCGTTTCCTCGCCGGGTGCTTCGCCCTGTTCATAGGCCTGGGTCAGCAACCGGGTCTTGTCCTTGCTGGCCTCCACATCGGGCTGGTCGAACGGATCGATACCGATGATCGAACCGGCCACGGCCACCGCGATTTCCCAGCGGAAGAACTCCTGCCCCAGGTCGGCGATCGAGTTCATCGTCAGCGTGACCACCGGATGGCCGGCCTCGGCCAGCGCCGCGACCGCAGCGCGCTGCGCAGGATCAGGCGCGTCGGCCAGTTCGACATAGGCGAAGATCCGGTCGCTGCCATAGGCGCCAGGGTCGGCCAGCGGCTCGTCCGCCACCGGGATCAGCCCGCGCCCCTGCTTGCCGGTGCTTTCCGCCAGCAATTGTTCCAGCCACGCCCCGATCGGCGCGATGCCCGGCGAGGCGATAATCGTCACCTTGTCCCGGCCCAGGTCGCGGGCCGCGACGCCCAGCGCCACGCCCAGCTGCACCCCTGGGTTCTCCTGCGGCGGCACGGCGGCACCGCAGGCCCGCGCCATTAACCGGGTCCGTTGCAGCAGATCGCCGATATCGAGCCCGATCGCCGCCGCCGGCACGAGGCCGAATTTCGACAGCACCGAATAGCGGCCCCCGATCGAGGGCAGGCCGTAGTAAATCGCGGACCAGCCTTCGTCGCGGGCGCGCCTTTCCAGGCCCGAACCCGGATCGGTAACAGCGATGAAATGCCTCGCCGCAGTCTCCTTGCCGACCGCACCGCCCAGCTTGCCCCGGAAATAATCGGTGAAGATATTGGGTTCAAGCGTGCTGCCCGATTTGGACGAAGTGATGAACAGCGTCGTGCCCAGCGCAATCGCCGCCTCAAGATCGCGAATCTGCTGCGGATCGGTGCTGTCGAGCATGTGAAATCGCGGCCAGCCCGGCTGATCGCCGAACACTTCGGCCAGCACTTGCGGCCCCAGGCTCGATCCGCCCATGCCGAGCAGGGCGATATCGGTGAAGCCATCCCGGCGGGCCCGGTCGCGCAGCTCGGTCAACGGGCCCGGATCGCCGAGTTCATCATCGACGATGTTCAGCCAGCCGCCCCATTTCGCTTCGTCCGCCGCGGTCCACAGCGCGGCATCGAGCGTCCACAGCCGGCGTATCCGGCCATCCCTGCGCCAGGCGTCCATCTCGGCGGCGAACGCGGATTTGGCTTCTTCCGAGCCCGGCTCGACATGGGTGACGCCGACCGCTTGCGGCGACGCCTCGCGGGTCTGCCGGGCAACCGCAGCGAGCAGCTTGTCAAAGGCATCGGTAAACTGCTGGACCCCTTCGACGATCAGTTCGCGGCTGATCTTCGCCAGATCGACACCCAGATCGGCCAATGCCGCCAGGCTGGCGCGAGCGCCGTCCAGATCGCCGGCGATGGCATCGGGATCGACCACGCCATGCTCGCGAAAGGCATCCATCGTCGCCGGCGGGATGGTATCGACGGTCTTGGGCCCGACCAGCGCCTCGACATAGGCGGTATCCTTGAGCGTCTTCGACTTGGTGCTGGTCGAGGCCCACAGCAGGCGCTGGGACCGGGCACCGGCAGCGGCCAACACCGCCCAGCGCGCGCCGGTGAAAATCTCGCCATAGGCCGCATAGGCAAGCTTGGCATTGGCGATGGCGATCTTGCCGCGCAAATCCTGGCCGACCCCTTCGCCCAGCGCATCCAGCGCCTTGTCCACCGCGCTGTCGGTCCGGCTGATGAAAAAGCTGGCGACACTGGCCACCTTGCTCACATCGCCCCCGGCGCCACGAAAATCCTCGAGCCCGGCGATGTAGGCCTCTGCCACCTGGCGATAAGTCTCGACCGAGAACAGCAGGGTGACATTGACGCTGATGCCCTTGCCGATCAGCGCGCGAATGGCCGGCAGCCCGGCGTCGGTCGCGGGTACCTTGACCATCAGATTGAGCCGGTCGACCGCCTGCCACAGATGTTCGCCCTCCGCGATCGTGGCCTGGGTGTCATTGGCCAGGTACGGCGAACATTCCAGGCTAACGAACCCATCGACGCCCTTGCCCTCGTCAAACACCGGGCGCAGCACGTCGGCGGCTGCCTGGATGTCGGCGATCACCAGATGCTCGTAGATTTCGGTGATGCCCGGCGCACCCTCTGCGGTAAACGCCTTGATCGCCTCGGCATATTCCTCGCTCTCGCCGATCGCCTTTTCAAAGATCGACGGGTTGGAGGTCAGGCCTTTCAGCCCGTCGCGCTCGATCATCCTGGCCAGATCGCCGCTCTCGACGAAGCTGCGCAAAAGATAATCGACCCATGGCGACTGACCGGCCTCGTTCAGGGCCTGAAGACTATTCACGAGTTCGCCTCCCTGGCGGCAGCGAGTTGCCGGCGCGCAGCCTTCAGCACGGCCTCGGGGGTAAAGCCGAATTTGGCCATCAGATCCTTGATCGGCGCAGAGGAACCCAGCGTGTGCATGGCGATCACTGCGCCATCCGAGCCCGCATAGCGATCCCACCCAAGCACCGATCCCGCCTCCACCGCCACGCGGGCGCGCACCGCCCGGGGCAGCACGCTTTCACGATAGGCCTCGTCCTGCTGTTCGAACAGGTCCCAGCTGGGCATCGAGACCACCCGCACCGCCGCGCCTTCGGCTTTCAGCGTCTCATAGGCTCCGACACACAGCGACAGTTCGCTGCCTGTGCCGATCAGGATCAGTTCGGGCGTGAATTCCTTATCGTCGGCCTTCGCCCCGGCATTGGCGTCGGCCAGCACATAAGCGCCTTTGGCGAGCCCGGCAGCAGGCGCGTAAACCTTGCGATCCCAGGTCGGCACCGCCTGGCGGGTGAGGACCAGCGCGGCGGGCTGATCGCGCAATTGCGCGATCACCTTCCACGCCTCCACCACTTCGTTCGCGTCAGCGGGGCGCAGCGTCACCAGCCCCGGCACGCTGCGCAGCCCCAGCAGCTGCTCTACCGGCTGATGCGTCGGGCCGTCTTCCCCCAGCCCGATCGAATCATGCGTGAAGACGAAGATCGACGGCAGCTCCATCAGCGCCGCCAGCCGGATCGGCGGCTTCATATAGTCGGAAAAGATCAGGAAGGTCGAACCATAGGCGCGCAAGCCGCTGAGCGTCAGGCCGTTGACGATGGCGCCCATCGCATGTTCGCGAATGCCGAAATGCAGGTTCCGCCCGCCATGCGACATCGCTTCGAAAGCGCCTGCGCCGTCGAAGGTCAGATTGGTCTTGGTCGAGGGCGACAGATCGGCCGCACCACCGATCAGCCACGGATAAGCCTGGGCCAGCGCGTTGATCACCTTTCCTCCGCTGGCGCGGGTCGCTTCGCCCTTGGCATCGGCGGGAAAGCCGGGCAACGCCTTGTCCCAATCCGGCGGCAGGTCGCCGGACAGCAGCGCGTCGAGCCGGGTCGCTTCGTCCGGCCAGGCCTTGCGATAGCCTGCCACGGTGTTCGCCCAGCGTGCGGACAATCGGGCGCCGCGCGCGCCGATCCCCGCATCGAAATGCGCACGCACGCCATCGGGCACGAGAAATCGGGCGTCTTCGGGCCAGCCGTAAACGGCCTTGGTCAGGCGTACCTCGTCTTCGCCCAGCGCCTCGCCATGCGCTTTTTCGCTGTCCTGCTTGTGCGGCGAACCATAGCCGATGTGGCTGTCGACCACGATGAACATTGGCGCGCTGCGATCGGCCTTGAACGCCGCCAGCGCGCGCGACAGGGCGGCCGTGTCATTGGCGTCGGCGACATGTTCGGTCCGCCAGCCATAAGCGCGGAACCGCGCCGCGACATCCTCGCTGAACGCCAGCGCGGTCTTGCCCTCGATGGTGATCGAGTTGTTGTCGTAGATCCAGCACAGATTGCCGAGCTTGAGATGACCGGCGATCGAGGCAGCCTCGCTGGCGACGCCTTCCATCATGTCGCCATCGCCGCAGAGCGCATAGACGTCATAGTCGAACAAGGTGGCGTCCGGCCGGTTGAAATTCGCGGCCAGCCATTGCCCGGCCATCGCCATCCCCACGCTGTTGCCGCAACCCTGGCCCAGCGGACCGGTGGTGGTTTCGACACCGGTGGTCTGGCCATATTCGGGATGACCCGGACAGCGGCTGTCAAGCTGGCGAAAGCCCTTGATCGCATCGAGCGTGACCGCCCGCTCGGGCTTCTGCCCATCGCGCACCCCGGCGAGATAGAGCAGCGAATAGAGCAGCATCGAGGCGTGCCCGTTCGACAGCACGAAGCGGTCGCGATTGGGCCACGACGGCGCCTTCGGGTCGTAACGCAGAAAGGATTGCCACAGGGTATAGCCTACCGGAGCCAGCGCCATCGGCGTTCCGGGGTGGCCTGATTCCGCCTTTTGCACGGCATCCATCGCCAGCGTGCGAATGGTGTTTATGGCAAGAAGGTCGATATCCGGTCTCGTGCCATCCCCTTGGCGGGTTGCATCGGGTGTCTTGTGCAGCTGGCCGGCGGCTTGCTCGCTCATCGATCAATTCTCCGTTGGCTGGCCGTCAAGGCGCACCCGAACATGGATTGGGGCGTTCCGGCAGAGCAGGTTGAAGGCATTTTGATCGGGCGCTCGACCGGATGGGACGTTAGCGGTTAAACCGTCAGGGCGCCGATTTGGTTCCGCGTTTAAAGAGTGTCAAGGCTGACACATATGCCGTCGAACAAGGAGCATGACCTGGTGCGCAAAGACGAGAAAAGATTGGCCGCGATCGCCGCCGCCCAGGAGATCCGATCCGGCATGATCGTCGGGCTCGGCACCGGATCGACGGTGGCCGAACTGATCCCGATCCTCGCCACGCGGGTGCGGGGCGGGCTGGACGTCGTGGCGGTCGCGACTTCCGAAGCCACGGCGGCGGCGGCCCGGGCGGCGGGGATCACGATCGTGACGTTCGAGGACAAGGCGCGGATCGACCTGACCATCGACGGCGTGGACGAAATCGACGGATTGCTGCGCGCCGTCAAGGGCGCCGGCGGGGCATTGCTGCGGGAAAAGATCGTCGCGACCGCATCGCGCCGGATGATCGCCATCGCGGACGGTTCGAAATACTCCGATGCGATCGGCAGCCGCCCCGTGCCGGCGGAAATCCTGCCGTTCGCTCGCGCGTTCGTGCTGGGGGCGCTCGAAGCACTGGGCGCGGTGCCCTCGTTGCGGATGGCAGCCGGGCAAATCGCGCGTTCGGACCAGGGCAATCTGCTGGCCGATTGCCTGTTCCCCGCATTACCCGATCCGACGGAAACTGCCCGGCAGTTGTCGGCGATTCCGGGGCTGCTCGGCCACGGGTTGTTCCTGACCGAGATCGATGCGCTCTACATCGCTGACGGCGGGAACGTGACGCGCTATGAACGCCCCGGTCCATAAAACTCCCTCCCACCCCGCCCGTCCCGAGCTTCGGCGAAGGGCTGTTCTTTTCGCCGTGGGCCTCGCTCAGCCTCAAGCAAGAAGGACAGCCCTTCGACGAGCTTAGGACAGGGGGAGGTAGGGACAGGGCAGAATTTCAGCAGGCCGCTCTCGACACGGCGAAGATAAGAACATATACCGAACACCATGACCCTTTTGTCGTTGCAAGCAAAACTCGAAATCCTGGCCGATGCAGCGAAATACGATGCGTCCTGCGCTTCTTCGGGCACCGCGAAACGTTCCAGTCGATCGGGAAAGGGGTTGGGTTCGACCGGCGGCATGGGCATTTGCCATTCCTATGCCCCCGACGGGCGATGCATTTCGCTGCTTAAAATCCTGCTGACCAACCACTGCATTTTCGACTGCCATTATTGCATCAACCGCAAAAGCTCCAATGTGAAGCGCGCCCGGTTCACCGTGGCCGAGGTGGTCGACCTGACGCTGTCGTTTTATCGGCGCAATTATATCGAAGGGCTGTTTCTGTCCTCGGGGATCATCAAATCCTCCAGCCATACCATGGAGCAGATGGTCGAGGTGGCGCGAATTCTGCGCGAAGATCATGATTTTCGGGGCTATATTCACCTGAAGACCATACCCGACGCCGATCCGCAGCTGGTCGAGGCGGCGGGGCGTCATGCCGATCGCTTGTCGATCAATGTCGAGCTGCCCACCGTCGCCGGGCTGACCAGGCTGGCGCCCGACAAGGACGGCACGCGGATCGAAGGAGCGATGGATGACGTTCAATCCGCCATCGCCGACAATCGCGATGCGCGGAAGAAATATCGCAGCGCGCCCCGTTTCGCGCCGGCCGGGCAATCGACCCAGATGATCGTGGGCGCGGACGGCGCCAGCGATTCCGACATCGTGGGCCGGGCTCAGGATCTCTATCGGGGTTTTGGGCTTAAACGGGTTTATTATTCCGCTTTCAGCCCCATCCCCGATGCCAGTGCGGTGCTGCCCCTGAAATCGCCCCCATTGATCCGCGAACATCGGCTGTATCAATCGGACTGGCTGGTCCGCTTCTACGGTTTCTCTGCCGGCGAGGTGCAGCAGGCGACCGACGCTGCCGGCATGTTGCCGCTCGACATCGATCCCAAGCTGGCCTGGGCCATGCGGTTTCGCGGCAGCTTTCCGGTCGATGTCAATCGGGCGGCGCGGGAGCGACTGTTGCGCGTGCCGGGGCTTGGCGTCCGCGCGGTCGATGCCATGGTGCGGGCGCGGCGGTTCAAGACGCTGCGGCTGGAAGACCTTGCCCGGCTCACAGTATCGGTCGCGAGGATCAAGCCGTTCATCATCGCGGCCGATTGGCGGCCGGTGGTGCTGGCGGACAGTGCCGATCTGCGTCCGCTGGTGGTCGGAGGTGGCGCGAGCAAGCAGCTCGAACTGTTCGGGTGATCGCGCTCGATCCCCCGGAAAACTTCGCGGACTGGCGCGCGCAGGCGCGAAAATTGCTGGCCGGCGGCATCGATCCGTCGCTGGTCAGCTGGGATGGCGCCACCCTGTTCGCCGATCCGATACCGCAAGCCGTGGAGCAATCTCGGCGCAAGGTGTCGGCGGCTTTCCTGATGCTGGCGCAAACCGTGTTCATGCACCGTGATCCCGCGCGGCTTGGGCTGCTCTACCGCCTGCTCTGGCGATCGGGCGCCGCCCCGCGCCTGCTTGACGATGCCAGCGATGGCGATGTCGCCGTGGCCCGCAATCTTGCGCAGGCGGTGCGGCGCGACATCCACAAGATGCGGGCGTTCGTGCGGTTCCGTGAAGTGCTGCCCGACGGTGACACCGAGCCGTGGTATGTCGCCTGGTACGAACCCGATCACCACATCGTGCGCGCGAACGCGCCCTTTTTTGCCGGGCGCTTTGCCAACATGCGCTGGTCGATCCTCACGCCGGACTCGTGCCTGCACTGGGACGGCGCCGAACTGGCCGAAGCGCCGGGCGCCACCCGCGCCGATGCTCCCGCCGGAGACGCCGGGGAAGACTTGTGGCGCAGCTATTATGCGGCGATCTTCAACCCGGCGCGGGTCAAGATTGCGGCAATGCAAAAGGAAATGCCGCGCCGGTTCTGGCGCAACCTGCCCGAGGCGCGACTGATACCGGGGCTGGTGGCCGGGGCGCAGGCACGCGCGACGGCGATGATCGCGCTGGGAGCCGGGCCGGGCGAAGCGCCGCCGCGTGACTGGCAGGACTTGCGGAGCGGCGTCGATAGCTGCGCGCGCTGTTCGCTGCATTGCCATGCCACTCAGCCGGTGCATGGCGAAGGACCGCAGGATGCCGGGCTGGTGATCGTCGGCGAGCAGCCGGGCGACCAGGAAGATCGCACCGGCCGGGCGTTCGTCGGCCCGGCGGGGCAGTTGCTCGACAATCATTTCAGGCAAGCCGGAATTGTCCGGTCGCAGTGCTATGTGACGAACGCGGTGAAGCATTTCAAATTCACGCCGCGGGGCAAGCAGCGCATCCACCAGACCCCGACCGCCGGCGAGATCGACCATTGCCGCTGGTGGCTGGACGCCGAAATCGGCCTGGTAAAGCCGCGCGTCATCGTGGCGCTGGGCGCCAGTGCGGCACGCGGCATTCTGGGCAGGACGATCAACATTTCCGCCGCCCGCGGGTCACCCCAAACGCTGGCATCGGGCGCAGCCCTGGTGGTGACGACGCATCCCGCCTATCTGCTGCGTCTGGGCGACGCGGCCCAGGGCGCAGCCGAGGCGAACTTCCAATCGGATTTGCGCATCGCCAGCGAGTTGGTCGGCATTTCCTGACTCCCCCCGCCTGCGGGAGGGTCGGGGGTGGCACTCTGACCCCCCTCCCGCTTGCGGGAGGGGCCGGGGGTGGGCACTTTCTTCTTCTTGGTCGCGCGTGACGAAGAAGTAGAAGTGGAAGGGCCCACCCCTGGCCCCTCCCGCAGGCGGGAGGGGAAAAGTGTTCATTTCCTGAATTTACGGCCCAGCTTGCGCAAACCGATCACCCCGCCGATGCAGCCCAGCACCACTATGATCCCCAGCGCGATCAAACCGGCGATCGACTTGATGATGTCGAACAGCAGGATCTCGAAGAAGCGCGCAATGGCTATGGTGATGTGAAACACGAGTGCGGGCGGTAAGCTTCAGTGATCCCGGCGATAGCGCAGGCTGGCGTTCGATCCGCCGAACGTGCCTGTAGAACTTAGCACGCTCAGCGCCTTGGACAGCGCAATCTCCAGCTGGGTCGCGGTGAAGCCGCGGGTGTCGGTGATCACTTCGACATAGACATTGCGGGCGATGTACTTGCCGGCGGCCAGGCTGGTGCCCTGTCCGGTCTGCGCATTGGCACCCAGGATGCGCAACCGGTCGAAACCGGCAACCGAGCGCAGTTTGCCGAGCGGGCTGAATCCGCCGCCCGAGCCGCGCAGCGAGTTCAGCGCGGCGGCCAGCTGGATAGCTTCGGTCGGCGACAGCGAAGTGACCGAACTGCCGAACAGCAGCTGTGACAGCACCTCGTCCTGCGGCAAGGTGGGGGTGGAGGTCAAGGCGATCTGCGGCAATTGGGCGCGCCCGGTGATGGCGATCGTCGCGGTTATCGTGCCGACCGTCGTTGATGCGGTGATACTCAGTTCGGGATTGAACAAAGAGCCGCCGTCGAAGGTGACCTTGCTGCGATCGTCGAGCTCCAGCGTTTTGCCCGCGAAGCTGTAGGTGCCGCGCACCACGTCCAGCTCGCCGACCACGCCGGGCGCACCCGCCGTACCGGAAACCCGCATGTCGGTCGACCATTCGGCCTCCAGCCCCATGCCCGAAACGAAGATCCGCCCCGGCGCGTGGATGTGCAGGTCAAGCTTCCATCTGGACGGCGCCGGCCCATCGCTGGCTGCTGCCGCCTGCAACGGTTGGCCCTTGCGATGAACGCCGGTCAATTCCGGCACTTCCGCCGCGCCCTGGCGGATGATGGTATAGCGCACCTCGCTCATCGCCAGGTCGCCCTTGATCAGTCCGCCGGCCGCCTTGCTGTTGGTGACTGCGATCTGGCCGGTGACGGTGGCGCCCGGCGCATCGCTTTTCGCCAGCCGCGCATTGGCCAGCGTGGCGGTCAAGTTGATCGGATAGCCCGCCGCCGCGTCGAGGCTCAGCGAGCCCTGAGCCGAAATCGTGCCATCGCCCGCCCTGCCGCTGAACCGGCTGAGGTTCAGTTGCGACTGGGTAAAGCGCCCGTCGATCGCGATGTTCGAAATGAGCGTGCCATAGCTGTCGTTCTCGTACCGCAGCTGGCTCGAACGCAGCACGCCGTTGATCGTCGGCTGATCGGCGCGCCCGCCGAAATCGGCAGCGACCGCGACCGGCCCGGTGACTTCCTGGCCGGCGATCCCGGTCAGCGTCCACAGCAATTCGGCGGGCCCGGAATAGCGGATGCCGCCGGACAGTGGCGCGTGCATCAGCCGGGTCGTCCACGCGCCGCCGCCACCGGCTGCCAGCCGCACCTGCGCACGCCCCACCGTCGCGCCCGCCCGGCGGATCAGCGCATCGACGCTGGCCCCGCCCTGGCCGGTGGTGGCCAGCAGCGCGATGTCCAGCGGATCGGACACCACCAGCGCCCCGGTGCGCGTCAGTCCGGCGATGTCGAGGCGGGTGTGTGAGACCGGGATGGCGTCGCCTGCGGCAAGCGCGAGATCGACGGTACCGCTCGCCTTGCCGCCCAGGCCCAGTCCGGGCATCGCTGCCTGCACGATCGAGAGATCGACATTGACCAGCCTGGCCTGCAACTGCGAATGCGCGCCATAGCGGCCCGACAGCGCGATCTGGCCTTGTGGCAGCAGGATCGTCGCGCCGCCGAGCTGCCAGTCGGTGCCCGATTTTACGATCGTGGTCGGCCCGGCCAGGCTGAACGCCACGCCGTTGGCGCTGCCGCGCGCGTTGACCACGATGTGACGCGGATCGAGCGCGGCCTGGGCGGCTAGGTTGAACGGCACGCTGCCGTGACCGGCGGTGACCAGGGCGACCGTGCCGCGCCCCTGTTGATAACGGACGCGGGCCTGCGCCGAGGTCAGGATCAGCGTCCCTTGCCGGACATCGCTGAGCTTTGCATCGGCAGTGATCGACGGCGCGCCGGGATACAGCAGCACGCTGCCCTGCACCCGGCCCGCACCGATCGTGGCCAGCGCCGGACTGCCCAGCCGGGCTGCGCTGGCATTGACGTTGAAATCGGCGCGCTGGATCTTGCCCGCAGCGCCAAGCTGGATCTGGCCGCTCAGGCCGGAGCCGGCCAGCGTCAGCCTGCCGGCGAACGGCCCGGCCGGCGTCTCGACGAGTGCCCCGGCAAATTTTACCCCCGCGAACTGCGCCGATTTGATGTTGAGGCGCAGCGGGGCCGTGCCGATCACGACATCACCGGCAAACGGCCCATAAGGCGATCCACCCCTCGCGCGCACTTCATAACCGGCACCGGTGCCGACCAGATCGGCATCGACGTTGGCAAGTTGGATCCCGACATTGGGGCGATCGGCATGGAGATGCACCAGCGGCCGGGCGACGGTACCGCTCGCGGTCAGCGCGAGGGGGCCATACTGGGTGCTGTTGCCGGTCGCGTGGAAGGCAATCCGTCCGTCCGGGGAATAATTGCCCTGACCGCCGACCAGCCGGAATGCAGGCGCGGTCACGCGCAGATTGAACACGCTTGCCACGCTGTCGGCCGAATAGGCGACATCCGCCGTCAGCAGCGCATTGCCGCCGAGGAAATTGCGCAGCGAGGCGTTGTCGAGCTGGCGGGTCTGCGCGCGCACCCACCCGGCGATGCCGAAGCCGCCGTTGCGACCGGGCACCAGATGGGCATCGGCCTCCAGCTGTAGTCGCCCCAGCCCGTTCACATGATAATCGTTTACCCGGCCCTTGAGCGCGCCGGTGTAACGGCCATGAATAAAATCGGCGATGGCGATCACGGTCGCATCAATGCGATCGGAGCGCAGGCGCAGATTGTCGGTAATCAGCTTGCCATTGGCGTAGGCCAGCTGGCCATTGGCGGACAGATTGGTCAGCAATCCCCCCGCCGCCGCACTCAGGCCGGAAACCCGCCGCGCCGTCGCCGCCACCGGAATCAGAATATGCGTGGCGTCGATCGTCGCCCGGCCCTGCGCCTGCAAGCCCTCGACAGCCATCGTATTGAAGCCCAGAGTTGCCGCGCTCAGCCGATAGTCGATCGTGGGCGTGGCGAACGGGCCGTCGAGCACGGCGTCGAGCCGGACATCGCGGCCTTGGGCAGCGGGCGCGATCGTGCCCGGGGTCAGCAGTTGGGCGCCGATGCGGAAGCCGCCGAAGCTGTTATCGGCCAGATTGATCAGCCCCTGCGCCTGGATCGCCAGGGCCGCCGAATGAGCCGTGAGTTTCACATCGGCGCGGCGCTGGCCCAGCACCGCCTCGCCGTAGATAGCGATCGCCGGGGCCGTCAGCCGCGTCGCCGGGCCCGCGGCCAGCACCGCGCCGGGCATCGCGCGACCGTCAAGCCGGAACCGCCCATTGGCGCCGGTCAGGGCAATGTCGGCGAGCGGCGTCCCGCTGGCCTGCGCGGTCAGCGCGCCATGCCAGTTGGCCCAGTCGCCGTGCCCATCCAGGCTGAGGGTCAGATGCTTGCCCAGCGTCGCATAGCTGTCGACGATGCCGCCGGCCGGCGCATCGAGCTTCAGGTCGACCAGCAGGCGGTTTTCTGCCGGCACCGCGTCCAGCTTGAGCCGAAAGCTGTCACCGCCCGCCAGCCCGGGGGCGGATACCGCATGCGCCGACGCGTCGATCCGGGCGCGCCCGGCCGCAATCGTCGCGCTGCCGGCGATGCCCAGCATGTGGCGCTTGCCGTCCACCGCAGGCAGGATGGTGAAACGGTCGACCCGCAATTGCCCCAGCGCCAGATCGATGTCGGGTAGCAGCGGCTCGTTCGGGCGCGGCACGGTCGGTTTCAGCAAGGGCGAACGCAGCAGCGTCGCCTCGGCGGCCAGGGCGGAGCGTACATCGATCTGCTTGTTTACATAGGCAAACGGCCGCCAGTCCACCTCAAGGCGGGGGACCGCCAGGAAGGCGCCCTTCGGATCGTCGACATGCAGGTCCAGGATCGTCATGCGGCCGTAGATCGAGCCCTCGATCCGGCCCGGATGAATGCTGATGCCGGATTCGGTGGTGTAGCCGGCAATCTGGCCGGCCAGAAAGCGATGGCCCGGCTGGGTGTTCAGCCCGACCAGGATCGCGCCCAGCAACAGCGCGAGGATCAGCACGGCCAGGCCGATCCAGCGGGCAATCCGCATGGCCATGTTGGCAGGTGCGGCTGGAACTTCGGCCATCAGAATGCCTGACCGATGCCGATATACAGCGCGATCTTTCCTTCGCCGGGCCGGCGTTTGATCGGCGTCGCGATGTCGATCCGCAATGGCCCGAAATTGGTGTAATATCGGCCGCCGATCCCGGCGCCGTACCGCAGCCCGGAAAGGCTGGGGGTGGAACTGCTGCCCACCCGCCCGGCATCGACAAACGGCACGATGCCATAATTGCCGAAGCGGTAGCGCGCCTCGATCGCGAACTCGACCTGGTCGCGGCCGCCGATCGGATCATTGTTGGCGTCCTTGGGCCCCAGCTGCTGATAGCCGTAGCCGCGCACCGACCCGCCGCCGCCCGAATACAGCCGCCGCGATGGCGCCAGATCGTCGATCTGGGTGCCGATGATCGAGCCGACCTGCGCGCGGGTGGCGATCACCAGCGAATGCGCCACCGGATAATATGCGCTCGCCTGCAGCAGCGTGCGCACATAGGGCTTGACCTTGCCGCCCTGCAGCGATGTTTCCGGGCTCAGCTTGCCGCTGATCCGGACACCCTTGGTCGGATTGAGCAGATCGTTCGAGCGGTCGTAGCCGAGTTGCAGCGGGATCGCGCCGATCAGGTACGTGCGCCGCGGCCGCGCCCCGCCCAGGGTCAACGCGGCGCCTTGTTCGTTGGTGCCGACGATTTCACCGCCGACCGACCAGGTCCACCGCTTCTGCCAGATCGGCGTGCTGGCGCGCGACAGGCTGACCGAAAGATCGGCGGTATTTGCCTGATAGGCCGAATGGCTGCTGCGATCCACGGCCAGGATGGTCTGGAAGGTGCGATCGCGCTGGCCCGCGTCGGAACGGCGGAAGGTCGCGCTGCCGCCCTGTTCCTGCGTGCCGCCGACCGCGCTCAGGATCAGCGCGCCTTCGGGGGGGAACAGGTTGCGCCAGGTATAGCTGCCGGTCGCCGTAAAGCCCTGCCCGGTGGCATAGCCGGCGGTTCCCGACAGGCTGTGCCACGGCCCCTTGGCCTGGCCGACCTCCAGATCGACGTTCTCGGTGCCGTCCGCATTGACCTCACCAGTGCGGACCGGCTCCACCGTTATGGTCGAGAACAGGCTTGTCGCCACCAGCGCCTGGCGCAGATCCTCGACCTGACGGCTGTCGTAGATTTGCCCCGGCTTGTAGCGCGGGAATATCGCCAGGTGCTTGACGTCGAATACCTTCGCGCCCGAGGTCCGGATACCGCCGAAGCGCGATTTCGGCCCCGCCTGGATCGGCAGCGTATAGTCGCCGCTGTGCGTGTCATCATCCAGCGCTATGTCGCGCTGCCCCACCTGCACGAAGGGATAGCCAAGCTCCGGCAGGCGCAGTGCGACGTTGGCTTCCGAGCCTTCGATCAGCGCCGCATCGATCGGCTGACCGATCTTCAGCCCAAGCGCGTCATAAGCCATTGCGGCCGGTTCCGGCGGCGCCTGGGTGATGGCTATGTGGCCAAGGCCATAGCGGCTGCCCGGGGTCGCGACCAGGGTGACATGGACCTGGCCCGGCTGGTTCGGCACGAGATCGACGGTCGCAGTGGCGATACCGTCATAATAGCCGGCAGCGTGCATGATGCGCTGGGCAAGTTGCACGTCTTCATCGGCGCGGGCGCGGACCTGGGCGGCGTTGGCGGCCTTCTTGCCGTCCTTGATCAACGCGGAAAGCGCCCGGAACTGGCGCTCCAGATCGCCTTCGACCGCATTGGTGCGCACATTTTTCAGTCCGGTGACCTGCGTCGTATAGCGGATACGCAAGGTCGGCTCGGCGGCAGCCTCCTGGGCGGTCGCCGCAGGGGGCGTCGCGTCGAACTGACCGAGCGGGACCAACGGCGCGGCGATCTCGGTTTCCGGCACGACCTGCGGCGAGGCCGGGGCGGGCGGTAACGGGGGCAAGGGTGCAGCGGGAGCCGGCGGAGCGGTGGTCGCATCCAGCGGCGGCAGCGCAGCGTCGAACGGAATGTCGCCGTTCGCCGGTACAGCACCGGCATTCTGGCGACCTAACGCAACGGTCGGCGATAGCAGAAAAGCGAAAATTGCGAAGCAGGACAAGCCGCCGACACCAGAAACAGGCCCGGCAGGACGGGCCAACGATCTTGACATCCGCAAAGTACTTTTCCCCGACAACCGTCCCATCTGCGCATGACAAACGCACGCGCCGACGCCAGGTTCCTGGCATAACGGAACATCTGCAATCAGTCCGCATTATTTGTATCGAACGCCTGGACGATCGGCACCTACAGCCACAGGCTTGCTATCGAGCTGGCAACGCAGCAGGTTCAGCCGATGCCCCGGACCGCGCCATCGGGCACAATCCAGAACCAGGTCCGCGTCCGATCATGCGCGCCTCCAACTTCGACCGCCTGTTGCGGAACCACGTCAAAAGGGTCGACGGCGTGAAACATGGTACCAAAAGCGCGGACTCCATCATCCTCGCGCGTGTCGTAAATGATCCCGTCGGCAAGTTCGAACCGCAGCCACTGACCGATGCCATGGACCCGCCCCCCGTCCGCATGAAGTGTTACGCTCGATTTTTGCGCGCCGACCTTTTTGTTTTCGCGAAAATCGACGTCGAATATCTTTTCCACATTACTTATGCATTTTGTCGTCTCTGAGTCCATTATAAATACAGCAGGTTTAAATTTATTAAATGGCCTCATGTCAAAGCCATCGATAATCCCCATTGTCGTGTCAAATGGCTTCAGATCCTCGAACAATGCCACCCGCAGTTCGCATCGCCCGGGGATTACCGGCGCACCCGGCCTGATCAGCCGGCGCCTCGCGTCTTCGACCGCCGGCAAAGCGCCTTGTCTGAAAAGATTGTTGGCAAGATTGTCCCAGAGCAACACGTCCACGGGCTCCGCGAAATCGACCCCCACCTTGAGTTCGCTCGATTCTTTTGCGATGATTGTTATTCGGTCGGAATAGCCATTTATATTGACGGTCTGCCGAGCGAGTTCCGCGACAATAGGATTCTTCTCGCACGCATATACGTGTCCGGCACCTGCCCTGACCGCAAGCATGGACATAAATCCGGTGCCGGCGCCAATATCCAGTACGGTGCATCCATCATGGATGATCTGCGAAAACGCTTTTCCATACAAGGCGTGGCGCGGATGATCTTGCAAATTAGAAAAGTACCATGCGGCTACCATTTTAGCATTAGCCTCATGCGCCAATGCTACAATTTCCGGATCGCCAGATGCAACAACCAAAGCTTGTTCTATCACCGCAGCCGCCCGCTCGTTCAAGCCCCTTGGCAGCAACAAACTTTCGGCAATATTTATCATGCCTGCCGCATTTGCTTGTACCGCAGCAATCAGGAAATCAATATTATCTGGAGCGGACATTGTGACCCCTGAATAAGGAGGATCGGAACATGTCGGGGTATACTGAAGCCTGCAACTTCGGTCGGCCTGCAGAGCAATTACCACGAATGGAATATGAAGTAAAATCCTGTGATTCGGCATACAAAACTGGGCCTGACGCATTGCCGACGCAATTTGCTAGTTCAAAGGCGCCGTTTGTACGTTTGAAGCAATGCCATGAAGAAGGCGCTTCTGCCGCAGATCATCCTTTCTCGGCGGATGGCAAATTGATCCTGGGTGTTCCGTAACAGGCAAACCTTACCGATCCCTATCGGTACGGCGACCTGGCCGTCATGACCGCCGGCATTCCGCCGAGAATGGCAAGAATATCATCGCTGTTAAAGATGCGAGCGCAGGTCCAAAAAAACCCGCGGCCTGGCGCCGTGGCCCCACAGCGGAGACGAGCATTGGGGGGTCGCTGGCGGAGAGGCAGGGATTCGAACCCTGGATGCCCTTGCGAGCATGCCGCATTTCGAGTGCGGTGCATTCGACCACTCTGCCACCTCTCCATGAAGCGCCATCGAGCGTTGCGGATCGCCGCGCCCGGTCGAAGAAGCGCGCGGTTAGCCGATGAGGTGTGGATTGCCAAGTCCGAAATGCGGCTTGGCGCTCGGGACAAAACGCAGGCGTTGCTTGTTTCCCTCGCGGAGCCTGCCTATATGACAGGCATGGATAAAGCGAGTTTCTTTTCCCCACAAGCCGGGCGCCTGATCGAAACGCCCCGCATGGCCCATGCGCGTTTTGCGATTGGCGATGTCGTGCGCCACCGCTCGTTCGATTTTCGCGGGGTGGTCTTCGATATCGATCCGGTGTTCGCCAATAGCGAGGAATGGTATGAATCCATTCCCAGCGAGCTACGCCCGACGCGCGAACAGCCCTACTACCACCTGTTTGCGGAAAATGACGAGGCCAGCTACATCGCCTATGTCAGTCAGCAAAATCTGGTGGAAGACAGCGCCAGCGGCCCGATCGAGCATCCGGCGCTACCGCAGGTGTTCGAAACATTCGCTGCCGGGCGGTATCGCTTGCGGCACGGGCTGAGCCACTAGATTATTGGTGTTCGCGCGGCTCAGCTCTTCAGCTTCCAGCCCGATTTCAATATCCGATAGCAGCCCAGCCCCAGCACCGCATTCATCACGCCCAGACCCAGTGCGCCGTGCAATACGGCCTGGTTGGTCGCGCCGATATCGCTACGCCCCAGGAATCCGAAGCGAAAGCCGCTGATCACATAAAAGAACGGATTGACCCGGCTGAACGCCTGGAACGCCGGGGCCAGGTTGCTGACCACGTAGAAAGTGCCCGACAGCAGCGACAGCGGCTGTATCACGAAATTGCTGACCGCGGCGGCCTGGTCGAACTTGTCTGCCCAGATCGAAGAAATCAGCCCGACCAGCGCCAGCAGCATCGCCCCGTTCAACCCGAACCACACCTCCGCCCAGGGATGCGCGACGGCCAGGCTCAATCCCGGCCACAGCGCCAGCGAACCCACGAACATCGCCAGGGTCAGCGCCAGCCCCACCAGCACCGCCCGGGTGATCGCCGCACCGATCATCGCCACCATCAATTCGCCGGTCGACAGGGGGGGCATCAGGAAATCGATGATCGTGCCCTGCATCTTGCCCGACAGAAAGGCGAAGCTGGCATTGGCAAAGCTGTTTTGCATCATGCCCATGACGATCAGGCCGGGCGCGACGAAGGTCGCGAAGTTCACGCCCAGCACCATGCGGTTGCCGCGCCCCATGGCAATGGTGAAAATGATCAGAAACAGCAGGGTGGTGATCGCCGGAGCCCATATAGTCTGGGTCTGCACCTTGAAGAACCGCCGCACCTCTTTCATATAGAGTGTCCACAGTCCCAGCCAATTGACCCGGTGGATGACCGGAACTCCCTGCGCCGGAAAGCTGCGGGGACTGGTCAACGGAGGGTCCGGGGCAGCGGGCTCCGGAACCGGGCCAGACGCGGGAACGGTATGGGGTTGATTGGCCATGGTGCGGCGCCTATCGAGTGGCGGGGCGCGAGGCAAGTCACCTTGGCAGATGAACCGTGGGGTGGCCGAACCCTGGTAAATATGACGACCTTGCAAAATGAATGCGCGATCGCCTTTTTCAAAATGATGGATACGCAATGAGCTGGACCGACGAACGCATCGAAAAACTGACGAAGATGTGGGAAGGTGGCTCCACCGCCAGCCAGATCGCCGAAGATCTGGGCGGGGTAAGCCGCAATGCGGTGATCGGCAAGGCGCATCGCCTGGGGCTGAAGGCGCGCCCGTCGCCGGTAAAATCCAACGATCGGCCAGAGCCGGTGGTCGCCGAACCGCCGGTCAGCGCGGCGCCGCCGCAGGCCGCAACCCCTGACGCAATCAAGCCTGCGGCTCCGGTTGTGACGATCGTTCCCCCCGTTGTCGAGGCGCAGTCGGCGCCGCGCCCGGTGGCGCCGCCGGTCGAGCGGCCGGTCGTCGCCACGCCTGCCGCGCCTGTGGCTGAGGCTGCCCCAACCACAGGTTCCGAACCGCTGCCACCGCCGCCGCCCCGGATCGTTTCGGTCGGCCCTGGTGGTTTCCTGCGCCAGGGCCCCGGTGACCAACAGGCCCCCATCCCCCCCGCCCCGCCGCGCCGGCTGGTTCCCGCCAAGCCCAGCGCGGATATCTCCAGCAAGACCAGCCTGCTCGATTTGAACGACCGGATCTGTCGCTGGCCGATGGGGCACCCCGGCGAGCCCGATTTTCATTTCTGCGGGGTCAAGGTCAATCCGGGATTCCCCTATTGCGTGGAACATTGCGGCCGGGCCTATCAGGCGCAGCTGCCGCGTGGCCATCGCCGCCCGCCGCCGCCATTGCCCTTTGGCGGCCCTCGCGTCCGCTGACCGCACATCGGTTAGTCCGGGGTCGGTGGCCCCGACGCCATTCCGTTTCTTCCGGAACGCCGCGTGCATCCGCGACAAATTGCGATGGTCCCTTAATACTGGTCCATTGCTGCCGTTAACCAAGGTATGATCACACAGGAATTATCGCCGCACGGCCAACGCTCCGGCCTGCTCGGCTGGCTGGGGCTAGGCCGCAGCCACGCGCCAGCCGAACCGAGAACACATCAGACCGCCGCCCCGCCGCCGGACACGAAGGCCGCCACGCGGCTGGCGCAGATGGACGACATCAGCCGCTTTCTGGCCGCGCAAAATCTGGAGGTCAGCACATTGACCCTGTCGGTCGCGCATGATTATCTGACCGGCGCGGATATGCGCATGGTGCGTTTGATCGATCGCCAGATCAAGCTGCGCGAGCCGATCACTATGGCCTGGCTGGAAGAAGTTCGGCCGGCCGTCTCCGCCGAGGACGATCGCCAGGCGATGTCGGCGCTGATGAGCAAATTGCAGACCAACCTCGAGGCGTTCGGGCGCACCACCACCGAGGCAAAAAGCGCGGCCAGCGACTATAGTTCGGCGCTGAAAATCCAGGTCGATGAATTTCACCGTGGCGACATCACGGTAACCGTGATCGCCGAACTGGCCCACCTCGCCTCGGCGATGCTCGACCGCACGCGCGAGCTAGAAAAGGACATGGCGCGAAGCGAGCAGCAGACCAAGACGCTCAAGCGCAGCCTGGACCAGGCCCTCCGCACCGCCGACAAGGATCATCTTACCGGCCTGCCCAATCGCCGCGCCTTCGAAGCACGGCTGGCGAGCGAATATGCCGCCGCCCAGGAAAATCACGAACCGCTGTGCGTGGCGTTCTGCGATATCGACAATTTCAAGGCGATCAACGACACCCACGGCCATGAGGCGGGCGATCGCATCCTCAAGACCGTGGCCCAGAATCTGGCGCGTATCTCCAACGACCGATGCCATGTCGCCCGCCATGGCGGCGAGGAATTCGTGGTCCTGTTTCGCGGCCAGTCGGTGCAACAATGCTGGGAGTTGCTGGACGAGGCGCGGGCGCAGCAAGCCGAGCGGCGACTGGTCAATCGGGCCACCGACGTGCCCTTTGGCAAGGTGACCTTTTCAGCCGGGATCACCGATATTTTCACCTTTCCCGATCCGCGTGCCGCCCTGCAGGCCGCCGACCAGGCGCTGTATCGCGCCAAGGATGAAGGCCGCAACCGCATCCTGATCGCCCACCATGCCAGCGAGCTCGAGCAGACCGTGTAAGCGGACCATTGCCTATCGCTTCGCCGGCTCCTACCCCTCCCGCCATAAATGGACGAGAGGACTGCCCCATGACCATATCGCTGTATTCCGCCACCGCGCCCGCCTATCTGCAGGTGCTGCCCGCGCTGCTCGGCACGCTGACCAAGGGCGAGGAATATTGCGCAGCCCGGGGTCTGGCACCCGCCGAGCTGATCGGCGCCCGGCTGGCCCCCGAGATGTGGGATTTCGCGAAGCAAATTCGTGCCGTAAGCCTGCATTCGGGCGCGGCGCTGCAGGGCGCGATCACCGGCGAATTCGCCCCTGAATTCGACGAACCACCGGCAGATTTTGCCGGCCTGCGCCAGATGATCGAAACTGCCATCGCCCAGGTCAAGGCAGTCACCCCCGAACAGATCAATGCGGCGATCGGGCGCGATACCATCTTGCGATTTGGCCCGCGCGAGATGAATTTTACCACCGAAGATTTCCTGCTGAGCTTCGCTATGCCGAATTTCTTTTTCCACGCCAGTACGGCTTACGCGATCTTGCGCATGAAAGGCGTGCCATTGGGCAAGAGCGACTTTTTGGGCGCGATCAGGTTGAAGGCGCCTGTCGCGGCGTAGTCGACGCCGTCCTGACTCCTATGCGCCGCCGTGACGGGTCAGCGCTGCTTTTTCGCGGTAGTCGCGATGAAATCAGGAGCCTTGTTCGCCACCCAGTCGACAAACTTGTGCACGGCGGGGTTGGCGCGCAGGCCTTCCACATCCATTCCATGGCGCTGAAGTTCGGAATTGGTGAAATTGGCGATCAGCGTCTGCTGGCAAATGGGATGCATGGGTACGACATCGCGCCCGCCCCGGCTCTTGGGCACGGGATGGTGCCAGACGATGGTCTGCCCCATCGGCCGTTCACAGAGCCAGCAGGGGAGCACCACCGCCGGAGCCTCGTCCGCGCGATGCAAGTCTCCATAGGGATCATGTTTCGAATGTTTGCGGGCCATGCGTCTGCCTGAATTGCCTGAATCTGCGCTGCCCACCTATAGCGGCCAGGCCAGCATTACCACTGCGGCATTGCAGGCTTTGAGGTCACCCCGGCGCCGGCTTCGGCAATAAAAAGGGCCCGCCAACCGGCGAGCCCTTTCTTCATCCATATCGCAGGATGCGACGGATCAATCGTCCGCCTTCAAAAACGCCGGCATGTGATCCGGGTTTCCGCCTTCTTCGCGGGGAGCGCGGTCGCCGCCTTCGCGGCGGGGGCCGCGATCACGATTACCGTCACGGGCACCATCGCGTCCACCGCGATCGCCGCGCGGGCCACGGCGGTCGCCGCGATCGCCACCTGGCCGGTCGCCGCCTGAACGCTCACCACCGGCCCGCGGTTCGCGCGCCGGGCGGGTATCTTCCAGTGCGGCGCCGGTTTCCTGATCGACGACGCGCATCGACAGGCGGACCTTGCCGCGCGGATCGATTTCCAGCACCTTGACCTTGACGGCCTGGCCTTCGGAAACGACGTCGGTTGGCTTTTCCACGCGTTCATTGCGCATTTCAGAGACGTGGACGAGCCCGTCCTTGCCGCCCATGAAGTTCACGAAAGCGCCGAAATCGACGATATTCACGACCTTGCCGTCGTAGACCTTGCCGACTTCGGCTTCTTCCACGATGCCCAGGATCCACGCCCTGGCCGCCTCGATCTGTGCGGGGTCGGAAGAACTGATCTTGATCAGGCCTTCGTCGTCGATGTCGACCTTGGCGCCGGTTTCGGCCACGATCTCGCGGATTACCTTGCCGCCGGTGCCGATGACTTCGCGGATTTTCGACTTGTCGATCTGGATCGTCTCGATCCTCGGCGCGTGAGCGGACAATTCGTTGCGCGAGGTGCCCAAGGCCTTGGTCATTTCACCCAGGATATGGGCGCGGCCTTCCTTCGCCTGCATCAGTGCCGCCGAGAATATCTCGCGGGTGATGCCGGCAACCTTGATGTCCATCTGCATCGTGGTGATGCCTTCGGACGTGCCGGCGACCTTGAAGTCCATGTCGCCGAGGTGATCCTCGTCGCCAAGAATGTCGGACAACACGGTGAATTCGCTGCCTTCCAGGATCAGGCCCATGGCGATACCCGAAACCGGGCGGATCAACGGCACGCCGGCATCCATCATCGCCAACGAGCCGCCGCAGACCGTGGCCATCGAGGACGACCCGTTCGACTCGGTGATGTCGGACACCACGCGGATCGTGTAGGGGAAGTCTTCCTTGGCCGGCAGGACCGCCTGCAACGCGCGCCACGCCAGTTTGCCATGGCCGGTGTCGCGACGGCTGGGAGCGCCGAAACGACCAACCTCGCCAACCGAATAGGGCGGAAAGTTATAGTGCAACATGAAGTTCGAGTACGACAGGCCTTCCAGTCCGTCGATCATCTGCTCGGCGTCCTTGGTACCCAGCGTGGTGGTGCAGATCGCCTGCGTTTCACCGCGCGTGAACAGCGCCGAACCATGCGTGCGCGGCAGAAAGCCGACCATCGCCTCGATCGGACGAACCTGGGTCGTGGTCCGGCCGTCAATGCGCTGGCCATCTTTCAGGATGGCGCCGCGCACGATCTCAGACTCCAGCTTCTTCATGACCTTGCCGGCCACCATCTGGGTCTGCCCGCCGTCGGCAGCGTATGCCGCCTTGGCCTTGGCCCGCGCCTCGTTCAGCGCATTCGAACGTGCCGATTTGTCGGTCAGTCTGTAGGCAGCGGCGATATCGTTGCCGATCAGGCCCTTGAGGTTGGTCTTCATGTCGGTCGTGTTGTCCGACAGGTCGATTTTCCACGGCGCCTTGGCAGCCTTTTCGGCCAGCTCGATGATCGCATTGACCACCGGCTTGATCGAATCATGCGCAAACATCACCGCGCCGAGCATGATATCCTCGGGCAGTTCGCGAGCCTGCGATTCCACCATCATCACCGCATTGCCGGTGGCGGCGACGACCAGGTCGAGCGCGCCGGCAGCAGCCACCGGCTGCGACGGGTTGAGCGTGTATTGCCCATCGACATAACCGACGCGCGCGGCGCCGATCGGGCCCATGAACGGCAGGCCGGAAATGGTCAGCGCGGCAGAAGCCGCGATCAGCGCGACGATATCCGGCTCGGTCTCACCGTCATAGCTCAACACATGAGCGATCACGTTGATTTCGTTATAGAAGCCTTCCGGAAACAGCGGCCGCACCGGGCGGTCGATCAGGCGGGAAACCAGCGTTTCCTTTTCGGTGGCGCCGCGTTCGCGCTTGAAGAAGCCGCCGGGGATGCGTCCCGCGGCAAAGAATTTTTCCTGGTAGTGGACGGTGAGCGGGAAGAAATCCTGCCCTTCCTTGACCGACTTGGCGGCAGTGACGGCGCAGAGCACCACGGTTTCGCCATAAGTGGCGAGCACGGCCCCATCGGCCTGACGGGCAATGCGCCCGGTTTCCAGAGTGAGGGTTTTGCCGCCCCATTCCAGCTTTACGGTTTTGACGTCGAACATGTATTTTCCTTCAGCCCGCCGGCCCAATTGCCCGCGGGATTTGCTGCCGGGGAGATCCGTCCCGGTCCGGTGCGAGGCACTGTTGGCCCCATGGCCCTGCTCGCCGAATTGCAAGCCGGGGTTGGCGTGTGAACATTTTGGTTCGTAGTTCGTATTCGTATTTTGAAGTTCGTCACCCCGGCGCGGGCCGGGGCCCAGGCCCAACAAATAAAGTCGCTAAGCGGCGTTTTTGTTCGTGCTGGGCCCCGGCCTGCGCCGGGGTGACGGGCCTGCGCCGGGGTGACACCAGCGTGATGTTACTTGCGCAGGCCCAGTTTCGCGATCAGCGCATTGTAGCGTGCCACGTCCTTGCGCTTCAGATAATCGAGCAGCGAACGCCGCTTGTTCACCATCATCAGCAAGCCGCGACGTGAATGGTTGTCCTTGTGGTGCGCCTTGAAGTGGCCAGTCAGCGTGTTGATCCGGCTGGTAATGATCGCAACCTGCACCTCGGGCGAACCCGTGTCACCCGTGCCACGGGCGTTATCTAGAATGATTTCCTGCTTTTTTTCAGCACTGACCGACAAATTATCTACTCCGCGACATCGTTGCAATTGAAGCCCCGCTCGACCGTCAGACGTCCGTCCGAAAGCTGGACCAGGGCAACGGGAACAGTCCCGCTACGTGCCCAGTACAGCCCGTCATCGTGGGGCAACCCGGCCAGAACGCGGCCCTGTCGGACCGCCCTTGCCTGTTCCGGGTCGAGGTTCAGAGCCGGGATGTCGTCCAGCCCTGCCTCCAGCGGCAAGAGTATGTTCTCAAAGCCAGCGCCCTTACCCGCTTCGTTCAATTTGTCCAGCGAAATAGCGCAGGACAGCGCGAACGGCCCTGCGCGCAATCGCCTCAGCATGGTGACATGGCCAAGCGTGCCCGCACTGCGCGCGATGTCGCGCGCCAGGCTGCGGATATAGGTGCCCTTGGACACGTGGGCGATGAAGGTGGCGGTAGTTAAAAGATCCTTTCCCCCTGGGGGAGGATTAAAGGAATCGAGCACCAGCGAATGCACGGTGACGGCGCGCATTTTCATGTCGATCACCTCACCGGCGCGGGCGCGGTCGTACGCGCGCCGGCCATCGACCTTGATTGCCGAATAGCTGGGCGGGACCTGCTCGATCGGCCCGGTAAAGCGCGCCAGCAGCGCGGTCAGCATGGCGCGCGTCGGGCGATCATCGCAGCGCGCGATCACCGCCCCTTCCAGGTCGAGCGTATCGGTCTCGGCGCCGAAGGCCACGGTGAAGGCATAGGCCTTGCTGGCATCGAGCATTCGCCCGCACAGCTTGGTCGCTTCGCCCACCGCGATCGGCAGCACGCCGGTCGCCAGCGGGTCCAGCGTGCCGCCGTGGCCGACCTTCACGCCCTTGCCATGGCCGGCGGCGCGCAGATTGCGCTTTACCGCCGCCACCGCCTGGGTCGAGCCCAGGCCGATGGGCTTGTCCAGAATGATCCAGCCGTCGGGCAATCGTCAGTGCCCGCCGGCAACAAGGTTCGCCAGCGCCAGATACTGGTTGAACAGCCAGTCGAACGGGGGACCGACCAGCGTGCCCACCGGATCGAAACCGGGGATCAGCCGCGGCAATATCACCAGCAACAGGATCACCAGCAACATGCCGCCCTTGCGCATGCGGGCATAGCTGCGGGCCAGCCGCCGTGGCAGCACGCCTTCCAGAATATGCGAGCCATCGAATGGCGGAATCGGCAGCAGATTGAACAGCGCCAGCGAGAGATTGATCGCCAGGAAATTGCCCAGATTGGCCAGGGTAAAGGCCGCTATCCCGATCTGCGATCCGGTCTCGACCACGCCGTTGCGCGCCAACAATCCAATTGCCATCGCCGCCAGCGCCGCGAGCAACAGGTTGCTGCCCGGCCCGGCGGCGGCGACCAGTGGCATCCCCCAGCGCGGATTGCGCAGCCGCCGCTGGTTCACCGGCACCGGCTTTGCCCAACCGAACACCGGCAAATGCAACAGCGCCAGCAGCCCCGGAAAGATCACGGTGCCCAGCGGATCGACATGGACGACCGGGTTCAGCGTCAGCCGCCCTTGTTCTTCCGCGGTGCGATCGCCCAGCAGCCGCGCCACCGCACCATGCGCGACCTCGTGACAGACGATGGCAAACACCAGCGGCAGGATTAGTGTGGCCGCATTGAACAGCGTGCTATTCATGCGCGTTGCCCGGGCTGGCGGCATGCAGGTCCAGCGCCTGGGCAAAATGACGGCGGCATAGCGCCAGATAGCGGTCATTGCCGCCGATTTCGGTTTGTGCGCCGTGGCGCACCGGGGTGCCGTCGGCATCGACGCGCAGGTTCATCGTCGCCTTGGCACCGCAATGGCACACCGCCTTCAATTCGGTCAGTTCGTCCGCCAGGCTCAGCAGCGCCGCCGAACCCGCAAACAGGTTCCCGCGAAAATCGGTACGCAGGCCATAGCACAGCACCGGAACCTGCGCCTCGTCCACGATCCGCGCCAATTGCCAGACTTGCGCGGGCAAGAGAAACTGCGCCTCGTCGACAAGCACGCAAGACAGCGGGGTGACGACTTGTTGGGCAGCAAAGGTGGCAAACAAATTGGTTTCCCCGGTAAAGCCATGGGCCGGCGCCGCCAGTCCGATGCGGCTGCCGATCGCTTGTCCGTCGTCCGGGAGCCTGGCACCGCGCCGGTCGATCGCCGCGGTCCACAGCATCGTGACCATCCCCCGCTCGCGATAATTGAAATCGGCTTGCAGCAGATTGGTCGATTTTCCCGCATTCATGCTGGCATAATGGAAATAAAGCCTGGCCATCGGCGCCTAGTGGTCGCCCCCCAGGTCGCGGCTGACACGCGGATCGGCCAGCAGCTTTTCGATATGGCTGGCCGTATCGAAGCTTTCGTCACCGACGAAGCGAAGTTTTGCGGCATATTTAAGCTTCAGCCCGGCCGCGACTTCCTTCTGGAAATAGGCGGTGTGCGTACGCAAGGCCTTCAACACATCTTCTTCGTTTGCCCCCAGCAAAGGCTTCACGAACACCGTGGCTAGCCGCAGATCGGGCGCCATCCGCACCTCGGTCACTGAAACCGTGGCGGCCGTCAGCACCTCGTCACGCACCTGCTGGCGCACCAGCAATTGCGACAGGACATGGCGCACCTGTTCGCCCACCTTGAGCAGGCGAACCGAGCGGGTTTCAGGGGTTGCAACTGGTCGAACCATCGATACTTCAACTCATCTTTTCCAGAATTCGCGCCAGCGAGCGGATATTGCGCGCCGTGCCCCGGCAGCCCAGCCGCCGCTCGATAAAGCCATTGGTCAGCCGGCTGCCAGCCACGCCACCCACATAGTCGATATAGAGCGCGCGGTCGCCGCTCGCCAGCCTTTCCGGCCCCCGCCCGGCATAGGCCGCGCACAGCGCCGCGAAATTCGCCTGATCCACCGCCCCGCTTAAAAAGAGGGTGTGGACCAGATTTGCCTCGCCATCGGCGAACGGGTTCCCGGCTACCACCTGCGTCAGTTCCTCGCGAGTTCGCACCGCCGCGAAACTGTCGATATCGAACCGGTCGGCCAGCAGATGCGCCAGCATGTCCTCCAGACCGTCGGTCGGCCGCTCGTCGTAGTCGAACAACACATTGCCGCTCGCCACCACCGTCTCGACATTCTCCAGCCCCTCGCGCTCACACGCATGCCGCAGATCCGCCATCGTCAGGCGGTTGCCACCGACGTTGATGCTGCCGAACAAGGCGACGTAGCGAGTCATGAGGCGCTTCCGTTCGCTCTTCTCCCATCCCGCTCGCGGGAGGGGTCGGGGGTGGGCAGGATCAAACGCAATGTCCGGGTAGAAGAAGCGCCCACCCCTGGCCCCTCCCGCTTGCGGGAGGGGCATCAGCGGGGCTCACAGCGTCCGTTCGCGCATTTCGACCTCGAACGTTTCCAGCGTATCGCCCGGCTTGATGTCGTTGGTATCCTCCAGCACGACGCCGCATTCCAGGCCGATGCGCACTTCGGCGACATCGTCCTTGAAGCGTCGCAGCGACTTGATGTGCGTCTTGGAGACGATGACATCGTTGCGCGTAAGGCGGGTGTAAAGTCCCTTGCGGATGTAGCCTTCCAGCACCAGCAGGCCGGCGGCCTTGTCGTGCTTGCCGGCGGGGAACACTTCCTTGACCTCGGCGCGGCCGACCACGGTTTCGATGCGTTCCGGGCCCAATTCACCGGCCATTTCCTTGCGGATATCGTCGGTCAGCTGGTAGATCACGTCGAAATATTTCAGCCGTACCTTGTGGCGGGCGATCATCTCGCGCGCCTTGGCGTTGGGGCGCACGTTGAAGCCGATGATCGGCGCGCCGGTGGCGCCGGCCAGCGTCACATCGCTTTCGGTAATGGCGCCGACCCCCGAACTCAGGATCCGGACCTTGATATCGTCGGTCGAGATCTTGTTGAGCGCATTGACAATGGCCTCGGTGGTGCCCTGCACGTCGGCCTTCACGACCACCGCATATTGCATCACGGTCTGCTTGGCGGCCAGTGCGGAGAACATGTTCTCCAGGCTGGCCGGGGCAGAAGTGGTGCGCAGCGCGGTCGCCTGTTCGTGGCGGAACGCGGCCACTTCGCGCGCCCGCGCCTCGCTCTCGACCACGGTCAGTGTGTCGCCGGCCATCGGCACCCCGTTCAGGCCCAGCACTTCGACGGCCATCGCCGGCGTCGCCTCCTTCACCTGGCGGCCCTTGTCATCGAGCATCGCCCGGACCCGGCCCGACTGGGTGCCGACCACCAGAATGTCGCCCACTTTCAGCGTGCCGCGCGTGATCAGCACGGTCGCCAACGGCCCCTTGCCCTTGTCGAGCTTGGCTTCGATCACCGCCGCTTCGGCCAGGCGGTCGGGATTGGCGCGCAGTTCGAGCAATTCGGCCTGCAGCAGGATCTTTTCGATCAGCAGGTCGAGGCCAGCCCCGGTCTTGGCCGAAACCTCGACATCCTGCACGTCGCCCGACATTTCCTCGACCACGACTTCATGTTCGAGCAGACGCTCGCGGATGCGCTTGGCGTTGGCTTCGGGCTTGTCGATCTTGTTGATCGCCACGATCATCGGCACGCCGGCAGCCTTGGTGTGCGCGATCGCCTCGATCGTCTGCGGCATGATGCCGTCATCGGCGGCCACCACCAGCACCACGATATCGGTGACATTGGCCCCGCGCTGGCGCATCTCGGTAAAAGCTTCGTGGCCGGGGGTATCGATCACGGTCAGCAAGTCGCCCGACTTGGTCTTGATCTGGTAGGCGCCGATATGCTGGGTGATGCCGCCCGCTTCGCCGCGCACCACATCGGTACCGCGCAGCGCGTCGAGCAGGCTGGTCTTGCCATGATCGACATGGCCCATGATCGTCACCACCGGCGGCCGGGGCAGCAGCGTGGCATCGGCATCGACGTCCGAGGCGATGTCGATATCGACATCGTTATCCGAGACCAGCACGATGTTGTGGCCAAATTCCTCGACCAGCAATTCGGCGGTTTCCTGATCGATATTGTCGTTCTGGGTGATGACCACGCCCATCTTGAACAGCACCTTGACCAGGTCGGCGGCCTTTTCGGCCATGCGGTTGGCCAGTTCCTGAACGGTGATCGATTCGGGCACGACGACATCGCGCACCTGCTTTTCGCGCGGCTGCGATTTGCCCGCAAAATGTGCGCGCTTTTCCTTTTCACGCGCACGTTTCAGCGCGGCGAGGCTGCGGGCGCGGGCGCCTTCGTCCTCGTTCAGCGCCTTGGTCACGGTCAACTTGCCCGATTGGCGGCGGTCGGCGGTAATTTTTTCGCGCGGGCTTCCGGGCTTCTTGACGGCGGGTTCGGGGCGGCGAACCTGCGGCACCGGGGTAAAGCGGCGCGGCGCGGTCGTCGTGGCGCCGGCGGCAGGCGTGGCGGAATCCGCCCCTTCTGCCGGCGTCGCGGCGTCCGCTTCCGGCACAACGGTATCGGGCGCGGGCGGCTCAGCCACGACTTCGGGCGCTTCCGGCTCGCGTGCGACAGGCGCGGGCGCAGCGGCCACCGGCTCGGGCGCAGGCGTTTCATCGACCGTCGCGCGCTTTTCCTGCTCGCGGCGGCTGTTTTCCTCGGCCATGTGCAGGCGCGATTCTTCAGCCTCGCGCAGCAGCCGCGTCTGCATTTCCTGGCGCGATTCGTTGGACGGCACCGGGCGCCGCACGGGCGCGGCCGGACGTGCGGTCGCAATCGGCGCGGGCGCTGCAACCGGGGCCGGAACCGGCGCCGGCGCGGGCACCGGGGGCGGCGCGGCGACCACCGGTTCGGGCGCCGTCGCAGCTGCTTCACCGGGCTTGCCCAGGATCTTGCGACGCTTAACCTCCACGACCACCTTGTTGGTGCGGCCATGGCTGAAGGTCTGCTTGACCTCGCCCGCCTGGACCGAGAGCTTCAGCCCCAGCGGCTTACGGCCCAGAGTCGGCTTGTTGTCGGTATCGCTCATCTCTACAAACAGTCCTTAGTCTCGATGCCGTTCGCCGGCATCAACAATTGCACGTGATTCCAATTCAGCAGGGCAGTGGCACAACCGTGCCGGCCCCGTCTTCCGGTTCGTCCTGGCCCCGTTCCGCACCGGTAATCGGCTGACCCATGAAATGGAGCAAGCGCCCCAACGGGACATTCAGCCGTTCAGCGGCAGCCAGGTCGGTCAGCGCCAGATGGACGACGTTATCGCGGCCCAATGCCACAGACAGCGCCGCCCGGTCCAGCGGCAAGATGATGCCACGCTGCCCGCTGCCTTCCGCGTCCTGCCCGACGCGCCAGGCCTGATCGAGCTTGCGCGAGCCATCGTTGCTGGCGTCGGCGGCGTGTCCCAGAAAGGCGACCTTGCCCATCCGCGCCTGATCGGCGATGCGGTCGGAGCCCATCAGCAAGCGGCCGGCACGCAGTTCCAGGCCCAGCCGATCGGTGATGACCCGCACCAGCGCCGCCTCGATCAGGTTGGACAGGTCATCGGGAATGATCAGCGGCGGGCCGTGAAAAGCCCGCGCCAGCGCGCCGCGCAGCTTGCCCCTGGCCAGCGCCATTTCCAGTTCGGCGCGGGTTACCCCGATCCATGCGCCGCGACCGGGCGCGCGCGCCATGACATCGGGCAGCACCAGGCATTTGCCCTCTGCGTCGGGCGGCGCAATCGCCAGCCGGATCAATGCGTTACGCGCGTCGTTCCGGCCGGAGAGGATGCATTTCCGCTCCGGACCGGTGTCAACGATGTCGGACGTCAGGCGCTCATGGTTTGGAGTCCGCATGGGCGGCCTCCGCGTTTGGCGCTTCTTCTTCATCGGCGAACCAATGCGCGCGTGCGGCCATGATAATCTCGTTGCCTTGTTCTTCGCTCAGCCCGAACACCCCGAGCACACCGCCCTTGTCGTCGCGCCCGTCCCGGTCCGGCCCGCGATCGCGGCGCGGCGGGGGTGAATTGCTCGATTCGCGGCGGCGTTGCTCGACGCGCTTCTTGGCGATCAGCTCGTCGGTGGCCAGATCGGCGAGATCGTCCAGCGTCTTGATCCCGGCCTTGCCCAGCACCACCAGCATCGCTTCGGTCAGATGGGGAATTTCGGCCAGCGCATCTTCGACACCCAGACCGCGCCGTTCCTCGCGTGCGGCTTCTTCGCGCCGCTCCAGCGCTTCCTGGGCACGGCTCTGCAATTCCTCGCCCAGTTCTTCGTCGAAGCCTTCGATCTGCGCCAGTTCGGCCAGGTCGATGTAGGCGACTTCCTCCAGCTCGGTGAAGCCCTCGGCCACCAGCAGCTGCGACAGCGTTTCGTCGACATCGAGCTCTTCCTCGAACATCTTGGAGCGCTCGGCAAATTCGCGCTGGCGCTTTTCCGAGGATTCCGCCTCGGTCATGATGTCGATCGCGGAATTGGTCAGTGCCGAGGCCAGCCGCACGTTCTGCCCGCGCCGGCCGATGGCCAGACTGAGCTGATCGTCGGGCACCACCACCTCGATGCGGCTTTCATCCTCGTCGATGACCACGCGCGAGACCGTGGCGGGCTGCAACGCATTGACCACGAAGGTCGCGGTGTCCTCGCTCCATGGGATGATGTCGATCTTTTCGCCCTGCAATTCCTGCACGACGGCCTGGACACGGCTGCCTTTCATGCCGACGCAGGCGCCAACCGGATCGATCGAGCTGTCGCGGCTGATCACGCCGATTTTCGCGCGCGACCCCGGATCGCGGGCAGCAGCCTTGATCTCGATGATGTTGTCGTAGATTTCGGGCACTTCCTGCGCGAACAGCTTTTTCATGAACTCGGGATGCGCGCGCGACAGGAAAATCTGCGGGCCGCGGTTCTGGCGTTCCACCTTCATGATCCACGCGCGAACACGTTCGCCCACGCGGGCGGCTTCGCGCGGGATCTGCTGGTCGCGGCGGATGACGCCCTCGGCGCGGCCCAGGTTGACGATGACATGCCCGAATTCGACCGACTTGATCACCCCGGTGATGATCTCGCCGGCGCGGTCCTTGAATTCCTCGTACTGGCGATCGCGCTCGGCATCGCGGACCTTTTGAAAGATCACCTGCTTGGCCGACTGGGCATCGATGCGCCCCAGATCGACCGGCGGCAGCGGATCGACGATGAAGTCGCCAACCACGGCCTTGGGATCGAGCTTCCTTGCCGCAGTCAGGTCGACCTGCTTGAAGTAGTCCTCGACCTCTTCCACCACTTCGACCACGCGCCACAGCCGCAGGTCGCCGGTGCGCGGATCGAGCTTGGCGCGGATGTCGTTCTCGGCGCCGTAGCGATTGCGCGCCGATTTCTGGATCGCCTCTTCCATCGCCTCGATGACGATCGACTTGTCGATCATCTTCTCGGTGGCGACGGCGGTCGCGATCGCCAGCAGTTCGGCGCGGTTGGCGGAAATTGCACTGGCCATCATCAGTCTTCCTGTGCTTCTTCGATCAGAGTTTCTTCGATTTCGGTGGCACCGCTGGTATCCAGCGGTCGGGTGGCGGCGATCAGCCGGTCGGTCAGGACCAGCTTGGCAGAATGAATATCACAGGTCGGGAAAGTGACCCGGCCCGATTTGCGGTCTTCCAGCGTGACCATGTCACCCTCGATCCCGACCAGTTCGCCATGCAGCGACTTGCGATTGCCGTCGATCGGCTTGTCCAGCGTCACCCGCACCTCATGGCCCGCCCAGTTGCTGAAATCCCGGGGACGGGTCAGCGGCCGGTCGATCCCGGGTGAGCTGACCTCCAGGCGGTAAGCCTCGGCAATCAGCACCTCGCCGGCTTCTTCCAGCGCGTCGATACGGTCGGACACGCGATGCGACAGCGCCGCGCAATCGTCAAGCACCAGCTGGCCGGTGTCCGGCCGTTCGGCCATGATCTGCAACGTATGCTCTTCATCGCCGACTTCGCTCTTGCCGAACAGGATCACGCGCACGAGATCGAAGCCGAGGGCCCTGGCCTCAGGCTCGACGACTTCGACAATGCGCGCGATATTCGCCATGCAAACTCCAGAACCGTCCCGATGCGGCTCTTGCCAGAAACTATTGCAGCAACAGCGTGTCGCGCCGGCCCCAAGTCGGCGCCAGCCCGGACGTTGCGTCACAATGTCGGGATTTGCGCCGGATACGTCAGGTTGGCGGGAAATGCAAGTGGTGCGTTCATCGATTTAGCACGGCTTCCTTGCTCCCCACCCGCTTGCGCGAGGGGTTGGGGGCGGGCACTTCTTCTTGCAACGGCAGCGTCAGGCCCTGCCCACCCCCTAGCCCCTCCCGCAAGCGGGAGGGGAAACGCTCAGCAGCCGGCGCTAGCCGTAATCCTGATGGATTTGATTGCATCCCCCCGCTAAGGGCGCAACCCATGCGCAGCCTCCTAGACATCCTCGATGAATATCAATTTCTCGACGCCGACGAACGCTATCGCCTGCTTATCGAACTCGGCCGCGAACTCGATCCGATGCCCGACGCGCTCAAGACCGATGCGACACGGGTGATGGGTTGCTCGGCCAGCGTGTGGGTCTACCCGACGACCACCAACGACGGCCAACTGCATTTCCTGGCCGACAGCAATGCCGCAATCACCAAGGGCATCATTGCGCTGGTGCTCTCGGCGGTACAGGATCAGCCGGCGGCAAAGGTGGCCGGGATGGACGTGGCCGCCGAACTGGCACCATTTGATCTGAAGAACCAGCTTTCCTCGAATCGCACGCAAGGCGTACCCAACATGATCGCGCTGATCCGCGAACATGCAGCGCGGTTGATGGTACGACCTTAGCCACCGGCTTGCAAAACCCGCTGTCGGGACTAATTGCACCTCTATGTCCAGCACTCCGCGCACGCTTTACGAAAAAATCTGGGATGCCCATGTCGTCGAACGGCGCGATGATGGTACCAGCCTGATCTATATCGACCGGCATCTGGTGCATGAAGTCACCAGTCCGCAGGCGTTCGAAGCGCTGCGCATCGCCGGGCGCACGGTTCGCCGGCCGGACCTGACGCTGGCGGTGCCCGATCACAATCTGCCGACCACCGCTCGGCGCGATGCGGCGGGGCGCCATATTCCGATCGCCGATGTTGAAAGCGCAGCGCAACTGGCCGCTTTGACGACCAATACCGCAGAATTCGGCATCCGCCTGATCGGCGATGCCGATATCGAGCAAGGTATCGTCCATGTCGTCGGGCCGGAACAGGGCTTTTCGCTGCCCGGCGCGACGATCGTCTGCGGTGACAGCCATACCTCGTGCCACGGCGGGCTGGGCGCGCTGGCGTTCGGCATCGGCACGTCGGAGGTCGAGCATGTGCTGGCTACCCAGACCTTGCTGCTAAAACAGTCGAAGACCATGGAAGTGCGCGTCGAGGGCGATCTGCCCCCCGGCATCAGCCCCAAGGATTTGATCCTGCACATCATCGGCGTGGTCGGAACGGCGGGCGGGACCGGCCATGTCATGGAGTTTCGCGGGCGGGTGTTCGAGGAAATGTCGGTCGAGGGCCGGCTGACCGTGTGCAACATGTCCATCGAAGCCGGCGCGCGTTCCGGGCTGATCGCACCCGACGCCACCACCTTTGCCTATCTGGGGGGGCGTCCCTACGCGCCCAAGGGTGCCGACTGGGACAAGGCGGTCGCGTGGTGGACCAGCCTGGCCACCGATCCGGGCGCGCGGTTTGACAAATCCGTGGTGGTCGACGCCGCCGCCATCCAGCCGACCGTCACCTGGGGCACCAGCCCGGAGGATACCGTGGCGATCGGCGGGGTGGTACCCGCGCCGGAAAGCTTTGCCGACCCGTCCAAGCAGGAAGCGGTGCGCAAGAGCCTGGATTACATGGGTCTGGAGCCCGGCCAGCGTCTGGATGCAGTCGCGGTACAGAACGTCTTCATCGGCAGTTGCACCAACAGCCGGATCGAGGATTTGCGCGCCGCTGCCGCCGTGATCAAGGGCCGCCACAAGGCCGCCAACGTAAAATGGGCGATCGTCGTGCCCGGATCGGGGCTGGTCAAGGCGCAGGCCGAGGCCGAAGGGCTGGACCGGATCTTTACCGATGCCGGGCTGGAATGGCGCGAGCCGGGCTGTTCGGCCTGCCTGGCAATGAACCCCGACAAGGTGCCGGCCGGCGAACGCTGCGCCTCGACCAGCAATCGCAATTTCGTCGGACGCCAGGGCCCCGGCGCACGGACCCATCTGGTATCCCCGGCGATGGCGGCAGCGGCGGCAGTGACGGGTCATTTGACCGATGTGCGCGAATTGACCTGATCGACACATTCCCGGCATACCTTGAATTGCCGAGCCGCGAGGTACATAGGGTGGTTATGACCGACACACCCCAGAGTTCGCCCAAGCCCGCCGGCCCCGACGATAAGCCGGGCTGGAGCAACACCGCGATCGCCGGGGCCGCGATCGGCTCCGCTGCGCTCGCCGCGGCGCTGCTGTATGTGTCGCGGCGCCGGGACAAGGGCACGCCCGCCGCCCCCCACCCCCAGGACGCGCCGGAGACCGATTGATCCCAGGCCGGCTGATTGAAATACATGCCGGGCTTGTCGAAGCATTGTCCTTGTTTGTGCGGCGTCGAACAAGTGCAGCCCTTCGACAAGCTCGGGACAGACGGGAAAAGCTGATGACTGAACGCGTATTGGGTATTTTTCGATGAAAGCCATCCGACAGGTCGCGGGTCGCGCCATCCCGTTCGGGCGCAAGAATGTCGATACCGATGTGGTCATTCCGGCGCATTGGCTCAAGACGATCAGCCGCGATGGTCTGGGCCAGGGCGCGTTCGAGACAGTGCGCAAGGAACCCGGCAACGTCTTCGACGATCCTGAATATGCCGGCGCGCCGATCCTGATCGCGGGCGACAATTTCGGCTGCGGTTCCAGCCGCGAGCATGCCGCCTGGGCGCTGCTCGACATGGGGCTGACCTGCGTGATCGCGCCCAGCTTTTCCGATATCTTTTCGGGCAACGCGTTCAAGAACGGCATTCTCACGGTCGCCTTGCCGCAAGCTGCGATCGACCGGCTGATGGAAGTCGCGCGGACGGACCCGATCGAGATCGACCTCGACACGCAAAGCGTAACCACCCGCTTCCAGGATCGGTTCACGTTCGAGATCGATCCGTTCCGCAAGCATTGCCTGCTGGAAGGGCTGGATGAAGTCGGCTTGACCTTGAAGCAGGATGACGTGATCACCGTGCATGAACAGCGCGCGCGCAGCGCCCTGCCGTTTCTGGCCGAGGCCGCGGCATGACCGGCACCCAAGGAATTGCTGCAATGAAGAATTTCAACGATCCCGCCCGCCCCGCACAGGCCGGCTTTTCGCATGACGAAGAGATGCAGTTCCGCATCCATGCCCGGCGCAACCGGCTGCTGGGCGTCTGGGCGGCCGAACGGATGGATTTGTCGCCCGCCGAAGCCGAGGCTTACGCCAAAAGCGTCGTCCAGGCTGATTTCGAGGAGTCAGGCGATGAGGATGTCATCCGCAAATTGCTGGGCGACCTGATTTCGGCCGGAGTCGACGCCGACGAGGGCCAGGTGCGCGATGCCATGCACGCCCGGGAAGTCGATGCCCGCCGCGCGCTGATGGGCGAGGGCTGACCCGATGGCGATGGCTGCTGCCGATATCGAGGCGCTGATTCGCGCCGCCCTGCCCGACGCCGTGGTAACGATCACCGACCTGGCCGGCGACGGGGATCATTACGCGGCCCATGTGGTGTCGCCTGCCTTTGCCGGCAAGCCGCGCATCATGCAGCACAAGCTGGTCTATGCCGCGCTGGGCGAGCGCATGGGCGGCGTGCTCCATGCCTTGCAATTGACCACCGCTGCCCCCAATTGAGGGAAAAGGCGGATGACCCGCAATTCGCCTCCGTCCATCCAGATCAAGGGTTAGCCGCCATGTCCGACGTTAACGTCCGCCTCGCCCAAATCGTCAACGCCAATGATGTCGTGCTGTTCATGAAGGGCACGCCGCTGTTCCCGCAATGTGGTTTTTCCAGCCGTGCGGTAGCGATCCTCAATCACCTCGAAGTGGATTTCCACAGCGTCGATGTGTTGCAGGACAATGAAATCCGCCAGGGTATCAAGGGGTTTTCGGATTGGCCGACGATCCCCCAGCTGTACGTCAAAGGTGAATTCCTGGGCGGCAGCGATATCATGACCGAAATGTTCGAAGCCGGCGAGCTGACCGAATTGCTGGGCGAAAAGGGCGTTGCCCGCTCGGCCTGAGCGCCGCGGCGATACGGGGCCGGGTAAAGCCGGTGCGGCGACAACCGCGGGATTGGCGCTTGCCCGCGGTTGGGCGGATCGCAAAGGGATAGCATGGTCCAGCCCTCACCTGCCCTCGAACCGGCAGACCTGAAGCCACCAGACTTGAAACCGGCCGCCACGGTTATCATTTTCCGCCAATCGGCGCTGGATTGTCCGCCGGAACTGCTGATGGTCCGACGCGCCAGGGCAATGCGTTTTGCCGGCGGCGCGGCGGTTTTTCCCGGCGGGCGCATCGATCCGGCCGATTACGAGCTGGCTGGCAGTTTGGCGGCAGGCGGCGATGTTGCAGCCGGCGATCGCGAAGAACTTGCGGCGCGCATCGCCGCCATCCGCGAAACGCTGGAGGAAACCGGGCTCGTCATCGGGGTGGATCGCCCGGTATCCGGCGCGCAGGCCGCAGCGGCGCGCTCGCTGCTGGTGGTCGAGGGCGCGCTGGCGCCGGTCTTGACGCAGATGGGTTGGCAGATCAATCCGCAAGTGCTGGTGCCCTTTGCCCGCTGGTGCCCGATGCGGGATGGCGGTTTCGACACGCGGTTCTATCTGGCCGACCTTGGCACCGGCGCGGTCGATATCGCGGTGGACCGCACCGAAAACACCCACCTGTTCTGGGCCGGCGCCGCCGATGCGCTGGCCATGGCCGATCGTGGGGACATCAGCGTGATCTTTCCCACCCGCCGCAATCTCGACCGTCTGGCGCTATTTGGCAACTTCGCCGAGGCTCGCGCACAGGCACAGGCCCATCCGGTGCGGATGATCACGCCCTGGCAGACCGAGGAAAATGGCCAGCGCTGGCTGACCATTCCCGACGGGCTGGGATACCCGGTCACGCGCCAGGCCATGGACACCGTCCTGCGCGGTTGAAACGTCGCCTTCCCTATTGCACCGTTAACGCAACTTTCAACGGGGATGATTAAAGGCAAATTCAGCACGCTTCTTTTGGGACACGCTCATGATCAAGGCCGATGCTCCCGTTCCGCAGGCCGATCTGCGCCAGGCGACCCGCGCGACGTTGCTGATCCGCTCCGCCAGGCTGATCTGCCAGAGCGGTGAATATGTCTGTCTGGTGCGCGACGTGTCTTCCACCGGTGTCAGGTTGCGCCTGTTTCACGCGCTGCCGCCCGAGACGTGGTTCTTTTTGGCAATGGCTAACGGCGAGATTTATCCCATGGAGAACAAATGGATCCAGCCTGACCCGGTTGGTGCCGGGACCGGGGCGAGCCAGGCGGGCTTCAGCTTCGTTCAGCCCATCGACGTCGACGCGTTCATCGAGGAAGTGGGCGATTACCCGCGCCGGCCGATCCGGCTGTCGCTGGAATGCCACGGCCAGCTATTTGGCGAAGGCCGCAGGACGCCGATGGTGTTGCGCAACATCTCCCAGGGCGGCGCGCAGATCGAAACCACCATCTGGCTGGCGCTGCAACAGACCGTGCGGCTGATGATCGACGGTCTGTCGGAGCCGGGTTCCCCCGGAATTTTCGCGCAGGTCCGTTGGCGCAACCGCTACGATCACGGCCTGGCCTTCGATCGCGCCTTTCGCCTGGACGAACTGGCTGCCCATGCCAGGGTGCTGCAACCGTTTGCCGTCCAATCCTCCGCCGCGGCGACGGAAATGGCCGGCCGGCTACGGACGCAGGCCGCCGGTTAGGGTTTTTTCGATTCAGACGGTTCGACGTAAGTCGGAAAAACTCTAAGGAAGCTGCATACCCAGGGCAGTCAACCCGGCCAGCACCAGCCCGCAGCCGGCCAGCGCGCCTGCCATCCACATCACCTGCCGGCTCATCGTAATCATCGCGATCGACAGCATGACGATCGCCACCTGCAGCGCGGTCTCGCCCATCTCATAGCCTTCGCTGGCGATCGCCTTGGCCGTGCTCAGCTGGCGCTGCCGCGATCCTTCCGCGCGCAACTGGCCCATGCCATGGCCAGCCGCATCGGGTTGACTCAGCCGCGTCGCCTCGCCCAGTTCGGCGGCACGGGTCTCGCTTTCCAGCCCCGGCATGCGCGACGCGGCCAGCAGCACCGTCTCGCGGATTTTCTTCGCCTGCATATAGGCGAAATTGTCGGATGCCTCGATCGATGACAGCATGCTCTCGCGCTGGGCGCTCGCTGCTGCGGTATGCACGATCGCCAGCAGCACCGCGAAAATCCCGACCAGCACCGAAGCGCGATCGCGGAACTTGCGCTCCTCGCTCTTTTCGCGATGCTCGGCCCGTTCCTGCCGCGCCTCGCTCTCCTCCAGCGCGTCCTCAATCAGTTCGTGCGCGTCAGCGGCTTCCATGGGAACCTCGTTATCTCTTCGTTCTGCTCCCCTCCCGCTTGCGGGAGGGGTCGGGGGTGGGCAGGTTCAGGCGCAATTCAGGATTAGCAGAAGTGCCCACCCCTAGCCCTCGTGCGGGCGGGAGGGGAACAGGTCGCCGGCGTTCTTCGTCGCTTCTCAAGCCGCTTGCCTGGCCCGATCCGTCGCCTCGAGGTTCAGCATTTCCGCCAGCAGGAAGGCCAGTTCGATCGACTGCGCGGCGTTCAGGCGCGGGTCGCAGTGGGTGTGGTAGCGATCGGCCAGCGTGTCGTTGGTGATGTCGATCAGGCCGCCGGTGCATTCGGTCACGTCCTGCCCGGTCATTTCGATATGGATGCCGCCGGCATGCGTGCCTTCGGCGCGATGGACCGCGAAAAAGCCGCGCACCTCGCGCAGGATGCGCTCGAACGGCCGCGTCTTGTAGCCAGTGCTGGTCTTGATGATATTGCCGTGCATCGGGTCGCACGACCACACCACGGTATGCCCTTCGCGCTGCACGGCGCGCACCAGCGGCGGCAGGCCGGTTTCGACGTTGTCGTCGCCGAAGCGGCTGATCAGCGTGATCCGGCCCGCCTCGCGCAGCGGATTGAGCGTGTCGAGCAAGCTGAGCAGCGCGTCCGGGGTCAGGCTGGGGCCGCACTTCATGCCGATCGGATTGCCTACACCGCGCAGGAATTCGACATGCGCCGAGCCTTCGAAGCGGGTGCGATCGCCGATCCACAGCATGTGGGCGGAGCAATCGTACCAGTCGCCGGTCAGCGAATCGCGGCGGGTCAGCGCCTGCTCATAGGGCAGCAGCAGCGCCTCGTGGCTGGTATAGAAATTCGTGCTCTGCAATTGGGGCACGGTGCCGGGATCGACCCCGCAAGCGGCCATGAAGTCGAGCGCTTCACCGATGCGGTCGGCGGTGTCGGCGAATTTGTCGGTCCACGGGCTGCGCGCGATATGGTCGAGGGTCCAGCGATGGACCTGGCGCAGATTGGCATAGCCGCCGGTGGAAAAGGCGCGCAGCAGGTTCAGCGTCGAGGCCGACTGGCTGTAGGCGCGCAGCATCCGTTCGGGATCGTTGCGGCGCGTGGCCGAATCGAATTCGATACCGTTGATGATGTCGCCGAGATAGCTCGGCAATTCCACGCCGCCTTGCGTTTCGGTGGGCGCGGAGCGCGGCTTGGCGAACTGGCCGGCCATGCGGCCCAGCTTGATCACCGGCTGCTTGCCGGCGAAGGTCAGCACCACCGCCATTTGCAGCAGCACGCGAAAAGTATCGCGGATATTGTCGGCATGGAATTCGCTGAAACTTTCGGCGCAATCGCCACCCTGCAGCAGGAAGCCCTTGCCCGCCGCGACGTTGGCCAGATCGGCCTTCAGCGCCCGCGCTTCGCCGGCAAAGACCAGCGGCGGGAACTTGGCCAGCGTCGCTTCCACCCGGCCGAGTTCGGCGGCGTCATCATACACCGGCAAGTGACGCGCTTGCGCCGCCTTCCAGCTGGTGGGGGTCCACGACGACACACTAGACACGGCTCAAGCTCCTTTTGCGAGGTCGCTCCTTACGCCGCTGATATCAGGAATGCAAAAGCTGCCTTCCCCCTCCCCTGAAGGAGAGGGGGCTCAAAGATCAATGGGTTGCTTGCGGCAGCACTTCGATGCGGTACGCCTTGGCCTGCACCAGGTATTTCTGCGCCAGTGCCTGGATCGCCGCGCCGGTGGTCTCGGTGGAATCGGTCATCACCGTGGTCAGCCCGCGATAGCGCCGTGGATCCTGCGTTGCCCCTTCCAGCTGCCACATGAAAAAGCCGGTGCCGGTGGCGGCGCGATTCAATTGCTGGCGCATCGGTTCCAGCACCAGCGCCAGTTCATCCGCGCCGGGCGGCTGGGCAGCGAGATCGGCGGCGATCTGATCGACCACGGTGAAGAAACGCGGTGCGTTTTCCGGCTGCAACTGCGCCATCGCGGTGACGGTGCCGCCATTGGGCAAGTCCAGCGGCCAGTTCGACGACACCTGCGGGGCATAGCTGGCCCCCAGTTTCTCGCGGATCGCCGTCAGTAGCCGGTTCGAAAACAGCTGCGCCAGAATATCGAGCTGGCGCGATTCGCGTAAGCCCACCTCGCCGCCGCCGGTCGGCCAGGTCACCACCACGGCCGCCTGATTGGCATCGCCGTGATGGTACAACAACACTGGTGCAGGCGTGGGTGCCGGGAAACGAACGGGCGCGGGCGGCGCAGGCGTTTCGCTGCGCGCCGACAGCGCGCCGAAAGTACGGGCCAGCGCAGCGATCGTGGCATTGCGATCGACATCGCCATAGACCTCGACCTCGACCGGGCCCGACGCCAGGATCGGGGCCCATACCTTGCGGAAACCCTCCGGCGTCGCCCCGGCCAGGTCGACCGGCGAGGCCGGGCGGAAGCGGGGGTCGCGGTCGCGCTGGAGATAACGCAAGTCGCGCTGCAACACACCGTCCGGCGAGGCTTCGGCGGCGTCGTATTGCAGCCTGGCGACGGCCTTGGCGCGCTGCACCGGCGCCGCATCCCAGCGCGGCTGCGCCAGCTTGTCGGCGAACAGATACAACTGATCGTCCAGATCTTCGCGCCTGGTATCGGCGGAAAACTGGAACGCGCCATCGCCGATGGAGAATTGATAGCCCATCTTGCGCCCGGTCGAGACGCGGTCCAGTTCTTCCTGGCCCAGCCTGCCTTCGCCCGAACCCACCAGCGCCAGCTGGCCCAGCGTGATATAGGGTGCATCGGCCGGCCCAAAGGCGCTGTAGCCCGCGCCGAACCGCACCTTGACTGCGGCCCGGCCGGGATCGTCCTGCGTCGGCCACAGCAGTACCTTGACGCCATTGGCAAAATTCAGCTGTTCGATCCCGAGGAGCCCGGTGGGCATCGCCTTCACCAGCTTGCCCGGCGTACCGATCGCCGGCAAATCGGCAAAGCTGATCGGCTTGCCCTCGCGGCGGTCATGGGAATCGGGCTGCACCGGGGCGAGCAGTGCCGCGCGCAACCCCGCCGCATCGGCTTCGCCCGTGGCCGGCGTCACATAGATCGCGTGGATGACGGTGCCCGCAAACAGCTTTCTGGTATGCTCCAGCACCGCCTGCGGGGTGACCATCGGGATCGATTTGCGGAAGATGTCGAGCACCACCTCGGGCGCGGCGACGGTTTCATGAATGTCCAGCGCCTGCACCAGATCGTCGGCCAGCTTGCCGCCCGGCGCCAGCGTGCGCTGTTGTACCAATGAGGCGAAGGTCACGTCGATCTCGGCCACTTCGCGCGCAATGTCCTGCGCGGAGGGTGGCCGCGCCAGCGCGTCGGCGATCACCGTGCGCACTTCCTTCAGCGCCACCGGCCATTTGGCGTCCAGCGGCGCGATACTGACGAAAGTGCCGTCGACCGAGCGGCTGACGTTGTCCTGCGAAATCTGCGCATTGAGATAGGCCCCGCCGGCCCGCGCGCGATCCTCCAGCCGGCGATTGATGATCGCCTGCGCCACCTGGTCGATCATCAGGCCCTCGTTATAAACGACGGTATCGTGCTTCTCATGCCAGGGCCGGGCTACCACGTAGATCAGCGAGCGCGGCAGTTCGGGCACTACCATGACCCGGGTTCCATCCACCGGATTGGCCGGATCGACGCCGGCCGGCGCCACCGGCTGACCGAAGCTGGGCGCGGGGGTGCGCGCGCCGATGCCCTGCCAATCGCCGAACCATTTGGGGATGAGGGCCGCCAGCCGCGCCGGGTCGGCGTCCCCCGCGACGATGATCGCGGCGTTTTCGGGGCGGTACCAGCGATCATGGAACGCCCGCACCGCGTCCTGATGCGCGCCCTGGACCGTCTCGACCGAACCGATCGTGGCGTGATCGGCTAGCGGCTGGCCGGCGAACAGCACTTGCCGGGTCGCATCCGCAACCCGCTCCTGCGCGCCGCCGTGCTCGCGCTTTTCCGCCAGCACGATCGGTTCCTCGGTGCGGATGTCGCTTTCCGACAGGGTCGGCGCGATCATCATCCCCGACAGCAATTTGAAGCTTTCATCGAGCGCGGCCGGATTGGCATCGGGCAGGTCGATCTTGAAATTGGTCATCGTTGCCGAAGTTTCGGCATTGGTGTCGGTGCCGAAGGTCGCGCCCAGCCGCTGCCAGGTCGGGATCGCCTGCGCCTCGCCCAGATAGCGGGACTGGCGGAACACCAGATGTTCCAGCAGATGCGCGAAGCCGGCTTCCTGCGGCCGCTCGTAAAGCGAGCCGGCATCCATGCGGATGCGGATCGAGACCTGCCCCGGCGGCACGCCATTCTTGCGCACCGCCCAGCGCAGGCCATTGGGCAAGGTGCCGAAAATCCATTCCCGGTCGTGCGGAATGTCGCTGCCCTGATAAAGCCAGGGGTCGTCCTGGGGCGGCAGCGGCGGCAATGTTGCGGATGGGGGAACGGGTTTGCAGCAAATGGCACCAGAAGCTTCAGGAGACGCCGCTACCGGGGGCGCGAACACCATGGCCATTACGCCGAGCGGCAGGGCGAGGGCGAAGCAGCGCAGCGGGCGTGGAAAAAGGCTCATCGACGGGCTATAAAAGCCTCGTTCATTAAGGGCGAATGAATAACGCCGCCGTCAGGATCACGAAACGGCATGATCCAGCGCTACGGAAATCGCCACGCGCGGGGCCGCCGCAAAATCGATTCGCGCCACGGCGTGGCCCAGGATGCCAAACCCACCGGTAACGATAATCGAGCGTGCCATCCGAACGGCTCCTTCGATGCCGCGGTATCCGCGCGATGAAATCGAGGCAAGGCGGGGCAGGCACGGGCACAGGCCTTGACCGCGCGCGCGTCGCGCCTACATGCAACCCCATGTATATCGAAACAGAAACCACGCCCAATCCTGCCACATTGAAGTTCCTGCCGGGGCGACAAGTCATGGCGGCCGGAACCTGCGAATTCACCGACGAAGAACAGGCGCAGGCGTCTCCGCTGGCCGAGGCGCTATTCAGCCTTGGCGATGTCTCGGGGGTGCTGTTCGGGCGCGATTTCATTGCCGTGACCGCCGGCGCCGGGGTTGACTGGACACCGTTGAAACCGCAAGTCGTGGCGATCCTGCTCGACCATTTCATCTCCGAAGCGCCGTTGTTTGCCGCCGGCAGCGCAGCGGCGATCAGCGTACCCGCTGATGCAGTCGATACATTCGACGAAGACCCGGCCGATATCGACATTACCGACCAGATCCGCGAATTGATCGAAACCCGCGTGCGCCCTGCCGTCGCCAACGATGGTGGCGACATCGCTTATCGCGGTTTCCGCGAAGGCGTGGTCTATCTGTCAATGCAGGGCGCCTGTTCGGGCTGCCCCTCATCCGCTGCCACGCTGAAGAACGGCATCGAAAGCCTGATCCGGCATTATGTTCCCGAAGTGACCGAAGTGCGCGCGGTCTGAGTTTCCGGCGTAAACGCGCCGTCGCGACGCAGTAATGCACACGCTCGCCATCGAATGCACCACCGAGGCCTGTTCGGTCGCACTGTTTGCCCAGGGTGGCCTGGTGGCGGGCGACTGGCGGATGCTGGGGCGCGGCCATGCCGAGGCGCTGGTGCCGATGATCGCCGCGCTGCCCGGTCGCGGCCGTGCCCGGCGCATCGTCGTCGGGCTTGGCCCGGGCAGCTTCACCGGGGTGCGCATCGGCCTGGCCGCCGCTCGCGCGCTGGCACTGGCCTGGCAAGTGCCGGTGCTGGGCTATCCGACGCTGGCGCTGGTTGCGGCGATGGCGCGCGCCATGCGCGGCGCGCAACCGGTGCTGGTGGCGATGACCGGTGGCCATGGGGAGTGGTTCACGCAGGAATTCGGCGCCGACGGCGGCGGCAGCACGGCGCTGGCATCGCTTTCACCGGGGGATGCGGCCTTGCTGCAACAGCCGCTGGTAGCCGGCAGCCAGGCCGAAGCGCTGGTGGCGCGGCGCGGCGCGGGCGAAGCGCTGGCGCTGTGGCCCGACGCGCGCGAACTGGCGCGTTTGCCGCCCGGTGCGCTGGGTGCCGATCTCACCCCGCTGTATGGACGCGCGCCCGACGCGCGGCTGCCCGGCGGCCATCCTTCCCGGCAAGATGAGTTGGCCCGGCCCTGACCATGGCCAATCTTGCACCGCCCCCCCAGGACGACATCGACCGGATCATGGCGGTGATGGTGACCGCGTTCGACCGCAACTATAATGAAGCCTGGACCCGGGCGCAGGTTTCGGGCGCGTTACTGTTGGGCAATTGCCATTACCAATTGATCGCCGCCGATGGCTCCCGACCGGAAGAAGGCGAGCCTGCGGCAGGATTTGCGCTGCTGCGCAGTGCGTCCGACGAAGAAGAACTGTTGCTGTTCGCCGTCGATCCCCGCCTGCGTAGAAAAGGCCTGGGCGCAAAGTTGCTGGAACGGGTCAAGCGAGACGCCGCCGCGCGGGGAATAACGCGGATATTGCTCGAAATGCGCCAGGGCAACGACGCTGAATCGCTTTACCGGACGCAACATTTTGTACGTGTCGGCGTTCGCCGTGATTACTATCGCGACGTCCAGGGCAGCTGTGTCGACGCGGTTACATTCGCCTGCACGCTGGATTGCAATCGCTTATGAGCACTCTGGCACAATAGAGAAATATACTATTTGGGGTGCACAATAGTTTTGCGGCTTGAAATATCGTGACGCAGGGTTTATTGTAAGATCATGTTGGTGGCAGGGTCGCATCTCCCCGACATGTCTACCTTCGGACCACAAGGCCGGACGATAAATATCGGCCAGAACCCCAAAAATGGGTTGTATAAAAGTAAGGAAATCAAATGGAAAACACTCTGAGCGATTTGAATGAAACGCTCGTAACTCTGACTTCGGATATTGTTGCTGCACATGTCAGCAACAATGATGTCACCGTGAACGATCTGCCGACACTGATCAGCAATGTTTATGGCGCCCTGGCCGGATTGGGCCAGGCGGCACCCGTTGCCGAAGAAGTTCCGTTGAAGCCGGCAGTGTCGATCCGTTCTTCGGTCAAGCCCGACAAGATCGTCTGCCTCGACTGCGGCATGGAGCTGAAGATGCTCAAGCGGCACCTGATGACCCACCATAGCCTGTCTCCGGATCAATATCGGTCGCGCTGGAACCTGGGCTCCGATTATCCGCTGGTCGCACCGGAGTACGCCGAAAAGCGTCGCGATCTCGCCAAGAAGATCGGCCTGGGTCGCAAACCCGGCGCGCGTCGGGGCCGCAAGCCCAAGGCTGCCTGAGCATACGGAATCAATCGCAAGCTGCTGCACTGGCAGTTTGCAGAATCACCTCGCCGGGCTATTAACCCGGCGAGATTTTTCTGGTCAGGATAACCCGGGTGCATCAGCCGATCGACATCGAAGCGCTGTGTGCCGAGCGCGGCCTGCGGATCACCGAGCAGCGGCGGGTCATCGCGCGCGTATTGTCGGAAAGCATGGACCACCCCGACGTCGACAAACTATACGCCCGCGCATCGGCCATCGATCCCGGCATTTCGATCGCCACGGTCTACCGGACCGTGCGCCTGTTCGAAGAGGCCGGCATCCTCGATCGCCACGACTTCGGCGATGGCCGCGCCCGCTATGAAGCCGCGCCCGAAGCGCATCACGATCACATGATCGACGTGGAAACCGGCACGGTCATCGAATTCGTCGATCCCGAACTCGAAGCTCTCCAGCGGCAGATCGCCGAACGGCTGGGCTATCGGCTGGTCGATCACCGGCTGGAACTGTTCGGGGTGCGGCAGGGTCGTGATATCCCGCCCGGCCGGTCAAAGCCGGAAGAGTGAACACATCCGGCGCGGGGCCGCCCGCCGCTGCCGGTGGAATGCTGCGCGTCATCGGCCGGCTCTGCGGGATGGCAGCGTGGCTGGTGGTGGCGATCACCGGCTTTTACCTGTGGACGCTGACCCATCGTTCAAATCCGAAATCCGGCCGCAATCCGTGGCCGCGCCGGTTTCTGGGCGGGATTGCCCGAATCGCCGGGGTGCGCATCCGCGCCATGGGCCGGCCTGCGGCGGGGCGGCTGATGATGCTGGCCAATCACGTCAGCTGGATCGATATCCCGGCTCTGGCCCGGACCACCGGCACCGCCTTTGTCGCGCATGACGGGCTGGCCGGAGTACCGTTGCTCAAGTGGCTGTGCGAGATGAACGATACCATTTTCATCGCCCGCCACGATCGTACCACCGTCGGCGCGCAGATCGACGCGCTGCGCGCCGCGCTGATCGCCAGGGGCACGATCACGGTCTTTCCGGAAGGGACCACCAGCGACGGCACCGCGCTGGGACCGTTCAAAAGCTCGCTGCTCGCCGCGTTCGATCGGCCGCTACTCGACGCTACCGGCAGTGAGGAGTGGACGGTGCAACCCGTCTGGCTGGACTATGGCCGGTTGGCCGCCGATATCGCCTGGGTAGGCGAAGAGCCGGGCGTGACCAACTTCAAGCGCATCCTGGCTCGCGCCCTGCCACTCGACCTGACCATTCATTTCCTCGAACCGCTGAGCGCAGCCGCGCTGGCAGACCGCAAGACCATGGCCGGCGCTGCCCATCGGGCCATTGTGCAAGCGATGTCCGCCCTCGTATAGGCCAGCCCATGAACAAACCCCCGCAGACCTATCGCGTCAAAAGCTTCGGCTGCCAGATGAACGTCTATGACGGCGAACGCATGGCGGAACTGCTCGATGCAAACGGGCTGACCATCGCGCCGGATGGCAGCGATGCCGACCTGGTCGTGCTCAACACCTGCCATATCCGGGAGAAAGCCGTCGAAAAGGTCTATTCGGACATCGGCCGGCTGCGCCGTGACGACGGCACGATACCGCTGATCGCCGTCGCCGGCTGCGTCGCCCAGGCCGAGGGCGAGGAAATCATGGCGCGCGCACCGTCCGTGCGGATGGTTGTCGGCCCGCAGGCCTATCACCGCCTGCCCGGGATGCTGGCCCGCGCCGCCCAGGGCCAGCGCGTGACCGATACCGACATGCCGGCCCAGACCAAGTTCGAGGTACTGCCCCCGCGCCGCAAGGTCGGCCCGACCGCCTTCCTCACCGTACAGGAAGGCTGCGACAAATTCTGCACCTATTGCGTGGTGCCTTATACCCGCGGCGCGGAAATATCGAGGCCTTATACTTCGCTGGTGGCCGAAGCTCATAAATTGCTGGAGGCCGGCGCCCGCGAAATCACGCTGCTTGGCCAGAACGTCAACGCCTGGTCGGGCGAGGATGACCAGGGCCGGGCCATCGGCCTGGACGGGCTGATCCGGGCGCTGGACCGCCTGCCCGGCCTCGTCCGCATCCGGTACATGACCAGCCACCCCAACGACATGAGCGACGGCCTGATCGCTGCGCATGCCGAGGTGGCAACGCTGATGCCGTTCCTGCACCTGCCCGTGCAATCGGGCAGCGACCGGGTGCTGCGCGCCATGAACCGCAGCCACACCGTCGACAGCTATCGCCAGCTGCTGGACCGGGTCCGCGCGGTCAGGCCCGATATCGCCTTGTCGGGAGACTTCATCGTCGGCTTTCCGGGAGAAACCGAGACTGAGTTTGCCGAGACGCTGAGCCTGATCGATGGGGTCGGCTTTGCCCAGGCCTACAGTTTCAAATACAGCCCGCGACCCGGCACGCCCGCCGCCGCCATGCCCGGCCAGATCGCCCCGCCGGTGATGGACGACAGGCTCCAGCGCCTGCAGGAGCACGTCAATCGTGGCCAGATCGCATTCAACCAGCAGTCGGTCGGCCGGACCTGCGACGTGCTGATCGAACGAGCCGGCAAACTGCCCGGCCAGTGGCTGGGTAAATCGCCCTGGCTGCAATCGGTCCACGTCATCGGACAGGCCGCGATCGGCGATCTGGTGCGCGTGGAACTGGTCGAGGCATACGCAAATTCACTGGCCGGGCGGCTGGTTGAGAACAACGCGCGTTAAATCCGAAGCAAATCCTCCTTCTTTGGAGAGGTGGCTCGCGCCGCGAGACGGAGGGGGCGAGCCGGGCGGACATTAGAGTCTTTCCGACTTACGTCGAGTCGGTGCCAGCCCGCTCCCCCGCCGGCCACCCATATTATACAATGACTTGGGTGGCCGGGCGGGGGAGCGGGCTGGCACCGTCTTAACCGGAAAAACTCTAGTGGGGCTGGCTTCGAGAGGCCCCCTCCGTCAGCCCTGCGGGCTGCCACCTCCCCCAGAGGGGAGAGGATTTTGCGCCTGCATTACTGCTCTTGCTTCTAAATTTCGGCGTCCGCCAGTACCGCGCCACGCAACTCTGCGATCCCCAGCTTCGTCTCCGCCGATGTAACATGCACCACCGGATATGCGGCGGGATGCTTGCGGGCTTCGATTTCGGTGGTGGCGATCACCGCGGCCAGGTCGCTCGCCTTGATCTTGTCCGCCTTGGTCAGCACGATGCGATAGCCCATGGCCGCGCCATCGAGCATCTGCATCATTTCGACATCGACCGTCTTGGGCCCATGGCGGGCATCGATCAGCAGCAGCGTACGCTTCAGCACCACCCGGCCGCGCAGGAAATCGCGAACCAGCCGCCGCCATTGTTCCACGACCGCCGGGGGCGCCTTGGCAAAGCCGTAGCCGGGCATGTCGACCAGCCGCATGCCGAGCGGCTCGCCGACATCGAAGAAATTCAGCTCCTGCGTGCGGCCCGGCGTCACCGAGGTGCGCGCCAGCGAATTGCGCCCGGTCAGCGCATTGAGCAGCGATGACTTGCCGACGTTGGAGCGTCCGCAAAAGGCGATCTCGGGCACTTCGGCATCGGGCAGGAACTTGAGCGCGGGCGCACTTTTGAGGAAGGCGATCGGCCCGGCAAACAGCACCCGCGCGCGTTCGATGATGTCCGGGTTCAGTTCGGGAAGCGTGGCATGCTCATCGCCCGGTTCGCCCGGTTCCGGCTCACTCACTTGGCATCGCGCGCGGCGGCTCGCTTGGCATCCACGGCATCCTTGCCGGCCTGCGCCTTCAACTGGGGATGCCGGGAATACAGATAGGCCTGCTGCGCGATCACCAGCAGATTGGTGGTGATCCAGTAGATCAGCAGCCCGGCGGCGAAGGGCGACATGATGAACATCATCATCCACGGCATGATCGCCATCACCTGCTGCTGCGCCGGATCGGCCGCGGCGGGTTGCAGGCGGAACTGACCCCACATCGTCACGCCCAGCAACAGCCCCAGCACGCCGATGCCCAGGATCGACGGCGGATCGAACGGCAGCAGCCCGAACAGGTTCAGCACATGCAGCGGGTCGGGCGCGGACAGATCCTTGATCCACAGCGCGAACGGCTGGTGACGCATGTCGATCGAGACGTTCAGCACCTTGTAAAGCCCGAAGAATATCGGCATCTGGATGAAGATCGGCAGGCACCCCGCAAGCGGGTTGACGCCTTCATCCTTGTACAGCTTCATGGTCTGTTCCTGAAGCTTGGGCTTGTCGCCCTTATGCAGCTCCTGCAGCACCTTCAGCTTGGGCTGGATCGCGCGCATCGCCGCCATGCTGCCGAACTGGCGCTGGGCCACCGGGAACATCAGCCCGCGCACCAGGCAGGTCAGCAGGATCAGCGCCACGCCGAAATTGCCGGTCGCCTGGAACAGCGCGCGCAGCATCAGGAAGATCGGCTTTTCGAAGATGCGGAAATAGCCCCAGTCGATCGCCAGGCCGAAATTGACGATGCCACCGGCCTCGTAGCGGTCGAGCACATTGCCTTCCTTGGCACCGGCGAACAGCCGGGTGGTGCGTGACAGGCTTTGGCCGGGGGCCACGATGACCGGACGGTACACCAGATCGGCGCGATAAATGCCGCCGCCCAGCGCGCGATAGGTGCTTGTCGCGCCTGGACCAGAGCCGGAATTGTCGGGGATCAGCGCGCTCATCCAGTAGATGTCGGTAAAGCCCAGCCAGTCGGTCTTGCCGTCGTTGGGAATCTGCCCGGCCTTGGCCACGTCCTTGTAGTCGAGCTTGAACGACACCTTGTCGTCGAACGCGCCGAACGGCCCGGAATGCAGGGTCCAGCCGGTCAGGCTGGCGGTGCGATCGGTGCGGTTGATAAACGCGAACGGCTGCGCACCGACGGGTGCGGTGCCCTGGTTGAGCACGGCCTGGGTCACCGTGATCATGTAGTCCTGATCGATCGCAAAGGTTTCGCTGAAAACCTGCCCGGTGGAATTGCTCCAGCTCAGCGTCACCGGGGTGTGCGGGGTCAGCCGGGCACCGGCGGGCGCGGTCCAGATGGTGTTGCCCGAGGGCAGCGCGACGCCGGGCGATGCGCCGGACGGGCCGGCGGTCCAGCCGATCTGCGCGAATTGCTGGGCGGGGGTGCCGGCGGGCGAGAATATCCGCTCCGGCCCGCTGTCCTTCTGGACCGAGGTGCGATGGCGGTTGGTGACGAGATCGTCGATCACCGCGCCCGACAGGTTGATCGAGCCGGACAGGCCCGGCGCGGCGATCGGCACGCGGCCCGGCGCTGCAAGGTCGGTCTTGAGATCGGCGGTTTCGGCGGCGATGTCGGCGGCTGCAACCAGCCCCCCTTCCCGCGTGGGCTTGCCCGGCGGCGCAGGCTCGGGCGCGCCCGGACCGGTTGCGATGGCCGGCGCCGGGGCCGGCGCGGCGGCGCCTGGCGCCGGGGCCGACGACTGGGTCGCGGCGGGGGCATGATGATGGACCGGATAGAAATGCTGCATGGCGAAGTCCCAGCCGAACAGCAGCACGGCCATCAGCAGCAACGCCTGAATCACATTTTGCTGATTCTTCACACAGAAGTCCTAATCAAGTCCGGCCGGCCGAGAGAGCGGTCATGTCGCTTAATCTACCGGATCATAGCCATGCCCGCCCCATGGGTGGCAGCGCAATAGACGCTTAACCGCCAGCCAGCCACCCTTAATCGCGCCATGTTTTTCCAGCGCCTGGATGGCATATTCGGAGCAGCTGGGGGCATAGCGACACGTCGGTCCCAACACCCGCGACGGGCCGATTTGCCAACCGCGCGCCAGCAGGACGAGCAGTCGTTTCATCACTGCGTTTTGGCCGCGCCGGGCCGAGCTTTGCCGGTCTTGGCGGTGCCCGGATGGCGACGCGGAGGATCGCCCTGGCCTGCCGCCGCGCGCGCCAGGGCGCCGAGCAGTTCCTCGCGCAGCCGGGCGAAATCTCGTTCCACCCCGCCCTCGCGACCGATCACCACATGATCGTGCTGGGCCAGGCCGTGCAGCGGCAGCAGTTCGCGGATGAGTTCCCGGAAGCGCCGCTTCATGCGATTGCGCACTACCGCGTTGCCGATCCGCTTGGTCACGGTGATCCCGTAGCGCACCCCCGCGCCGCCATTGGGGCGGACCAGCAGCACCAGGCCGGGGCGCGATACCCGCAGTCCGCGATTGGCGGCCACGAAATCGGCCCGCCGCGTCAGGATCGCGGGCCGTGCCGGCGAGGGGGAAGCAGTTTCGTCCGGACTCGACCGGTCCGAACCAGGAGCGTCAGCGCTCAGGCGGACAGCTTCTTGCGGCCACGGGCGCGGCGCGCGCGCAGCACATTGCGGCCACCGACCGTGGCACCGCGAGCACGGAAACCATGGCGACGGGCGCGGACAAGGTTGCTGGGCTGGAACGTGCGCTTCATGATAACCTCGAAATGGCCGGGGCGCCTGTAAGCGCTCAAAATTGCGAATAACGGCGTGGCCGCCAGAGCGCGCCCGTTACGCAAAGCGCGCAAGTGTGTCAAGCGATCGGCATCAGGGCCATCACATCCCGATCGTCACGCTGACTTTCGTCAGGATGACCAATACTGTCCGATTTGTGGTGCAATAGCCTGCCGCGGCTGATTAGGCTCGACACGCCGCCGCCCTAAGTTATTCAGGCCTCGGGATTTTTACGGGGGGGATGCAGATTGGTCGCGCTGGTCATGACGGTGGCTTATCTGGGGCTGGAGGCGCGCGGGGTCGAGGTGCAGTGCCAGGTCGCGCCCGGCCTGCCCGGTTTCTCGGTCGTCGGCCTGCCGGACAAGGCGGTCAACGAAAGCCGCCAGCGGGTGCAGGCGACCCTGGCGAGCATGGGGCTGGCGCTGCCGCCCAAGCGGATCATCGTCAATCTCTCGCCGGCCGACCTGCCCAAGGAAGGCGCACATTACGATTTGCCGATCGCGCTGGCCCTGCTGGCGGCGATGGGCGTCACCGATGCCGAGCAATTGACCGACTTCATCGCGGTGGGCGAACTGGCGCTGGATGGCCGGATCATTTCCTCGCCCGGCGTGCTGCTGGCCGCGATCCATGCCAGCGGCGCCGAAAAGGGGCTGATCTGCCCGGCGGCGCAAGGCGCGGAGGCGCGCTGGGCCAGCGGCATTCCGATATTGGCGGCGCCCGACCTGATCAGCCTGCTCAACCATCTCAAAGGCACGCAAGTGCTGCCCGAACCCGCCCAGGGCGAGGCCGATCCGCCCATGATCGGCCCCGACCTGCGCCAGGTAAAGGGGCAGGAGACGGCGAAACGCGCGCTCGAAATCACCGCTGCGGGCGGGCATAATCTGCTGCTGATCGGGCCGCCGGGCGCCGGCAAGTCGCTGCTGGCGAGTTGCCTGCCCGGCATCCTGCCGCCGCTGACTTCGGCCGAGGCGCTGGAGGTGTCGATGATCGCCTCGATCGCAGGCACGCTGGACGGCGGGCGGATCAGCCGCAGCCGGCCGTTTCGCAGCCCGCATCACTCCGCCTCGATGGCGGCCTTGACCGGCGGGGGCATTCGCGTGCGCCCCGGAGAGGTGAGCATGGCGCATCTGGGCGTGCTGTTCCTCGACGAACTGCCCGAATTCCAGCGCGCCGTGCTCGATTCGCTGCGCCAGCCGCTGGAAACCGGCGAAGTCACCGTCGCGCGGGCCAATGCCCATGTCACCTTCCCGGCGCGGGTGCAGTTGATCGCGGCGATGAACCCGTGCCGCTGCGGCTATCTCGGTGACGCGGCCCTGGCGTGCAGCCGCGCGCCCCGCTGTGCCGCCGATTACCAGGGCAAGGTGTCGGGGCCATTGCTCGACCGCATCGACCTGCATGTCGAAGTCGATCCGGTCAGCGCGCTCGACATGGCATTGCCGCCGGCGCGCGAGGGCTCGGCGCAAGTCGCCGCGCGGGTCGGCGCAGCCCGCGCGGTGCAGACCGCCCGGCTGGCCGGAACCGGACGGCGCAGCAATGCCGAACTGGAGGGCGATTTGCTGGAAAAGCATGCGACGCCGGATGATCCGGGGCGCAAACTGCTGCTGCAGGCCGCCGAGGCAATGCGCTTGTCCGCGCGCGGTTATACGCGGATGCTGCGCGTGGCACGAACGGTGGCCGATCTGGCGGGGGCGGAGACGATCGCGCGGATCCACGTGGCGGAGGCCCTGAGCTATCGGCGGCAGGCGCCGCGGGCGTAAGTCACTATCGAGCGTTGAAAAGGATTGTGCCAGCTTGTACACAATCAAGCACAGGAGCTTCGATGAACAGCGCAACCATGACGATCCGGGTTCCAGCCGAAGTCCGCGACAAGCTGGCGCGCCTTGCTCAGGGCACACGCGGCAGCCGCTCGTTTCTGGCAGCCGAGGCGGTTTCCGCCTATGTCGAGCGCGAGTTGGCGATCGTCGAAGGCATCACGGCCGGGCTCGCAGACGTGGCGGCGGGCCGGGTCGCGCCACATGAAGAGGTGATGGCAGAGCTTCATGCCATCATCGATGAAGCTGAACGGAAGCGAGCAGTACCCGGGTGAGGCGCGTTGTCTGGTCGAACGCAGCAAGGCAGGTATCAGCAAGCAAGTCGGGCATATCGCGGCAGATGACCCGCAATCCGCGCGCCGCATCACCGTCGTACCCCAGGAAGTAGGCGCCGCATTGGGTGAGTTAGCGACAGTACATCCGGGCCGGGTCAATGGCGCCTACGACAAGTCGGCGCGGGGCCTGCCTTATATCATCGCTTATGCCCTTACCGATGGCGACCAGGCAGTTTCGAGCCTGCGCGTGATACCCACCGTCCGCGACTGGCAGGATGATCGCTGGCCGGATTAGAAGCAGTGATGACCGAAACCCGCAATCTTATCCTCGTCCTTGGCGATCAGTTGACGCCGACCCTGGCCAGTCTGGCTGCCGGCGACCCGGCGCGCGATCGCGTGCTGATGGCCGAGCTTCAGGACGAGGCCAGCTATGTGCCGCATCACAAGAAGAAGATCGCCTTCCTGTTTTCGGCCATGCGCCATTTTGCCGCGGAGTTGCGCGATGCGGGCTGGACGGTCGATTATGTGACATTGGACGCGGACAGCCACCGGGGCAGCTTCACCGCCCAGGTGGACAAGGCCGTCGCCGAATATCGGCCGGAGCGGATCGTCGTCACCGAGCCGGGGGAGTGGCGCGTCTTGCGGATGATGGAAAGCTGGCACACGCGGTTTGCGATGCCGGTCGATATCCTGCCGGACGATCGTTTCCTGTGTGCATCCGAGACGTTCCTGGCGTGGGCGACCGGTCGCAAGCAGTTGCGCATGGAGTATTTCTACCGCGACATGCGCCGCCGGACCGGGCTGCTGATGGACGGCGATCAGCCCGCCGGCGGCAAATGGAATTTCGACGCCGACAACCGGGAACCGGCCGAAACCGATCTGTTCATGCCGCAACCGCTGGGGGTTGCCCCCGATGCCATCACCAACGAGGTACTGGCGCTGGTGGCGGCGCGGTTCGATAATCATTTTGGCGATCTGATGCCGTTTCGCTTTGCGGTCACACGCAAAGATGCCGAAGCTGTTTTTGCGGCATTCGTAAAACAGGCGCTGCCCAATTTCGGCGATTACCAGGACGCCATGCTGGTGGGCGAGCCGTTCCTGTATCATGCGGTGATCGCCCTCTACCTGAATTGCGGCCTGCTCGATCCCCTCGCGGTCTGCCGCCAGGTTGCGGCAGCCTGGCGCGCCGGCATGGTGCCGCTGAACGCGGCGGAGGGCTTCATCCGCCAGATCATCGGCTGGCGCGAATATGTCCGCGGCATCTATTGGCTGAAGATGCCCGGCTACGATCGCAGCAATTTTTTCGGTCACACCCGCGCGCTGCCGGACTTCTACTGGACAGCCGAGACAGACATGGCCTGCGTCAAGGCTGCGGTCACCCAGACGAAGGAGCAGGCCTATGCCCATCACATCCAGCGCCTGATGATCACCGGAAACTTCGCGATGCTGGCCGGGATCGATCCGCACGCGCTGCACGAGTGGTATCTGAGCGTTTATGCCGACGCCTATGAATGGGTCGAACTGCCGAACACCGTCGGCATGAGCCAGTTCGCCGACGGCGGCCTGCTCGCCTCGAAGCCTTATGCGGCCAGCGGCGCCTATATCAACCGCATGTCGAATTATTGCGGAACCTGCCGCTATGACGTGAAGCAGCGCACCGGACCTGACGCTTGCCCGTTCAACGCGCTTTACTGGGAGTTCATCGCGCGCAATCGGCGCAAGATCGGAAATAACCCGAGGATGGCGCAGATCATCCGCACCTACGATAAATTCGCGCGCGAGGAACAGCAACGGATCACCGACAGTGCTACAATTTTTCTGGCCGGTTTATGATGGAGAAACGATACACCAAGGCCAATTTGCCCGAGAAAATCTGTGCCGCCTGCCATCGACCCTTTGCGTGGCGCAAGAAGTGGGCGCGGGACTGGGACCATGTGAAAACCTGTTCGGAGCGCTGCAAGGGCGATCTGCGCCGGAAAAATGCGGCAGGACAACAAGAGGCGTAAATCCGGTCGGAGCCTGATCCGGATTTGCGTTTTGAATATCGGGTGTCGTCGTCGCTTCAAACCCGCGCCCGTTTTTGCGCTGTCGATGACAATATCTTCAACACCCGATCGCGTCCTGCCTGCTCGACATAAATATAAGTGAATTTGGATAAGAAATAAACGCTTGCGAAGATGAAGCAAATGAAGATCGCATGATTGGCCGCTACCGGGATCCATTGAAAATGTCTCGCGACATGCGCGCTTATGGAAGTTACCCCGGCGATCAGCGGAACATGAACGAGATAGACCGAGTACGATATTTCGCCCAGGATCTGTATCGGCTGCAAGGACAGAAACCTGGACAGCATCCCGCGATCGGACCAGGTGCAATATACCAGCATCGTGAAGGCAGGAATGACGATCAGATCATTCCACGCGAAAGCGAGGTCGAAAAAAACCACGACTACGCCGAGGATTTGCATGATATTCAGGAGCAGGCGGGAGATATTGTCGAGATAGCCGCGGAAATAAAATGTCAGCATGCCTAACGAGAAACCAGCCAGGCATCGCAGCGGAGCTATCCCGTTGATAATGTCCAGATTTTTGCCCCACCCATATATATAGCCATAAAACACGAGTGGAACGACGACCAGCAAGATCATCTGCGCCGGTGTATTCCTGGTGCGAAGATTGACCAATAAAACGAAGGCGATATAGGAAAAAATCTCGGCACTGATCGACCAGGACGGCACATTCCAATCTATCCAGCTGGATGGCCCGGCCGATTGCACCAATACTGTCTGGGCAATCAGCGCGGTAATGTGCTGTACCGGCCAATAATCGGCAAATGCCTGTTTGCCCTTGAAATACCCCGCCAGCGAAATTATCAGATTGTACAGCACCAGCGCGTACAGGCAGACGAAGTGAAGCGGGTAGATGCGTGCGAATCTGTTTCCAAGGAACTTTGCGGCTTCGCCAGAGGTCATGGCTGTGGAACGATCGGCCCGGTTGGCGTAGCTGATGATAAATCCGCTGAGAATGAAAAACAGATCGACGAAAAGATATGACCTGCCGAAGATGAAATCTTTTCTTTCGAAATCGAAATGAAATCCGACCACAAATCCAATGTGGTACATCACTACCGCAGAGGCGGCCACACCACGCATTCCCAGGTGGGATTTGATTTTCCGGTGACCATGGATAATTTCCCTGGTGTCGGCATCGCTGATTTTGCTCATATTTGCCGTTCCGGACGTAATCCGTGATTTCACGTGCGGCGCTGGTACCCCGAATTGCGGTCGCCTGACAACGGCGGTTCATCAAACCAGCCAGGCCGTCGATTACCCGTCCAAAGGCCTATCCGCGCATGCGATTCCACGCATCCAGCGCGGCGATCTTGTAGGCTTCGGCCAGGGTTGGGTAATTGAACGTGTTCTCGATGAAATAATCGATCGTGCCCTTCAGGTTGAGCACCGCCTGGCCGATGTGGATCAACTCGGTCGCGCCCTCGCCGATGATATGAACGCCGAGCAGGCGGCGGGTTTTGTTGGAAAAGATCATCTTCATCATACCCTGGTCCAGGCCCATGATATGCCCGCGTGAAGTTTCGCGCAGGCGGGCGATGCCGCATTCGTAATTGATGCCCTTGTCGCGCACGTCCTGCTCGCTCATCCCGACGGTCGAAATTTCGGGCACGGCGTATATGCCATAGGGGAAATACTGCGGCGCGGGCGGCAGGGCCAGGTCGAAAGCGTGGCAGGCCGCGATCCGCCCCTGCTCCATCGAGGTCGAGGCCAGGCTGGGAAATCCGATCACGTCGCCGGCGGCATAGATATGCGGCACGCTGGTCTGGAAGGTGCCGGGATCGACCGTCAGGCGCCCCCGGCTATCGGTGGTCAGGCCCGCCGCATCCAGCCCCAGATCGAAGGTGGCCCCCATCCGGCCCGCGCAATAGAGCATCATTTCGGTGCGCACCGTGCGGCCGCCGATCAGCGTCGTCACCACCCGGCCGCCTTCATCCTTGGTGACCGATTCCACCGCCGCGCCCAGCCGGAAGGTCACCCCGCGATCGCGCAATTGATGGACGAATTCGTCGATGATCTCGATGTCGATGAAATCCAGGAAGGTCGGCCGCGGTTCGACCACCGTGACGGCCACGTCCAGCGCGCTGAACACGGTGGCATATTCGATGCCGATCACGCCTGCGCCCACCACCGTCAGGCTGCGCGGCAAGCGCGGGAGATGTACCACCTCGTCGCTGTCCATGATGTCGGGATCGCTGAAATCGACATTATCGGGACGGAACGGCAGCGTCCCGACCGCGATCAGGATGCGGCGTCCTTCGACCACCAGCACGCTGCCATCGGGTGCCGTGACCGCCAGCCGGCGCTCGTCGAGGAAGCGGGCGAACCCGGACATGGTGTGCACGCCGTTGCGCAGGAACTGATGTTCCAGCACATCGACTTCGTGTTCCAGCGTCTTGGCCAGGCGAATGTTGAGATCGTCGCTGCCGATCTCGCGCTTGACCCGGTAGGAACGGCCGTAAAAGCCGCGTTCGCGCCAGCCGGACAGGTTCAGCGCGGTTTCGCGCAGCGTCTTGGACGGGATCGTGCCGGTATGAACCGAAACCCCGCCGACCCGCTTGCGCCCTTCCACCACCAGCACCGACTTGCCCAGCTTGGCCGCCTGGATCGCCCCGCGCCGCCCCGACGGGCCGCTACCGATGACAATGAAATCATATGTTTCGGACAAAAATGCCTCCAGATCATTAGCGACGACCGGCGGCCTGACCCGAACCCCGTTCTCGCCCTGGCCTCGTGAGACTGCCTGTCAGGCAGTGCATTATCAAGAAGGTTCGCCTGTTGGCAAATGGCAGGATGTAGTGACGATCAGGTTAATCAGGGATCAGGATCCAGCAAAAGAAATTCTGATCACTGATCACCAATCACTGATTCCTGATTGCATGTTGCGACGCAGCACCTTTTGGCGCACATCTGCCGCATGATTACAGCCGGCCTTCATCATCTCACCCGCTATCGCTATGATCGCCTGATCCGGCTCGGCCCGCAAGTGATCCGGCTTCGCCCGGCTCCGCACAGCCGTACCGCGATCCCCAATTATTCGCTGAAGATCAGCCCGGCCAACCACTTCCTCAACTGGCAGCAGGACCCGCACGGCAATTGGCAGGCGCGGGTGGTGTTCCCCGATCCGGTCGATCATTTTTCGTTCGAGGTCGATCTGCTGGCCGATCTGGCGGTGATCAATCCGTTCGATTTCTTCGTCGATCCCTACGCCGAAGAAGTCCCGTTCGCTTATGAGGCAACGCTGCGCGAGGATTTGTCGGCCTATTTCGAGACCGAGCCGCAAGGGCCGCGCTTTGCCGCGCTGGTCGGGGAATTCGCCGCGTTTCGCGGGCGCACCAACGATTTCCTGGTGGCGATGAACCAGCGCCTGATGGGGCTGGTGGGCTATGTCATCCGCATGGAGGCGGGGGTGCAGGGGCCGGAGGAGACGCTGGAACTGGGCACCGGGTCGTGCCGCGACAGCGCCTGGCTGCAAGTGCAACTGCTGCGCCACCTCGGCTACGCCGCGCGTTTCGTCTCGGGCTATCTCATCCAGATGAAGGCCGACATCGAGGCTTTGACCGGCCCCAAAGGCCCCGAGGCCGATTTCACCGACCTCCACGCCTGGACCGAGGTTTATCTGCCCGGTGCCGGGTGGGTCGGGCTGGATGCCACCTCGGGGCTGTTTGCGGGCGAAGGCCACATCCCGCTGGCGGCCACACCGCATTACCGCTCGGCCGCGCCGGTCAGCGGGGCCGCCGAATACGCCGAGGTCGATTTCCATTTCGAGATGAGCGTCACTCGCCTGGCCGAGGCGGTGCGCATCACCAAGCCGTTTACCGACCAGCGCTGGGAAGCGCTGCTGGCGCTGGGCGATCAGGTCGATGCCGATCTGGCGGCGCATGACGTGCGGCTGACGATGGGCGGCGAGCCGACCTTCATCGCCAACGGTGATTATGACGCGCCGGAATGGAACGGTTCGGCTGTCGGCCCGACCAAGGCGGCTTATGCGGACAGGCTGATCCGGTTGCTGCGCGGGCATTTCGCGCCAGGGTCGCTGCTGCATCACGGCCAGGGCAAATGGTATCCCGGCGAAAGCCTGCCGCGCTGGGGCTATTCGATCTACTGGCGCAAGGATGGCGTGCCGATCTGGCGCGATGCTTCGCTGATCGCCGGGGAAAAGCTGCCGACCGAGGAAAAAGCTTCGCCGACCAAAGCGATCGATCCGGCGCTGGCCGCGCAGTTCCTGAGCGATACCGCACAGCAGCTTGGGCTGGACCAGGAGTTCGTCCGGCCGGTCTACGAAGACAGCATCGAATGGATCATCAAGGAAGCGCAGCTTCCCGACAACACCAGCCCGATCGACCCCAGGCTGGAAGACCCCGAGGAACGCGCGCGCTATATGCGCACTTTCGAGCGCGGACTGACGAAACCGGTGGGCTATGTACTGCCGGTGCAGCGCTGGAACACCGCGCCGGCCAACATCAGCCGCTGGCAAAGCGAATCCTGGTCGGTACGGCGCGGCGTGCTGTGCGCCGTGCCCGGCGATTCCGCGCTGGGCTATCGTTTGCCGCTGGGCTCGCTGCCGTATGTGCCGCCGAGCGATTATCCCTTCATCCATGTCCGCGACACCGCCGAACCGCGCGAGCCATTGTCGGACTTTCGCCGGCAGGTGGCAGAGCGCGGCAGCCAGCAGCGCGATGCGGTGGCGCCCGATGAGCCGGATGGCCAGCCGCAGCGTTCCGAAGCCGTCACCAGCGCCGGCAATCGCGCGCAGGAACGCGTCGAGCAAATCCGCATCGAAGGCGCCGTCCGCACCGCGATCACGGTCGAGCCGCATGGCGAATATCTTTCGGTATTCATTCCCCCGGTCGAAGCGCTGGAGGATTACCTCGAACTGATCGCCGCAATCGAAAGCGTGGCCGAATCCACCGGCACCCCGATCCGCATCGAGGGCTATCCGCCGCCGCCCGATCCCCGGCTGATGGTGCTGAAAATCACCCCGGACCCCGGCGTGATCGAGGTCAACATCCATCCCTCGACCAGCTGGCGCGAGTCGGTCGCCATTACCGAAACGCTGTACGATTGCGCCCGCCAGATCGGGTTGACCGCCGACAAGTTCATGGTCGATGGCCGCCCGATCGGCACCGGCGGCGGCAACCACATCGTGCTGGGCGGGGCGAGCCTGCTCGATTCGCCGTTCATCCGCCGCCCCGACCTGCTGAAAAGCTTCGTCATCTACTGGCAGCGCCACCCGGCGCTGTCCTATCTGTTTTCGGGCCTGTTCATCGGCCCGACCAGCCAGGCGCCGCGCATCGACGAAGCGCGCCACGACAGCCTGTACGAGCTGGAGATCGCGCTGGCGCAAGTGCCCGGCCCGCCCCAGGATCAAGATGGGCAGCCGCAGCCACCGCCGTGGGTGGTCGACCGCCTGTTCCGCAATCTGCTGGTCGATGTGACCGGCAACACCCACCGCACCGAAATCTGCATCGACAAGCTGTTTTCGCCCGATGGCCCGACCGGCAGGCTGGGCCTGGTCGAATTTCGCGCCTTCGAGATGCCGCCCGACGCGCGGATGAGCCTGGCGCAGCAGTTGCTGCTGCGGGCGCTGGCGGCGATGTTCTGGCAGCAGCCGCTGGACGGCGAGCTGGTCCGCTGGGGTACCGCGCTGCATGACCGCTTCATGCTGCCGCAATTCGTCTGGGCCGATTTCCTCGACGTGCTCGATGACCTGGGCCGTTTCGGCTATCGCTTCGATCCCGAATGGTTCGAGGCGCAGCGCCAGTTCCGCTTTCCGGTCCACGGCACCGTCGAAGGCGGCAGCGTCGCGCTGGAAGTCAGCCATGCGCTCGAACCATGGAACGTGCTGGGCGAAACCGGCGCGATCGGCGGCACCGTGCGCTATGTCGACAGCTCGACCGAGCGGCTGCAATTGCGCGCGACCGGGCTGGTGCCGGGGCGCCATGTCATTGCCTGCAATGGCCGCCGCGTGCCGATGAACCCTACCGGGGCCAGTGGCGAGGGTGTCGGCGGCGTGCGCTACAAGGCGTGGTTCCCGGCCAATTGCCTGCATCCGATGATGCCCGCACACGCGCCGCTGACCTTCGATATCCTCGACACCTGGAACGGGCGGTCGCTGGGCGGCTGCGTCTATCATGTGGCACATCCGGGGGGGCGGTCGTATGACGTGGTGCCGGTCAACAGCTATGAGGCCGAATCGCGGCGCAAGGCGCGGTTCCAGGATCATGGCCATTCGCCCGGCCCGCAGCCGATTCCGGCGGCGGAGGCAGTGGGGGAATTTCCGATGTCGCTCGATCTGCGCCGGCCTGTCCGGGCCTGAACCCTGCTGCGTTCGGGGACTTTTGACGGCATTGGCGACGCCCCGGCGATGACCCGCATAGCGGACTACGCGCGCACCTGCGTCAGCGCCGACTTGTGCCGTGACGCGGCGCCGCAGGTGGCGCGGAAATGGGCCGCGATGGCCGATGGGCTGGCCGCGCTGTCGCATGACGGCATCGATCCGTTGCGCGAACAGGTCGCCCGCCAGATCCAGGATCTGGGGCTGACTTTCCGCGTCGCCGGCGATGAAGACGAACGGCCATGGCCGCTCAGCCCGATGCCGCTGATCATCGGAGCCGTCGAATGGGCGCAGGTGGAGGCCGGGCTGATCCAGCGCGCCACGCTGCTCGAAACGCTGGCCGCCAATATCTATGGCGGGCAGTCGCTGGTCCAGGATGGCCGCCTGCCGGCCGCAGTCGTCGCCGGCAGCCGCTATTTCGCGCGCAAGATGGTCGGACTGAAGCCGCAGGGCAGCAATTACCTGAATGTCTGCGCCTTTGACCTGGCGCGCGGGCCCGACGGGCAATGGCGCATTCTGGCGGACCGGCTGCGGCTGGCGACGGGCATCGGTTATGCGCTGGAAAACCGGCTGGCGCTGTCGCGCAGCACCGGTCCGCTGCTCGGCAAGATCAATGCCCGCCGCGTTGCCAGCTTCTTTGCCGCGCTGCGCGCCGGGATCGCCCGCAATTGCCCGCGCGAACGCCCGCGGATCGCCTTGCTGACCCCGGGCCGCTTCAACCAGTCCTATCCCGAGCAGGCGCATCTTGCCCGCTATCTCGGCCTGCCGCTGGTCGAGGGCCGCGACCTGACGGTGGCCAACGAGCGGCTCTATGTGCGCACCATCGCCGGGCCGCGCCGGATCGATGCGCTGTGGCGCTGGATCGATACCAATGCGCTCGACCCGCTGAGCTTCGACGCGCGCTCGGCGATCGGCGTCCCCGATCTGTTCGACGCCTGGGCTCACGGCGGCCTGGAAATGACCAATTGGCCGGGCGTGGAAGTGCTGGAATCGCGCGCCTTTGCGGCGTTCATGCCGCGCTTGTGTGAAATCATGCTGGGGGAAAGCCTGGCCCTGCCCAATGTCGCGACCTGGTGGTGCGGCCAGCCCGACGAAGCCGCGCAAGTGCTCGCCCGGCTGGGCGACTTGCTGGTGGGGTCGGCGTTTGGCCAGGCAGTCGAGGTTTTGACGGGCAGCGCGATGCGGCCGGGCGCCGATCTGTCCGCCGCCCGGCGCATCGCCCTGGCCGAAGCGATCGCGCGCCGGCCGATGGATTATTGCGGTCAGGAAATCGTCCATTTGTCGACTTCGCCGGTGCTGATCGATGACCGGCTGGTGCCGCGCCCCTTCACGCTGCGGGCATTCGTGGCGCGTGACGGCGATGGCGAATGGACAGTGATGCCCGGCGGCTTTGCCCGGCTGTCCTCCTCGGAACAATTGCCGACCTCGCTGATGGGCGAAGGCGATCTTTCCGCCGATGTGTGCATCGTCGACGATGCGGCGGACAGCCAGCCGCACGGGCCGGCGACCCTTGCCGCCGCACCGGCGGTCCGCCGGGGCGGCGGCATCCTCGCCAGCCAGGCTGCCGACAATCTCTACTGGTTCGGGCGTTATTGCGAGCGCGCCGAGGCGACCTTGCGCATCCTGCGCAGCATCCTGGGCAGCTCGATCGAGGCGGATGCCGGCGCCGGGCGGGATGCCGTCCTGCGCCGGTTCCTGGCGCAATTGCTGGAGACATGGGGCGCCATCGACGAGGAGGAAATCGACGGATCGCTGGTCGAGATCTGCGGCGCCGCGCTGGCGGAGCATGATCTGCCGGGCGGGGTCGCCACGCTGATCCGCAACAGCCAGCGCGTCGGGCTAAGCCTGCGCGACCGGCTGGCGCGCGATTTCTGGCAGATCACCAGGCGCGCGCCGTCGCATTTCGACAATGACAGCCCCGAGGCGATCCGCGAAGCCATTCAGAACCTGCTGGAACGGTTCGGCACGCTGGCCGGGCTGATCGCGGAAAACATGGTGCGCGATTCGGCTTTTCGGTTCATGGAAATGGGCCGCAGGATCGAGCGCGCAATGCTGACCTGCCGCATTGCCCGGCATCTGCAACAGTCGCCGGACGAATCCGATGCGCTGAGCCTGCTGCTCGACTTGTGCGACAGCCAAATCATCTATCGCTCGCGGTATCTGAGCGGGACAGTGCGCGATCCGGTTTATGATCTGGTTCTGCTCGACCCGGACAATCCGCGCTCGCTGATGTTTCAACTTCAGGCGCTGCACCGCCATATCGCCGCGCTGCCCACTCTGGTCGATGACGGCATGCCCGAGGCACCCTTGCGCGAAATCCGGAAATTGCTGGCGCCGCTCGAAGGGCTGACCGTGGACAAACTCGACAATGACGCGCTGGCCGGGGTGGACGAGCGATTGCTGGCCTTGTCCGATACGATTTCGATGCGCTATTTCCTGCCGATCGAACGTATCGACCATCGCCTGGCCGGCAGTCTGCTCGGATGATCTACCAGATCCGCAATCTGACCGAGATCGTCTATACCCCGCCGGTCAGCCTGGCCCGGTTCAACCTGCGGCTGCGCCCGGCGGAATGGCCGAACCAGCGGCTGTTGAGCTATGCCTTGGATATCCAGCCCCAAGCCGCCGAAATCCGCGAGGAACAGGGGCCTTACCACGTCAACACCAGCCGGCTGGTGCTCGACGGCGCGATCCCCCACTTGCGGATCGAAAGCAATCTGCGGGTGGAAGTGCTGGCGCCCGCCGTCGATCCGGAAAACCTGCCGTCGCCCACCATTGCCGCGATCCGCAACGCCGCACTGGCGCGTTGCGATCTGCATGCGACCAGCCCCTGCTCCTACCTGTTCGCCTCGCCGATCGCGGTGCCGGCCGATCAGATTTCTGATTGGGCGCGGCCATTCCTGGCCGACGGGCAATCGGTGATGGCCGGGGGCAGGGCGCTGATGGCCGCCATCTACCAGGATTTCCGCTACGATGCCGACGCGACCGACAGCTATACCCCGCCGCTGGAAGCATTTCGCGGGCGCCACGGGGTGTGCCAGGATTTCGCCCATGTCATGATCATCGCCGCGCGTGCGCACGGCATCCCGGCCGCCTATGTCAGCGGCTATCTGCGCACCATTCCGCCGAAGGGCAAGGCGCGGCTGGTCGGTGCGGATGCCATGCATGCCTGGGTAAACCTGTGGTGCGGCGACGAACTGGGCTGGATCGGCTTCGATCCGACCAATGATCTGATCGTGCGCAGCGATCACATCTTCACCGCCATGGGCCGCGACTACACCGATATCGCGCCGCTGGACGGCGTATTCCGCGGCGGCGGAAAACAGAAGATGAAGGTGTCGGTGGATGTGGCACCGCTGCAAGAGGTGGTCTTGTCCCCCGCCCGCTTGCGGGAGGGGTCAGGGGTGGGCACCTAGAGTCTTTCCGGTTAAGTCGGTGCCAGCCCGCTCCCCCGCCCGGCCACCCAAGTCATTGTATAATATGGGTGGCCGGGCGGGGGAGCGGGCTGGCACCGACTCGACGTAAGTCGGAAAGACTCTAGCGGGAGGGTCAAGCGTCCTCGCCGATCAGCATTACCCCCTCGGCGCGGGTTTCGCCGCGCTCCACCGCGCTGAGCAGTTGCGGCAGATGCGCCCTGGCGTCGGAAGACTGGATTTCACGCATGGCGGCAACTTTCAACTGGTCGATTTGACTAGTCAAATTGCACGGCAGCGATGAACTATAGCAATGAATTTGCCTGAACGCGATTGCCACGCGAAGCCAGCCACCATTGCCCACCGCCCCGATCCACCGTAATCCGCAGCCATGACCACCCCGCTCCGCCCAGCCACCATCGCGCCGTTTCACGCCATCAGTGTCAGCAGGCTGGCGCATCGCCTGCAGGCGCAGGGGCGCTCGATCATCCACATGGAGTTTGGCCAGCCATCGACCGGCGCGCCCGCCGCAGCGATAGCCGAGGCGCATCGTGTGCTCGACAGCGATGCCATGGGCTATTGGGAAAGCCCGGAACTGAAGGCGCGCATCGCCCGGCACTATACCGAAACCCAGGGCGCGACGGTGGCGCCAGAGCAGATCGTGCTGACTTGCGGCGCCTCGCCCGCGCTGGTGCTGGCGCTGAACACGCTGTTCGGTCCGGGCGCGCGGGTGGCGCTGGCGCGACCCGGCTATGTCGCGTATCGCGGCACGATGGCTGCGCTGCACATGGTGCCGGTGGAACTGGCCTGCGGGCCGGCCGAACGCTACCAGATCACTGCCGCCGCGCTCGAACGCATCCACCCTGCGCCCGACGGGCTGATCCTGGCCAGCCCCGCCAATCCCACCGGCACGATCATCGCGCCCGATGAACTGCTGGCGATCGTGCGGGTCTGCGCCGCGCGCAACATTCGCATCATCGCGGACGAAATCTATCATGGCATCAGCTATGGGCTGCCCACGGTCAGCGTGCTGCGCCATGCCCCCGATGCGCTGGTCATCAACAGCTTCTCCAAATATTTCAGCATGGCGGGCTGGCGACTGGGCTGGCTGGTGGTACCCCCTGCCCTGATCGATGCGGTGTTTGCCCGCGTCGGCAATCTGTTCCTCACGCCGCCCTCGCTGTCGCAGAAGGCCGGGCTGATCGCGTTCGATTGCCGCGATGAGCTGGAAGCCAATATCGCGACCTACGCCGCCAATCGTGAATTGCTGCTGGCGGCCTTGCCCGCGCTGGGCCTCGCGCGGATCGCCCCGCCCGATGGCGCGTTCTACATCTGGGCCGACATCGGCCATCTTACCGACGACGCCATGGGCTGGTGTATCCGCCTGCTGGAAGACACCGGCGTGGCCACCGCGCCGGGGATCGATTTCGACCCGGTCGACGGTCATAACTTCGTCCGCTTCAGCTTTGCCGTGTCCACCGATGAACTGCGCCAGGCCATCCGGCGCATGATCCCGTGGTTCGCCAGCCACCCCCAGCGCACCCTGCCCGCCTGAGCGATCCTCCGGCAAGAAAATTCTCGGGCGTCCAAATCAACGCTTGCTCGACCATACTCAACTGATTTAGTAGACAGGAAGCGTCGAGGCGATGGGCATACCGTCCAAAGCTCGGCCGCGGTTTTTGATGGATGTCAGCTTGCTCCGCGTCACCAATGGCTAGAGTCTTTCCGGTTAAGACTGTGCCAGCCCGCTCCCCCGCCCGGCCACCCAAGTCATTGTATAATATGGGTGGCCGGGCGGGGGAGCGGGCTGGCACCGACTCGACGAAAGTCGGAAAGACTCTAAAGCGCACGGGGCCAGGCGTCCACGTCGGTTTCGTGCTCCTGCATGGAGAAACGAAGATGGTACGCAGCGAAAACATCCAGTATCCTGTTCGTCCGGCGCGAGATCGCCGATCCGATCCGCGCATTCCGCACCCGTCGTGGCGCCAGACGATCACCGGGGCGGACCAGGGCCCCGGGCGGGTTTTCAGCGCCGGCGATTTCTGGGCGCGGCTTGGCATCTGACAGGAATCGCTTATTCTCCACGCCCACCACCCGAAAAGGCACCTGTGATGAAAGCCCAGTCCGTCCTCGATACCATCGGCAACACCGCGCATATCCGCTTGTCGCGGCTGTTTCCGGATCACGAGGTCTGGGTAAAATCGGAAAGGGCCAATCCGGGCGGTTCGATCAAGGATCGCATTGCGCTGGCCATGATCGAGGCTGCCGAAGCCTCGGGCGAGTTGCAGCCGGCGGGTACGATCATCGAGCCGACTTCGGGCAACACCGGCATCGGCCTGGCGCTGGTTGCGGCGGTCAAGGGTTACAAGCTCGTTCTGGTGATGCCCGAATCGATGTCGCTCGAACGGCGGCGGCTGATGCTGGCCTATGGCGCCACCTTCGATCTGACCCCGCGTGAAAAGGGTATGAAGGGCGCGATCGAGCGCGCGCTGGAACTGATCGCCGCTACTCCCGGCGCGTGGATGCCGCAGCAGTTCGAAAACCCGGCCAACATCGCCGTGCATGCCGCGGCCACCGCGCAGGAAATCCTGGCCGACTTTGCCGATACGCCGATCGATGCGGTGATCACCGGGGTCGGTACCGGCGGCCACCTGAGCGGCGTCGCCCAGGTGTTGAAGGAAAAATGGCCGGCTTTGCAGGCCTTTGCGGTCGAGCCGACGCTGTCGCCGGTGATCAGCGGCGGCAAGCCGGCGCCGCATCCCATCCAGGGCATCGGCGCCGGCTTCGTGCCGGCAAACCTGCACACCCAGCTGCTCGACGGCGTGATCCAGGTCGATCCCGCCGATGCCAAGGAATGGGCCCGCAGGTCGGCGCGCGAGGAAGGCCTGCTGGTCGGGATCAGTTCGGGCGCCACGCTGGCGGCCATCGCCGGGAAATTGCCCGATCTGGCCCCGAACGCGCGTATTCTGGGCTTTAATTACGATACCGGCGAACGCTATCTGTCGGTTGCGGATTTCCTGCCGGAGGCGTGAAGGCGCCGGCGGGGACCGATATGAAGCGAGCGTTGATCATTCGCCACGTCCCCTACGAGGGCGTGGCTGCATTTCGCGAACCGATCGAGGCAGCCGGCTATCATGTCGATCGCATAGACGTTGCCGATCCCGCCTTCGGCACGCTCGATCTGCGCCAACCCGATCTGCTGATCATGATGGGCGGCCCGATGGGGGTTTACGAACAGGAACGCTATCCCTGGATCGCCTGCCAGCTGCGCCGTCTCGCGGTGCGGCTCGATGCCGACCGCCCGACGCTGGGCGTCTGTTTCGGCGCACAGATGATCGCGGCCGCGCTGGGCGCGCGGGTCTATCCGGGGCCGGTGACGGAGCTGGGTTTTCATCCGGTCACCGTGCATGCCGGAGCCCGGGCCGGCCCGCTGCGCCATATCGACGTGCCGGTCCTGCACTGGCATGGCGACACCTTCACCCTGCCCGAAGGCACCGAGCTGCTCGCCTCCAGCCATGTCTACGATCATCAGGCATTTCGGCGCGGCACGAACCTGCTGGCGCTGCAATTCCACGCCGAGATGGGCGAGGACGAGCGCTTCGAAGCCTGGCTCGAACAATGGCCGGAGTCGGTGGCCGAGGCAGGCCAGACCAACACCGCACTGCGCGCCGCGCACGAGGAACTGGGGCCAAGGGCGGTTGCCGCCGGGCGAGCGATGATCGCCGAATGGCTGACCGAACTGGTTTAGGGCGTCGTGCGCTAGAGTCTTTCCGGTTAAGACTGTGCCAGCCCGCTCCCCCGCCCGGCCACCCAAGTCATTGTATAATATGGGTGGCCGGGCGGGGGAGCGGGCTGGCACCGACTCGACGTAAGTCGGAAAGACTCTAAATCTGCACCATACCCCGCCTGTCCCGAGCTTGTCGAAGGGCTGTCCGTTCTTCCTGGGCGTTACCCAGCCTGAAGCAGGAAGTGCAGCCGTTCGACGAGCTCAGGACGGACGGGTTTAGTTGGCGATACAGATTAACGGCAACATGCTTTACGGGGCGAAGTGCCTTCGATCCTTAATTCTTCCCCCATGGAGCAAACCTCGGCGATTCCAGATGCTTTGTCACCCTGACGAAAGTCAGGGTCCAGTCTCGCAACGTTCGAGTCCGGTCGGCGAACTGGGGCAAATGGATCCTGACTTTCGTCAGGATGACGATGCGTCAATCGAATGGCGCGCCGGTTTCTATGGTCATCGTCGGCGTCCCCTGCCGTACCCGGCTGCCCGGCGGGACGGAGTGGGTCAGCCAGACATTGCCGCCGATCACCGACCCCGCACCGATGGTGACGCGCCCCAGGATCGTCGCGCCGGAATAGATGGTGACATCATCCTCGATGATCGGGTGGCGCGGTTCGTTGATGAGATTGCCTTGCAGGTCGGTGGCAAAGCTGCGCGCGCCCAGCGTCACAGCCTGGTAGATGCGCACGCGGTTGCCGATGATCGCGGTTTGGCCGATAACCACGCCGGTGCCGTGATCGATGAAGAAACTCTGCCCGATCGACGCGCCCGGATGGATATCGATCCCGGTGCGCGAATGGGCGATCTCGGCGATGATCCGCGCCACCAGCGGTGCGCCCAGCCGATAGAGTTCGTGCGCCAGCCGGTGATGGATGACCGCGATCACGCATGGATAGCACAGCAGTACCTCGTCGACGCTGCGCGCTGCCGGATCGCCTGCATAGGCCGCCTGGAGATCGGTATCGAGCACCCGCCGGATTTCCGGCAACCGCTCTGCCAGCCCGGTAACGATCCGTTCGACACGGGCAGCCAGGTCATCGGCGGCGCCGGTGATCGATTGTTCGTATTCCAGTTCCATGTCCAGCTGCGCCGCCAGCAACGGCAGCGCCGAGTGCAGCGAGGTACGCACGAACTCGTCTTCGCTGAGCGGGGTCAGTTCGGCCGGCCCCAGCCGGATCGGGAACAGCGCCGCGCCCAGCGTGTCGACGATCCGCGCGATCGCATGGCGGGACGGAAAGCCGTGTACGCCATATTCAATGTGCCGCTCCTGCAAGGCGCGCCAATCCTCGCGCACGTCGCGCAACCGGTCCACCACGCGATCGATGGCGGAAACAGGTTCGGGCTGGGCGCCATCCTCGGTGAATTGTGGTTCGGTGATGGAAGAACGGTTCTTGGGCATGGGTCGGATCGGTCTTTGCAACAAGAATGGTCGAACGCTGATGGCGAAATGGGTACCGCATTTTGTCAAACAATCGCCGCCTCGCAAAAAAGATCGGCAGGATGGTCTTACCCTTGAAATAATCCTGGCCACGATCGGGGCTGGTTCATTGCATATTCCCCCCGATCGCAGGGCTGAAGAATTTCTTGCCGTTACGCAACGCAGGATTGGCTGGACAATCTCAATCCCATTAGTAGATATTACCGCACGATGGCGTGGCGCGCTCTTGCGCAGGCGGCACGGCCAATCTTCGAACCATCTTGGTGAAATTTCTGGAGCATTCACATGACAGCGCCGCTTGCCGCATACCGTGTTGCCGATCATCCGATCGATCCGACCATCCTTGAACGCTGGTCTCCGCGCGCTTTCGACAAATCGGTCGTCACGCAAAGCGATTTGCTCACGCTGTTCGAAGCGGCACGCTGGGCGCCCTCGGCTTTTAACTCCCAGCCGTGGCGCTTTGTCTACGCGCTGCGCGACAAGCCGCGGTGGGATCTGCTGCTTGCCACATTGTTGCCGTTCAACCAGGATTGGGCGCAGCATTCCTCGGCCCTGATCTACATTCTGTCCGACACGCTGTTCACGCCGCCGGGCAAGACCGAACCCGAACCCGCAACTACCGCCAGCTTCGATACCGGCGCGGCGTGGGGCACATTGGCGTTGCAGGCCACCCGGCTGGGGCTGCATCTGCACGCCATGGCCGGCTTTGACCGCGCACGCGCCGCCGAAGTGCTGCACAGCGGCGCACGCTACCGCATTGAGGCGGCCGTGGCCGTCGGCCGGATCGGCGAAGCCGACAGCCTGCCCGAAGCGTTGCGCGCCCGCGAATTTCCCAGTCCCCGCAAGCCCTTGAGCGAGATTGCGTTCGAAGGAATATTGCCCGGCGATTGAGGGCGTGGGGCGCCGACATCACTCCGTCGATCAGCCCCGTGATCAACGTAACGGCGGCCATAAATATCGCTGTAAGAGTCAGCCGTGCCGAGCTACGCTGACGTGGAGAGATCGAGTCGTGCGAGTCGAACCCCGAAGAGGTTCACGATGGCCCGAGACGGTTTGGCGCTTGCAACAGGCAATTGGACGCATGAGCCTTTCCAGGCGATGAACAAAAGCCAATAAAAAGTCTACTGGATAGATTGAATCTGGCAGAGGAGATCCTAATGACGCGTTTTTGGAGTCGTGATTTTCTCACCCGGCGCATCGATCGCTGCTATCTCATTGCCGCGGGCACCAAAAGTTCCGAGAAGCGCAAGGTCCATCTCGAACTCGCCCGCCATTACCGCAGGATCCTGGCGTCGCTGAAGGGCCATCGTGGCGGCAACCATGAAGCCCTGCCGGTCTTGTCGGCCGAATAGCATTCCCGGCGCCGCTGCGTCCGGCATCATTCCGGCATGCGATGCTGGACCTGCCCGCCCTGGGTCACCAGCACCGACCCGATCGACGCCAGCACGACCAGCCCGATCGCGATGCATTGCACCGTGGAGAGGTGTTCGGCGAGCACCAGCCTGCCCACTATCGCGGCTATGGCCGGATCGCCGCTCATCAGCACGCCGAAACGATATGCCGGCAGACGCTTGAGCGCGACCATCTCCAGCAGATAGGGAACGGCGCTGGAGAGAATGGCTATCGCCAGGCCGATCGCGGCCAGCGATGGCGACAGCAGCGCGGATCCTGCGGTGGTGATCCCGATCGGAACCACGATCAACGCCGCCGTGGCCACGCCCAGCGCAACCGACTGGCCGCCGGGCAAATGCCCGGTCCGCTTGCCGAACACGATGTAAAGTGCCCAGCATAGCGCGGCGCACAAGGCGAAACCCACGCCGATCGGATCGAGGGCATGGTCTATCCGATGAATCGGCAGGAGCATTGCCAGTCCCACGACCGCCAGCCCTAAAATCGCGAAGTGGGCGGGACGACGCGAATGCAGCACGGACACCGTCAGTGGTCCGAGAAACTCGATCGCTATGGCGATGCCGAGCGGTATCGTGCGCAACGCCATGTAGAAGGTCAGATTCATCACCCCGAGCGCGACCCCGTAGCGCATCGTTGCCAACAGATCGGCGCGGGTCAGCGGTTGCCGCCAGGGCCGGAAGGCGATGAGCAGGATCACCGCCGAAAAGCCGACGCGATAGGCAATCGCTCCCGGCGCGCCGACGACCGGAAACAGCTGCTTGGCAAAGGCGGCGCCGATGCAGAACGACAGCATCGAGCCCACCAGCGCCAGATAGGGCACCGCCCGGAACAGCGGCGAAGCGGTGGCGGGGGCCGGGGGCGGGGGCGAAACCGTGGTCATCACGCTTCAACGCACATCTTCATAGCTGTTGTGCGCAGGCTTGCCGCGCAGCATGATCGAGACGTAATTGGTAAAATAGAGCCCGGCCATTTTGGCGAACCCCTGCTTCGTCATCCGCCGCCCCGACGTGGGCATGACGAAGCGCGTCGAAAACAGCACCTTGCCATGTTTCCTGGCACGCTTTCCGACATCGACATCTTCGCCGTAGAACTCGATCGAACTGTCGAAGCCGCCCATTTTGTCCAGCACATCGCGGCGGATCGCGAAATTTCCCCCGACCATCATGTAGCCGGTGATCTTGTAAAGTGGTTGCGCCGCGACGAACCACACGGTCGACATGGCGTTCCTGATCGCGCCAAGGTCGTAAAAGCTGTAGGGGCCGGACAGGCACGCCAGGTTTTTACGGGCTGCGAACTGTTCCCAGATTTGTTCGATCCAGCCCGCCAGCGGCTGCGTATCCGCATCGATATAGGCGATGATATCGCCGGTGGCGGCGCGATAGCCACGTTGCCGGGCGCGCGTGATGCCCTTGCGCGGCTCGAACAGGTACGTGACGCCGGGGTACCGCTCGACGACTTGCCGCGTGCCGTCGCTGCTGTTGTTGTCGACGACGATGATTTCATTGGCCTGCCCCGCCAGGTTGCGCATCACCGCGTCCAGGCATGCCGGCAAATAGTTTTCCTCGTTATAAGCGGGAATGATGAGGCTGATCGTCGGTCTTGATGCCGCAGGCACCTTGGTCGCGCTGGTCATGATGGCGCTGGTGCAACAATATCCCCGTTGTGGCCAGCGCAGATTGCGCAAAGTGGCCGTTTCGCGGGTCAAACGATCAACGTTCGTTGATTACGCCGGCGGTGCCAGCGCGCCGCGCAGTTGTACGCCGGTCAACTTGCGCTGGCGCGCCGCCGTCAGCAGGGCGACGATGGCATCGGCGGCGGCCGCATAGCCCAGCCCATGCGGCGGGCGGATGTTCGAGACGCAATTACGCTCGCTGTCCATCCGGCCGATGCGCGGCTGCCAGGTGATATAGGCGCCCAGACTGTCAGGCGCGCTGAGCCCCGGGCGCTCGCCGATCAGGATCAGCGCGCAATCGACCGCCATCGCCTCGCCGATCGCGTCACCCAGCGCGACCCGCCCCTGCATGGCCAGCACGACCGGCGCGATTTGCCAGTCCGCCAAATGCTCGATCAGCGCTACTACCAGCGAGGCGGCGTGCCGATGAACCGCGGTGGCGGACAGGCCATCGGCAACGACGATGACCAGTTCATCGCCGGTCGGGGTCAACCGCGCGGCATCTGCCGCGTCGAGCAACCGGCCGAGATCGGGGCGCCTCAGATATTCGCTGCGCGTTTGCGCGCGGCTGCGCACCTCGATCACCGGATGCTTCACCGCCTCGGCGAATCCGGCCGGCTCCAGCGCGGCGTGAACCGCATCGCGGGCCCGCGCGTGATCGAGCTGGAATTCCAGCAGCGCCCCGGTTGGCAGGCCCTGCCCGGCGCGCCCCAGCAACACCCGCGCCTGCGTCAGCGCGCGGAGACGATCGCGCAACGCAATGACGGCGGGCAAGTCAGCCATATGGTGCCCGCAGCGCCGGTATGCGATCCGGCGCCAGCGCGGCGGGCATCATTTCGCCGATCCGGCCACCCGCAGACAGCCCGATCCGTTCCAGCCACGCCTCGAATTCCGGCGCCGGGCGCAGCCCCAGCACTTCGCGCAGGTAGAGCGCATCGTGAAAGCTGGTCGACTGGTAATTGAGCATGATGTCGTCGGCGCCCGGCACGCCCATGATGAAATTCACCCCCGCCACCCCCAGCAGCGTCAGGATGGTGTCGGTATCGTCGCCATCGGCCTCGGCGTGGTTGGTGTAGCAGATGTCCACCCCCATCGGGCAGCCCAGCAACTTGCCGCAGAAGTGATCCTCCAGCGCGGCGCGGGCGATCTGCTTGCCGTCATAGAGATATTCGGGGCCGATGAAGCCGACCACCGAGTTGACCAGGAACGGATCGAACACGCGCGCCACGCCATAGGCGCGGGCTTCCAGCGTCTGCTGGTCGACACCGTGGTGGGCATTGGCGGACAGGCACGAGCCCTGCCCGGTTTCGAAATACATCACGTTCCGGCCTACCGTGCCGCGCCCCAGCGCACGGGTCGCGGCATGGGCTTCGGCCAGCAGCGCCAGGTCGATGCCGAAGCCGCGATTGGCCGCCTCGGTGCCGGCGATCGACTGAAAGCACAAATCGACCGGCGCCCCCCGTGCCACCAGTTCGAGCGTGGTCGTGACATGGGCCAGCACGCAGGACTGGGTCGGGATATCATAGGCCAGCCGGATATCGTCCAGCAGATGCAGCAGGTCGGCGGTGGTATCGGCATCGTCGCTGGCCGGATTGACCCCGATCATCGCATCGCCCGCGCCCATCAGGAGGCCGTCGAGGGTGGAGGCGGCAACCCCGGCGGGGTCGTCGGTCGGATGATTGGGCTGGAGCCGCACCGCCAGCCGTCCAGGCAGGCCCACGGTGCTGCGGAACCGCGTGACCACGCGTATCTTGCGCGCAACCGCGATCAAATCCTGGTTGCGCATCAGCTTCGAGACGGCGGCGGCCATCTCCGGGGTAACGCCCGGCGCGGCGCGGGCGATCTCCGCAGCCCCGGTCTGATTGTCCAGCAGCCATTCGCGAAAGCCGCCGACGGTCAGATGCGATATCGCGGCGAATGCGGCGATATCGTGCCCATCGACGATCAGCCGCGTCACTTCGTCCTGTTCATAGGGGACCACCACCTCGCCCAGGAACGTCGCCAACGGCAGATCGGCCAGGATCAGTCGCGCCGCCACACGCTGTTCCATGCTGTCCGCCGCGATCCCGGCCAGCCGGTCGCCCGATCGCTCCGGACTGGCCGCCGCCAGCACCTGCGCCAATGTGGCAAAGCCATGCCGCGTCCCGGCCAGGTCAAGAGTAAAACGGGTCACGGCACGGCTCCGGGCGAACCTCTCACGGAAAGTCGAGTTGCCGCAGGCCCAGCAGATCGGGTGCATGGCGCAGCCGTTCGGCCGTTTGACCGCCGGCACCCGCCGGGCAGCCGAATTCGACGGTCAGCAGATCATGGCGATCCGCCTCGATCCATTCGATCGACAGGCCCGCATCGCCGGTTGCCGGGGCTGCGCAGCCGCCATTGCCGAGCGCTTGTGCCCCGACCGGGCGGTCGGCACTCAGCCTGGCGGCGAATGCGGCGGCGCGTTCGGGGCGGATGTCAGCCCGCGAACGCCTGTAGCGCCAGTTGCCATGGCCGGCAGTCCAGGAACCGCGTTCCATCAGCACTTGTCCTGAAGGCGCAACGGAAATCTTGAGCGTATCGCAGGTTTGGCAATTCGCGGCCGGGGTGTTGGCGAAGATGATGATCGCATTGTCGGTGGCCGGCGCGGGAGGAGACGCGGCGGGCGATGGCGGGACGGGTGCGCGGGGTGTGGACGGGGCCGGAACGGGTGGCGCTGGCGCTGCAACCTCGGGCGCTGGCGCCGCTGCCACGGGTGCTGGTGCCCGAAGCGGCGGGGGCGCCGCTTCGGCCGGCAGTGGCCCGGCGTGCTGGGCATCGGCCCGCTCCTGCGCGCGCACCTCGGCATCGTGGAAGTGCGCGCAGCCACTGGTGGCCGCGACGACAAGGAGCCAGAGGGCCATGGCTGCCCGGCGATAGAGTACCGTGGTGCGTGTCACCGTGCCGCTATGCCCGCCCCGGCGCTGGCGCGCAATCGCCTGCGATGGCAATAGTCGCTAACGGGGATGTCGCGCGGCAAGCGCAATGCCCGCCAGATTTTGCGTGCGCTTGATCCAGCGAATCCGTGCTGGCGGCGACGTGCGGGCCAGTGCCCGGAAATTGGCGGCATGGCCCTCCTCCGGCTGGCTGCCGGCGACGGCGCGGTTGGCGTGCCGGATCACCTGGACCGCATCGCCGATCAGTTCGAATCCGGTCAGGCCCTGCATCTGGGCCAGTTCGAGCGCGCGGATCAGCGCCAGCCATTCGCCATCGTGGCTGGAACCCGTCCCCAGATCATCGAACCGGTGCACGACGCCCCGCACCACCACCGCTGCCTCCATGCGGCCGGGATTGGGACGGCAGCCGCCATCGAAGAATATTTTCAGCCTGCGATGCGCCATGCGACGATCATTATCATGTATGGGAGTGAACTTTGAACGCAGACTGACGCGGAGCTCGCCGACATGGACCTGGACGATCAGTTCCGCCGCTATTTCGGCACCGCCGACCTGGTGCAAATCCCGCCCGCCGCGGTGGCTGCGGGGATCGAGCACATGGCGGTCGACCTGGGCATCGAGCAGGATCCGGCGCGCCGTTTTGCGCTGTGGGCGATGATGCACCTGCTGGGCGCAGCGCCGGACCTGGATGTCGCGTTCAAGGATGCCAGGGATCGCGATTCGGCACGAAATTTCATGGATATGGTCACTGCGGCGGAGCGGGATGATTAAACCGCTGCCACGTCGGAAAAATTCGGCATCGTGAACCATTACCGGCTTTTACTCCGATATGCGATGCCGTACAGCAAGCGCCAGAGGAGCGCCGGTTCGGGTTTCGGTGATGGCGGCGCGGGTTTTTTACCCTTCTGGAAAAGCAAAAATGTCTATTCTACATAGATTGATCGCTGCCGTTACTCTCCCGGAACACGAAAATGCCCGCGAAGACGCGCGCACCATGGCGCTTCAGGCCGCCGCGCCGGGAGACTGGCTGGCGCAGATCGTGGAACATCATCGCGGGCTTGAACAAGCGTTCGAAGCCGTGAAAGCTGCCGGCGACAGCACCGCACGAACCGCTGCATTCAGACAGCTGGGCGTTCTGCTCACCGGCCATTCGATCGCCGAGGAAGCGGTCATTTATCCAGCTCTCGCCCACCGCCGCGCCAAGGCTTGCTCCGACGTGGCCTATGACGAGCAGGCCGCGGTGAAGGTGCAGATGGCGCTGCTCGAAAGGCTCGATCCAATGAGCCAGACATTCATGGCCCGGCTCACCTACCTTCAGGGAGCAGTGGATCATCATATTTACAGCGAGGAAGGCAAATGGTTTCTGGACCTGAAGCGAGAGCTTTCCGGCGCCGATCAGGCCATGCTGACCGAACGCTATGCCGAGGAATATGATCGCTATGTCGGTTATGACAGCCAATGGGGATGACCCCGGCCAGCGCCGACGCACCGCCTTACTTCGCCAGATCCTCGGTGATCAGCCTGGCTACACCCTGCGCTCCGCCGACCACCGACGACACCCCCGCGCCGGGATGGGTGCCCGCACCGACC
>CAXTOS010000002.1:0-77656 GCA_964245935.1 uncultured Novosphingobium sp.
GCTCCAGAGTCTTTGTTTTCGCGTGATTCAAGAACAAAAACCGGTACCCACTTTTCGTCATCACGCTCTAGCCCGCGCTGCTCACCACGATCACGCGATCGGTGGTGGTAATCGTCGCCCCCTGCAACTGGTGGCTATCCGCCGTAATCTCGGTGATCCGGTAGTTGTACTCGCGCTGGGTGGGATCGACGATGGGAATGTGGATGAGCGTGGGTTGCGGCGAAGCACCCGAGGTTGCCTGAAGGAATTGCGTAGTGGCGAACTGATAGCTTGCCGCGGCGTCGGCGTAGTTCAACTCGACCAACGCCGATTTGGTATGCGCCGGATCGAACGCCGGCTGGATCACGACGTCGATGCTGCCGCCGAACGCGTCGCTGGCGAACAGCGCGCTGGCCGAACTGGTCTGGAGCTCGGAATTGAACACTGTGCCGTCCTTCAGGACGCAGCGAGTGGTATAGCTGTAGGTTCGCTGCTGCTTGTCCGAAAGCCGGAGTTTCCAAGCCTGGGCGGGCGAGCCGGACCGAACGACAAATTCCGCCGAAGTGGTCCAGCCCTTGGCATCGGCGTAGGTCAGCGAAACTTCGATGCGGTCGACAGTATTGGCATCGATCCGACCGGGCGCGATGCTGACCATCAGGAACCCGAGCGTATCGTGAGGGTCGAGCGTAAGCTGGCGGTTGTCGGTGGTGATTGCGGGCAGCGTATAGCTGTCCGACTCGCCGATCCAGCCCGAGCTCGAATCGAAGATATATGTCGCCGTATAGGTATAGTCGGTCCGGTGCACCTGCCCCTCGAACACGTCCCAGCTGACCTGCGCTGTGTTGCTGGCATCGAAGACGAACTCGCCATGCTTGGCGGCCGCGTCGCCCGGATCGCCATAGTCCAGCGCGATGTGCGCCGTCATCAAGCCGATGCCGGCGAAATCGTGGATGGGGGTCAGCACGACCGAAAACTTGCTGAAGAAGGGATCGGTGCCGTCGACTTCTAGGAAGTGCTTGGACTTGTCGATCGATCCCAGCATCAGGCCAAAGTAGCCTTGCGGCGCATAGGTGCGCTGGACCGCGTCCATCCTATTGTATTCGTAGGTCACCACTTTCTGCTCGTCCTGGTGCACAATCTTTAACTGCAGCGACACGCCGAAGGGAGACGCAGCGCTGGCTGCGGATGCAATGCCCTGTGCGGCTTGCGCAACCTGGCCGACGGTTCCCCCGGCTGGCTGCGTGGTGGCGGTAGTGGACTGCACAGGCGGCGGCGGGGGGGCAGCGTGAACCGCGCCACCGGCTGGGGGGGGGGCCGCTGCGGGCATCGCTCCTCCTGCGCCAGCGGCTGGCGGTGCGGCTCCCGCGGCCCCGCCGACAGGCGCAGGCGTCGGCGTGCCGGCCCCGCCCACGGCCGGCGGATGCGCTGCGCCCTGCATCCCCCCCGCCTGCATGCCGCCAGTCTGCCCCGCTGCCGGCTTGGCGCCCATGCCCGCTGAAGCGGCACCCATGCCTTGAGCGGCCGCACCCGGGTGCGGCGGCGGCGGCGGACTGGTATGAGCACCCGCAGCTCCCCCAGCGGTTGCCGTCGTGGTGCTGGTGCTCGTCTGTGTCAGCGGGTGCTGTCCCGCATCCGCCGCTGCCGCTGTCGTTGGCGACAGGCTGGGAGTGAACCAGCTCGTCAGGATGTCATCCTTGAAGAGCTGAAGCGCCTGACTTTCCTTGTCCGTGTTCGTGGCATCGCCCGCCAGATTGACGACCTCGATCTTGATTGCGCCATCCTGACGCAGCTTTTCGAAAGTGGCGTCGATCCCCGCGGAAACCCAATAGGCCTTTGCCGTCAAGGCCACGCTGAAGCTGTCATAGACCCGCTTGAGGTCGGCAGTAACCTTGACATCGAGCGCAGGCCGCACCCCGGTGAATTTGAGGTTGTAGATGCCGCCGACCGGCGCCATGCCATCTTCGAAGGCAGCCTTCAGGATCGTTGCGCCATCCTCGCTGAGGCTGAGCGCGAACAGTGCGTCGTTGTTGCCATAGAGATCGGGCGTCACCGCGCCCAGGATGTGCTGGACCATCTGGATCGAACCGGGCGGCGCCGTATTGGTTGCCCCGCCGCTGCCCTGCATGTCGAGCGTGACGACCTGCACGGTGCCGTCATCGAAGGGGACCGGGGCGAGCCGGGGATTGTCGGCAGTGGGGAAAGCCCCCTTGACCTGGCCGATGATCTTTTGCTGGGTGTCGTCGGGGACCGTCAGGCACAAGGTTACGTTGAGGAAGCCCATGCCTTTGACCCCCGAACTGGCGACGTCCGGCGCATATTCTATCAGCAGGAACTGCGGCTCGTCGCTGCCGGGCTGCTTCTCCAGGCTGACCGGCGCCGGCAGATACCAGAACTGGTTGGGATCGGCATGGTCGGGGAAGACCGTGACGCCATCGACGGTCAGCGAATCGGTGGAAAGCAATAGCATGTCAGCGCTCCTGCAGGTTCGTCAGTCGAGATTGCTCAGGCCAATGGTTACCGTGCCGCTGCTGGCCGGGGCCCAGTCGAACGAACGCGTCTGGCCGTTGGCGAACTGGACATCGTAGCTGTATTCGGGTGCGATCGCCGGATTGACGTAGTCGTAGGCAAAGCTCTGCACGTCGGCCTGGGTGGCAAGGGTGAAGGCGGCGCTGGAGTTATAGCCGTTCTTGGCGTCGACATAGCGAGCCCGCACATCGATCGATGTGACCTGCACGCTCAAAAAATCGACGTTCTCGGGCTTCACTGTGAGGATCTGATGACCGACCATGTCCGACTGGATGGTGATGAAGCTGTCGGTGGTCACTGATCCGGGCACCGACCAGACCTTGCCGTTCTTCAGGATGACCTTGGCTTCGTAGTAGATCGAGGTTTGCGTCGGATCCTTGCGGTCGGCGACAAAATTCTGGGCGTCGCTGGCATTGGCATTGAAGATGAAATTTTTCTGCACCACCGGGTTGGCCTTGCTGGGATAGGCCAGGTGGACGAGCACCTGGTCCACAGCGGTCCAGTCCACGGCTGCAAGCACCATCAGCGTACTTTTGGCCGGGAACGGATCGTCGATGTCGACTTTACCGTCGTCGGTCGTCAGCCAGGGCGCGGTGCTCGTTCCGCCGGATGCCATGGTGTAGATCAGCTGGTAGCTGAACGTGCGCTTGGCCGGATTGACCAGGAACAGAGGCCAGGTGATATCCGGCGCGGCGCTCGTCAGCACGGCGCTGGCCTCGCCATGAACGGAATTGGCGGGATCGTCGTAGCGGCAGGCCACTTCCACGCTGGGGTAGCGGTCCCATGGCAGGCTGTCGGCCCGGATCGGAATGACGGTATTTGAATAGAGATTGCCGCGCGGCTGGATGCTCAGCACATCGCCGGTCTCAACCAACTGGCCGCTGGCCAGTTGCCCGGGTCGCTGGGACGTGTCCACGCCGGCGAAGTTCACGATATAGCTGTAGGTCACTGGCCGCACCATCGCCCCGCCCGCGAGCACGCTGGTCCAGTCCACCGATGCAGGGGGGGCGCCCTTGGTCAACCGCACCGATTTCACCACGCCATTGTAGGTCAGCGTCACGTCGATCGAGGCGATCTGGTCGGTGTCGAAATCGGCATAGGAGACGATGCTGATCGTCCGGCGCTGGAACCAGGGATTGTCCAGGTCGACCTTGACGATGAACTGGTCGACCGTTTGCCCCTTGCCCAGCACTGACAGCAGTCCGCCCAGATGTCCCTGCGGATATATCGTCCGCTGCACCGAGGTCCGCTCGGAAATATCGACGTTCATGGTCTTCTTGTCGGTGCGGCTGATGTCGATCGATTTCTTGCTGAAACTGGCCAGCGACGCGGCGCCGCCGGTGAGCGCCATGGCGCTAACCTGATTGAAGGCCGACCCGGCCTTGCTCCAGTCGTCCGGCTGGCCAGGCTTGGGCGGTTGCAGGCTGGATTCAAAGAATGTGCTCTTGATCATGTCGTAGACTTCGGAAACCGCGCGGTCCTTGTCTCCGGCGATATTCTTGCCGCCATCGTCATCGGTGACGAACGTATCCACGGTCAGGATGATCGTGCGGTCCTCGATCAGCTTGTCGACTTCCTTTTCGATATCTGAAGAAAAGAACAGGAACCCGCCGCTGAAGCTGTTATCGATGGCGGTCTGGACCCGGTCCCAATCGACTTGCAGATGGACATGAAAGGCTGGACGAAGCGCCACGAAATCCAGCGCGTAGATCACCGCGATCGGCGCCATCTCACCCTGGATCGCCTGCTCCAGCACGGTCGCGCCATACTGGTCGAGCTGAACCGAGAAACTGGCCTGGTTGTCGCCGAACAGCGCGGGTTTGGTCGCGCCCTGGATCTTGGTCACGAAGCGGGGGCCGCTGTCCGGGGCCCCCGGCGCCGTGGGCGCAGTCGCCGCCGGCGCGGACGAATCCGCGCCCAATACCACCAGCTTGACCGAGCCATCGACGAAGGTGACCGGCGAAAGCCGGGGTGGGCCGTTGAGATTGGCCTGTTGCTGCAGCTTCTGAGTAAGCCCGTCGAGGACGTCCTGGTCGATGCCGATATTGCAGTCGAAATTGATGAACCCGCCGGTCCCTGCCGAACCGGTGTACTCGATCAGTTGCAGTTGCGGCGCCGTCTTGCCGTTGCTGTCGGTCCGCATCGTCAGGCGCGGCGCCATCGGCAGGAAATAGAACTGCAACGGATCGGCATGATCGGGAAAGATCGAGACGCCGTCGATAAGGAAATAGGGCGGGTTCAGGTACAGCACGCGTGTCGCTCCCTCAGCTTGGCATCATCAGGATGAGGTCGGTATCGCTGCTGGTGACCGGAGTGGTTTTCTTGATCGTCGGCGGGGTCGTGGCCATGAAGAAATTGGCCGACCATGTGTAGTCGGTCTTTTGCGGATCGCGTGCGTAGAAAGTCCAAGGCACTGGGGTCGTGCCGTTCAGCAGCTTAAATTCCTGCTTCACGTCGATCTGGTTCGCGGTGTCCTGATACTCGAGGTTGACCATAATCAGCTTTACCTGGGTGAAGTCGATCATCGTCGTATCCGGGACAACGGTAATGATCACCTGGTTCGGCGGCCCGAATTCGATCAAATCGTTCGTGGTCGACGTGGGCGGAATGTTTTCGGTCGTGTGGTTCTTGTACGTGATCGCGCCGGAATAGGTGATCTTGCCCGCGCTGTTGGCGACGATCGGGATGATCCAGTCCTTCTGGCGGGTATCGGCCTTGAAGACGTAATCGGACGATTGCTGGATCTTGTTGGCATCGTCCTGGTAGGACATCTTGAGAAAGATGTTGTCGATGCTGCCGGCGAAATCGCCTTCCGCCAGGAAGCTGAAGGTATGCAGCACGAACGGGCTGTTGATGAAGATTTCGCTGGCCTGGCTTTCGACCGGCGGCTGCACCATCTGCGTCCCGTCCGCCATGATATAGGTGACGGCGTACGTGAACGGTTTGTCGACCGGCTTGAGCAGCACCGCGACCAGCGGCTCGCTGAGCTTGGTCTTGTCGAAGTTGAATTGCTGGCTGATCGGTTGGCCCGCCGCGTCCGGATCGGGGTAGGTGATGGCGACCTGCACCTTCGGCGTCTTGTCGAAATCGACATTCCCGATCGAAAAATTCGCATAAAGAATACCGAGATCGTTGGCGTTGATCGTGATCGCGGTGTGGTTCGTGGTTGTCAGCGGCGCCTGATAGGCCTTGTTCTGGTCGGTGTAGTTGACCAGGAACGAATAGGCGTAGTTCATGTCGCCGTTGCTGGTGTCCGCGTCGAATTTGCCGAGGTCATCGGGCTTGGTAAAGTGAAAGTCCTTGACCGTCGCGGGATTGGTCTTGGTGTACTCGCAATGGATGTCGACGCTGTTGATGCCGTATTTATCGAAATCGGCATTGACAGCTACGCTGGTGGAAATGGTCGCAAAGAAGGGATCGTTGGCGTCCACCTCGATGCAATAATCGGCCCATTTGAAGCCCATGTCGACGAGGTTAGGCAAGGTGCCGCCCTGGTTTGTCTCGAACGAAATACCTTCGCGTTCGTTGATGGTGCGGTAGAAGCTGGCGGCCTCGAAGGTCGTATTGGTCTTGGTGATATGATCCATGCCATGATCACCGGTATCGTCGGTCGGCTTGATGTCGGGCAGGGTAACCGCCTTGGTGGCTGCATCGATCTGGCCCCAGCCCCAGTTGGAAATGGCGTCATGCACCTTGGTTCGGGTCGCGTCGTCGGTGATGTAGCCGAGACTTTCATAATCGAAATTGACGTTGCCGCAGCTCGAACTGATGAATTCCTGCTGCATCTTGTCGTGTTCGGTGTTGTTGGAACTGTCCCATGACCCGCCGCTCTTGTCGATGCTCTGGGAGAAGCTGTAGAACTTGGTGGCATTGAACCAGATGCTGCCGGTGATCGGCGGGAAAGTTGCCGGAAAATGCAGGTCGTAAGACACCTGCGCGACCCCGCCTGACCCGCTCATCGCTGCTTCGATCACGGTGGCGCCTTCCGGAGTCAGTTCGGCGGTGAACGGACAGATCATCGATCCGAACACCGACGGCTTGCCCGGGCTGTTGATCTTGCTCACCAACACGCCGCTGGTATCGAGCAAAGTCAGGCTGGCAGTTGCGTCGGTAAACGGGATGTGCTCGACTCTGGCGGACGTCACGCCCCCTCCGGGATGCTTGGACTGAACCTGGCTGTCGAGCGCCGACTGGATTTGCTTGAGCACGTCATCGGGAACCGTGAAATCGCAATCAAAGACGACGAAGCCGCCGCCTTTCTTGCCGTCGGGTCGGTCGACCGGCAGCTTGTACTTGATGAATTTGAACACCGGCTTCTTGGTCGTCGTGTCGACACGAAAAAGCGGCTTGTCCGGCATGACATAAAATTTGGTATAATCGTTGTCGTCGCCAAACACGGTAAGGCCGGCAATGAGCTGTTGCTGTCCAAGATCGACGGTCATGATCGTTTCCTTTCAGTTAGGATTTAAATTCCGGGCACGTTAGTCAGATGGCCCGAGCCGCTGGTGCCGGGAAACCAGCTGCCAACGTCGGTGCTCTTGATCACGGGCGTGTCGGCGCCCGGCTCAAGGATGGTATAATCGACCGCCAGGACACCGGTGCGGCCGTTGATGGCGCTGATCGCCTGCGCGGCCTGCCCGGCATCGAGTGCAATCGCGAACACCGCTGCGTACGGCGGAAAGGAGGACGCAGGTGCGGTGGCGATCTCATGAGGCGCGCCTTGTTCATCGGCCAGCGTCACGGCGATGTGCTGGATCTGCACCGGCGCGGGCTGCAAGGGGATGGTCGCCAGCGTCGGATCGTGCGCGGCGACGGCCTTGGCCAGCGCGACATTTCCACCGGCGGGCAAATCGAAGTGGACGCCCAACTGGAGACTGGCGGTCTGGGAGGTCTTGAGCAGCATCAGCGTGGGCTTGCCCGACGGGCCCAGTTCCGGGGTCGGCGATGCCGGCACGTACCGCAGGATGTGCAGCCCGGACGGATCGGGCGCAACTTGCACGCCGTCGACCGCGAAGGACGCGATCGCCGCAGGCGGCTTGGGCGGCGGCGGCACGGATGGCGTACTCATGGCCTGGCTTACCCCTTGTGCGTCAAGCTGCAGTGGTTCACCCGGCGTCAGGAACAGCGACCACTCGCCACCTTGCGGGCGGTACCGGTAGCCCGCGCGGAAAGGATTCGCCGCGAAATAGGTCCATGCCATGTCGGGGGCCGATGGAGCGAGCGCGACACTGGCCGCTCCCGCGCCATCTTCAGGCTCGAGGTCGATGGTCAGCGGCGGGTCGCCCGCGGCGAATTCGGCATGGATTGCAATCCGCTGCGGCCCGTATTGCGGGAAAGCGGTAAAATCCAGGGCGATCCGCCCCGCCGCCATCCCGGGCATGTCCAGCACAGTTCCGTCCGCGGCTGTCACCGTGAACGACAGGCTGGCATCGGTCGCGCCCAGCGGCATGGCCACGGCAATATCAGTCGCGCCGGGCGCCAGCTTGAACGGGACCGTGGCGGCGTGGCCAGCGTAGCTGAAGGCCAGCGTACCCGCAACCACGGCTGCCGCGACCAGCCGGTCGGTGACGGTGACGTGCGCGAAGGCAAGCTGGAAATCGGCCGCCTGCAACTGCAGGAAACTGGCGCTGGACGGCGTGGAGGGGGCGTCGAATTCGTGGGCCATGCCACTGGCCGCCACGACTGCAAAGGGCGTCAGCGTATAGGTGAATGTTTCGTCGGGATCGAACCGCAAAGTCATTCGGGCCATGTCATCCGGTGCGCTGAAGACGGCCGATTGGTTGATGCCGTTAGGCCGGTTGGGCGGCGCCGGCGGCGCGCTGAGGCGCACCCCGATGGCGGGGGCACCAATGCGCCAGAGGGGCAGGTTAGCTGCCAGCAGCACCTCCCGAAAACCCAGGTCGAGTGGCGGAACGACCGTTTCCGCGATCAACGATGCGGGGTCGAGGTTCGCCAGGCCGGTCAGCGTGTCGAGGTGAAGGGTATAGGCACGCGCGCCGGGTGCCGGCACCGAGAGATCCCAGTCCAGTCGCTCGGCGGTCAGCGGGCCGGGTATCGCAAAGCCGGCCCGATCCTGCGCTGCGGCCGCGGGAACGAATTGCCCGAAGGCGGCGAGCAACCGGTCGGCCATCGCATCGGCGATGTCGATGCGATTGGCCGAGGTTACAAGGACAGGTGAAAGCGACGGGTCGCTGAGCCGCGTGATCAGGTCCTCGCGCGAAATCGTTTTTCCGTCACCCAGCAACTGGGCCATCAGCGCCGCCGGTACGAAGTTGACCGAGCCTTGAGCACGCGCCGCCACTCCTGTCACGGCGAACTCGATGAACACGCCGAACAGCAGCGTGCCTTTCTGCACCGCGCCCTTGATCACCTCGGCGATGTCGAGGTCGAGGCGCTGCGACCAGCGGGCGCCGTCGTCCTTGGACCATCCGAGCATCACCGGCCGCGTGACCGCGTCGGGCAGGGCGATCACCGATCCGGACGACACCATCCGGGCATAACCGAGGTCAATCGGCAGCCGCGCCACCGTTGCGCTGGGGGCGTTGGCGCGCGCCAACGCGAGCGCATCTTCAAGCGGGTAGCTGAGGCCGACTTCCAGATCGAGCATCGCATAGCCGCCGGCCGCTTCGGGTTCGCCTGCAACCTTGGTCATGGTTAGCTGGAATGCCGCCAACGCGCCGATTTCGGGCACTACCATTTCCGGGCCGCCGCCGAATGCACCGTAAGCGACGGCGGCGCCGGGCGATATTACATTACCGAAATCCGGCAGGCCCGCGAGCGCAGCCATGGTCAGCTCGGCACGATGTAGATCGTGTCGCGATTATCTGTGACCCAGTCGCCTTTGCGCGTGCCGGCCGGGGTCATGACATCGACGCGGTAGGTGTAACCGTCGGTAGGCGCATCCTGCAGCACGAAAGCCTCGATCGGCACGGTCAGCGTCACCGTTTGATTCATGAAGCCGCCCGCATCGGCGGTATCGCTGCCGTCGAAGCTGGCGGTCTGGCCACTTTGGAATACCACTTGCACGGCGACCACGGCATCGGTCGCGCCAGCCGCCGAGGCGCCCTTCAGGCTGGCCGCAAGGAACTTCAGCTCCACTGCCCGGCTGACGGGGCTGGGCGCCCCGTTAGCCATGATCGCCTTCCACATCGCCTTGGGGTCGGGCGTCACGGTGACCTGGCTGAGGTCGAACAGCGGCGCACAGCTGCTGTCGACGACCAGGTTCGCCAGCCCGGTAATCGCGCCGATCCCTGGTCCCCCACTGTTATCCCCCTCGTCGTCGCCACCCCCGAACAGGCCGCCGTGGCCGAACAGGCCGCCCACGACCTTGCCGATGGTCTGGACGGTGGAGGTGCCCATCGTCACGGTGATGCTTTGCGCAATTGGAGTAGCGGGCGCCGGCGCGGAGGACGCGGTGATCGTCAGGGGCGCCCCGCCAGCTGGCAGCGTGACTGGAAACGGCACCGAAGTCCTGGTGATCGTCGTGCCATCCACCGGGTTGCCACCGCGCGCGATGGCCCCGCTTAACCCGGAGATCGTGATCGGGCTTTCGATGGCATTGTCGAGGGTTACGACGAGGCTATTTGCTTTGCTGTCGACAGCCACCTGCATGTCGAAAATATTGCCGGCCAGGTCGGCAAGCCGCGCGATGAAGGGAACCGCGGAGATATCGTCGCCGACGGTCACGCGCACCTCGCCCGACATCAGCGCCCCGCGCGGATCGAACAGCGCCTCGTAGAGCTGCCGGAAGGGCGCAAGCGCCATGGTGATCGAACCCTGCACGCCGGCGGCCAGATCGATCAGCACGTTGGATTGGGGCGCAAGGCCCGCGCCTTCCGACGCGTCTCCGCCCGGCAGGCTCAGCATCAGCGTGGCCGTCGATGCCTCGAACACCGCCATGTCGGGTGGTTTCGGCAGGCCCAGCGTCTGCTGCAACAGCGGCGCGGCGGCCGCGATGCGCTTGGGATCCCACACCGGCACCGCCATGTAAGACAGCGTCAGCATCATCGTCGCTGAGCTGTCGCCCTGCGCGGTGACCGCCAGGTTGGGAAGATGCGGCGCCGTCGCCTGGCGACCGACCTTGAAACTGTCGGGCAGGAAATAGACCTGGTCCGCCTGGCTGGCGGACTGATAATAGGTGTATTTGCGGCCGTTCCAGTTGAGGCTCAGCACCTTCCATGGCGCTAGCGGCGTGGCGGCCATACCGTGCAGCCCGGCGAATACCCCGGCATCGAGATCCTTATCGAAGGTGAAGCCGATCGGGCTGTCGATGGCCTGGGTGCTGGGGGTGAACAGCCCGCTTGTTCCGAAAGGCAAGGCCAGCGCAAGCGAGCGGCGGATGATCAGCCGCGCCTGGGCAGCAGGGTCGGTCATCGCCGCATACAGCAAGTCGCGCGCCGCAAAATCGGCCAGCTCGACCGTCAGCACCAGGCTGCCGTCGCCCGCTGGCGCAGCGGCGGTTAGATCCCAACTGACCACCCGGTTCTGCACCGTTGCGGTAATCAGATAGCGCGTATCGGGCGCGAGGCGGGTGTTGCCCTGGACCTTGGCCGGCGCGCTGATGTCGGCGAGATGGACGGTGACCAGGAACCCCGATCCGGACGGCGCGAAGGTCACCCATTTGCCCACCGCGGCGCCAGCCGCAGTCGGCGCAATGGCATAATCGGTAAGGAAGAATTTGTGAGCGGGGTTCTGCGGGTCTTCGAACAGCAGCGTGTCGTCAGGCGTCGTTGCCGGTGATATGACCGTCGGCAGCGTGAACGTGCTACGCTGGCGGTCGATGGGGAACATGCCGGGGGGGCGGAAACGCGGGTTCAGGAACCGCACGTAGCCAGGATTGACTGTCGCCACATTGGTCGAAGTCATCACTGCGGTGGGCATGGGCGCCAGCCGAACCGGCGCGTCGCTGCCGATCGCGGGTTGGGCATGGCTGACAGCGGCCGCCCCGATGGGTACTGCCGGATGCAGCAGGAATGACGATCGCATCGCCCCCATCGCAAATGTCGGTCCAACCAACTACTTTCTCCTTGTGGCTCAGGACACGGCCTGGCGGGCAAAGGCCCTGGTTTTACTCGTTGTCCTTACCGCCGATCGGTCGCGCGGCGCCGCTGTCATGCGAACTCGATCGGGGCTCTACATCGGCCCGAACGGGCCGATGGGAGGATCGGAAAATGGTCCGTTTTCTCCGCTCCCTCCCGGTGGCAGCTTGGCGCAATCGGCCCGCACGCTATAAAGCTGGCGATCCGGATTGATCGTCACCACGCCGAATTCCCCGTCGAGATCGGCTGGAGCAACCCCCAGCTGCTGTGCCGCTGCCGCAATGGTCGGCGGACCGCCGTGCCCGTTCACGACCATCAGGACATAGGATATCGCGTCCTCGCGCGTCATATCGTCCAGGGGCCGTAGAGGTCCGCGACGGGTACCGGGCGGATGATGCCAAAGCCGTAATCGGCGTTCCACCCTGTCGCGAGTCCGGCCGGAAGCTGCGCATTGAGCCGGAAATTATCGTACACCATGTAGGGTGTCGCCGGGCTGCGCGGCGATATCCGCGTCCGCAGCGCCGCCATGCACCCGGCAGCGACCGGGCAGGCTGCCGATGTGCCCGTATCCGGCGTTCCGACGCCGAATGCCTGGGAACCCAGGAAATGGGTGTAAGAGGTGATGTCAGGCTTGGTGCCCGGCGGGATACCGGCGATCGACGGCCCTTGCGAGGAATACCCGACGCGCGTGTCAGTCGTGTCGCACCCGGCAATCGACATTACGTCGATACTGGCATTGGCCCCCATGATCGTTTCCGTCGTGCGGTTCTGGCATTTACCTGAGGGGCAATCCGCGCCGCAATTGCCCGCCGCAAAGAACAAATCGATGCCGCCGCGCGCCATGGCTTCGAGTTGCAGCATGAAGGGATGCTTGGGATTGTCGATATAACGTCCCGGGTGCCCCGCAGGAAAGTCCCAGGCGGGGGTGTAGACACCCCAACTGTTGCTCAACACCAGCCCGGTGTATTGCGAAAGGTCGCTGCTGCCCGCGCCGCTGTTCCATGAGGCCAGGATGGCAGAATAGGCCAATAACGCCGCCGACAGCGTCGACGATATGACCGAGCCGCTCCCGGCCAGTCTTGCCGCCAGCACCGGAATATCTATCAGCGTGGCGTTGGGCGCGGCGATCAGCGCATCGAAAGCGCACATCGTACCGTGATCGACGGGATAATTGCCGGCCGTCGCGGTCGCGCGCGGCGGTGTCCAGGAGTTCGCCGTATCCAGGTTAGGCGTGTACCCCAGCGCGCTGGTGAGATGGGCAAGGTTGAATCCGGTGTCGACAATCCCGATGGCCACATTCGTGCCATCCATGCCCCGCTGCTTCAGGCCGGCCACATCCAGCTTGGTTGCGACATCGGACGATGTGCCTACTGCCGGATCGTTGCCACACGTCAGGAAGGTGTCGATTTCGGGATCGACGAAGACGGTGTAGTCGCCGATCGTCGTCGGCGGATCCTCGATGGCGCCTTCGATGTACCCGCGTACCGCCACCATCTGCTCCGCGGCCGCACCGGTGTCGCCGCCGGCCGAAGCGACCATCGACTGGCTCGTCACGGCATCGCCGATCGCGATCGCACTGAAATCGGGATCCAGAGTGAAACCTTCGGGAAAGCCTCCCGCGGTTCCTTCTATCAGGCTTGTAGCTGTATTGGCCGCAGATTGCGGAAGCATCAGAAGAACCGGTATTTGCATTGAACTACCCTCTCTCGCAATATCTCCCCTCGAACCAGGCGTAGAAATGATCGTAGGAAACTCACGTCATTTATATCGCCCAACTCTGCTGGGAGAACCTTTTATTTTGCGACCGATGTAGATTTTACAAATATTCAACAGAGCTATTATTCTTACAATTAGCTCTAATTTTTGCTAGGCAACCGTAATAGGCTGCAATTAGACGATTTTTCATTAGGTTGCCGGAATGAGCCTTAGCAGCTTACACCACCTTGCCGGCTTTCCAAGTGGTTTTTGCTCGCTATCTAAGATTCTTGTGCGCTAGCTGGGTCGCGCTATAATGGCAGTGCTGTTGCAGCCGCAGGAACACGGCCAGTGGTTGCATGGCAGTTTCGACGGGTGCCTTGGAGTTTCAGGCGCGGTGTTTTTCCGACTAGCTGATCGAAATGGAGCGCACGTCGGAGCTGTCGATTAAGCACAAGGTCATAGCCGCTGATCCGGGTGAGCGCTCGTCGTGACTTGCTGCAGCCCAGATCGTCGGAAATTGTTTACCCGGATAGCAAGCGCACCGACCTCAACGAATGCGTCGGTGCCCAGGTAACGGCGATTGTGCAGCGCTGGATTATGTGTTGGCGGTCCCGGCAGGTGGGACAGGGGCGGTGTTCGGTCCTTGATGGCAAATGAGACGGCGGTGGGCGAGAAACACATCGGGGATATTATTGGTGACGCTGCCTGCGTCCGGCAACGGATCGTCGGCAAAGCAGCCTTTCCGTTCCTCCATTGCAGCCGGCGCCAGCGTTCTGGCCATGGCGATTCTTTTCGCCAGTCCTGCATTTGCTGCCAAAAACGACGCCTCCAACACGTCCACTGACGCAGTTGGAGCGGGGTCCGGGGCTGCCGCGGATGAGAATGCCAGCGATCAGGCCGGAGCGGGCGACATCGTTGTCACCGCCCAGCATCGCCAAGAGCGGCTGCAGGACGTGCCCAGCGCCGTCACCGCGCTGAGCAAGGAATTGTTCAGGACCGACGACGTCGGTAAGGGGCCGCCGCCGACGTCCTGACCCAGACGCCGAATGTAACCGCCGGCACCACCCAGCACAGTCGACCGCGCTGGTGGATTCGCGGCGTCGGTGCCGGGCAGCAGCAGATCGACCTGGCCAGCCCCGTTGGTTTCTATCTCAACGATGTGTATATCTCGGACGCCAATGCGACCGGCTTGCCGCTGTTCGACGTGCAGCAGGTGGAGATCCTGCGCGGGCCGCAAGGCACGCTGTGGGGCAAGAAAACCACTGGCGGCGCGATCAGCATCACAGCTGAAAACCAGTTTTCGAGCGTTGGCCGCTTGGTAGTGGCAAAGCCGACGCAAACGAACCGTCCGTTGGCAGAGATTGGCGCCGCCTTCGCAAAAACGGCGCGAAGCGTTTATCGAGCATCATCCGGCCGCTCTCTCCAGGACAGCGGTGAGGCGCTCTGGGCGGTGCCGGGACTTTCCTGCCGGCGTGGACCCGGTTCCAGTGGCCCTGGGGCAGTGTTACAACACCAAATCCCTTGAGCAGCTTTTTAAGGCCGACATCACTCAGGCCAATTTTTGCGGCGAGTTCGCGCATCGGCGGACCAGGCAAACGCAATGAGGTCACCCGGACGGACAGTCCGCCGGCGCCAATCTTTCGGTCGTGGGAAATGTCGCCACCTGCCCTGCCGGAGTTTCATTTCGCCCAAATCTGCTTCCCCGCCAGGCTTAGGACCGATGCTAAGGTTCGGGAGCGGGAGCCGGCTGCGGCAAGCATCACTTGAACTTGCCGCGCAGGATTGGGCAACCTTGCCCGTAAGCAACACTCACGCGGAGCCGATGCATCCATTGGCCGACTCGTGCATGCATTTCCTCACCTCGAATGTTCTCCATTATCAAGGCTGGCGGAGCACCAGATGAGTAGTTTCCGATCCTGCTCCGGGGCGGCAATGTGGTCTAGACAGTCTGCACGGACATCTGCGGATCCCTACTATCTCAGCATTTGCCGACGGTCGAGCGCGCGCGACCCTCTGATCGCAATCCCGCCCGCACAGGTCAGTTGTCATGAACGCAATCATCCAACCACCGTACCGGCGTATCCCCCATAATGGTGTCGAATGGAACATCACGTCGGGACCGATCGCCGACGACCAGCTTCGCCTGAGCCATTTTTGGCGGCGTCTCTTCGATTATCTCTCGGCCAGCGGATCCTCTCGCATCGTCACATCGTTGCTGAGCATGAGACAAGATGGTGGGAGGATCGGTATAGATCCGACTGAATCTCCTTCCCTACCGGAAACTGGAGGCATTTCGTGCTGGTCAGGCGCTATCCACGTAGACGATGAGCCCGGCTACTCAATTCGTCATGGCTTCGAAGCCGCATTGGCGATGGTGCACCGGGATCTCTTTCAATCATGGGTGTAGGCATCAATCCGGCCGATCATCGCGGCGTCGTTGTTGCCATACGCGGGCCGGTGATCGACGTCGCATTCGATTTCGGCAAACTCCCGGCGATAAACGAAGCTCTCCAAGTTAACGGGCCGAACGGCGATCTGATCGCCGAGGTCCAAAGCCATGTGGATGAGCGCGTGGTTCGGGCAGTGGCGCTCCAGACGACCAGTGGCCTGGCGCGCGGAGTCCAGGCGGAGGCAACGGGGGCGCCAGTCATGGTGCCGGTCGGCGATACGGTGTTGGGGCGGCTGATCAACGTTACCGGTGAGCTTGGCGATGGCGGTCCGGCTTTTGCGCCGAACGTGCCGCGACGGCCTATCCATCGCGCCCCGCCGCCACTCGACCACCAAAGCGCCGCGACCGCGATCTTCGAGACCGGCATCAAGGTGATCGATCTGCTCACCCCGCTCGCGCAGGGCGGCAAAGCTGCCATGTTCGGCGGTGCCGGCGTGGGCAAGACCGTGCTGGTGATGGAGCTGATCCGCGCGATGTCGGCAAAATACGAAGGCGTATCCGTGTTTGCGGGAATTGGCGAGCGTTCGCGCGAGGGGCATGAACTGCTCACCGACATGCGCAACCTGGGCGTGATCGACAAGACGGTGCTCGTCTTCGGGCAAGTGAACGAGCCACCTGGCGCGCGCTGGCGAGTGGCGATGACCGCGCTCACGGTAGCCGAGTTTTTTCGCGATGAGCAAAAGCGCAATGTCCTGCTCCTGATGGATAACGTGTTTCGCTTCGTCCAGGCCGGCAGCGAGGTGTCCGGCTTGCTCGGGAGAATGCCCTCGCGCGTCGGGTACCAGCCGACGCTGGCGAGCGAGGTGGCGGCGCTGCAGGAGCGGATCGCGTCGGTCAAGGGCGCCTCGATCACCGCAATCGAAGCCGTTTATGTGCCCGCGGACGATTTTACCGATCCGGCGGTGACCGCGATCTCCGACCATCTCGACAGCAACGTGCTGCTGTCGCGGTCGATGGCCGCGGAGGGAATGTATCCTGCGATCGACCCGCTCGCCTCCTCCTCGATACTGCTCGATCCACTTGTCGTTGGCAAGGTGCACTACGGCATCGCACAAAGCGTGCGCGCGGCGATCGCGCAATATGCCGGGCTGAAGGACATCATCGCGCTGCTCGGGATGGAAGAACTGGGCAAGGAGGATCGCCTGGTCGTCGGCCGTGCCCGGCGGTTGCAGCGTTTCCTCACCCAGCCGTTTGTCGTTACCGAGGCGTTCACCGGACAGCCGGGTCGCTCGGTGCCGCTGGCCGACACGCTCGAAGGCTGTCGGGCGATCCTGGCCGGCGAATGCGACGAGTGGGCGGAGAGCGCCTTCTACATGGTTGGTGACCTGGCCGAGGCGCGTGCCAGGCAGGTGGCGTCAGCGCCGAAGCCCGAGCCCGCCTCGGCGCCGGTGCCGGTGCCGGCATGAGACTGTTGATCACCGATCCGATCGCGATCGCCGTGGACGCCGATGACGTGGCGTCGGTTCGGGCGGAGGATGCCAGCGGTAGTTTCGGAATTCTGTCGGGACATACCGATTTCCTGACGACGCTGTCGATCTCGGTTGTCTCATGGCATCATTCCGACGGGCGGCCCGGATTTTGCGCCGTCCGCAACGGCATCCTGACCGTCTCGCATGGCCATGACGTCTCGATCGCCACGCGCGAAGCCCATGTCGGCGATGATCTCGATCAGCTGGAAACCGTGGTCGTGGCCGGTTACCGCGAGCACATCGAGGGCGAACGAACGGCACGGACGGCCTCGACCAAGCTGCGCATGCAGGCGATTCGCCATATGGTCGAGGCGCTCGCCGGTGCACCCGGAGCGCTGGGTTTGTGAGCGAGCGGCCAACCCCGGGGAAGGATGGCCTGATCGCCGCGGTTCGCTTGACCGCAGCGCGGCGTCGCCGGGCGCGGGCAGAGCGTGGACCATCGCTCGCACGCAATCTCGGCCAGATCGGCGCGCTCGGCTGGCAGATCGTGGTACCGGCACTGGTTGCCCTGATCATCGGGCGCTGGCTCGATCACCGGGAGGCGAGCGGTATCTTCTGGACCGCACCGCTGCTGTTCGTCGGCATCGGCTTGGGCTGCTGGTCTGCGTGGAAATGGCTCGGTCGGCAGTGAACGTGCTGCTTATCATGCTTTTCGTCTTGATCGGCGGAGGTGCCGGAACGGTACATTTCCTCGCGATCGCGCGCGATGCCGAACTGCTGACGCACGGCGGATCGCCGCTAGCCGCATTCGCATGGCGGCTGGGCCGGGTGCTGCTGACCGTCGCCGTTCTGGTCGCCGCGGTGCGGCAGGGCTGGCCCGTGCTGCTTGGCGCGACGGCGGGCTTCATGGTCGCGAGGCAGTTCGTCCTGCGCTGGGTGGCCACTGCGTCATGACAATCGCATCGCCGCTCGTCACGCACACGCTGTTCATGGTCGGCCCGGTGCCGATCACCACCCCGGTCGTGACCACCTGGGCGATCATGGCGGTGTTGACGCTGGGCGCATGGGTGGCGACCCGCCGGCTGGCGCTCCATCCCTCGCGCTTGCAGGCCGGGCTGGAACTGATCGTCGATTCGATCTCCGGCCAGATCCGCGAGACGATGGACGCGCCGCCCGCGCCCTATCTGCCCCTGATCGGCACATTGTTTATCTTCGTGCTGGTTGCGAACTGGTCGTCGCTGATCCCGGGTGTCGAACCGCCGACCGCCGCGCTTGAAACCGATGCGGCGCTGGCGCTGATCGTGTTCGGCGCGAAGATCGTCTTCGGCATCCGCGCGGTCGGCGCCGGTCGTTACCTGCTCACCTTTGCCCAGCCATCGCTGTTCATGGTGCCGCTCAACATCGTCGAGCTGTTCACCCGCAGCTTTTCGCTGACCGTGCGCCTGTTTGGCAACGTCATGAGCGGCGTCTTCATGATCGGCATCGTGCTGAGCCTCGCCGGCCTGCTCGTGCCGATCCCGCTGATGGCGCTCGAACTGCTGACCGGCGCGGTCCAGGCTTACATTTTTGGTGCGCTGGCGATGGTCTTCATCGGCAGCGCGATCGGCGAAGCATCCCTGCGAGAGGCAAAGACATGAACTGGATCCATCTGGTGAGCATCCTGGGGGCGGCGTTCGCCATCTCGATCGGCGCGATCGCGCCCGCGCTGGCGCAGGGGCGGGCGGTCGCCGCGGCGATGGACGCGATCGCGCGCCAGCCCGAGGCCGCCGGCACCGTTTCGCGCACCCTGTTCGTCGGGCTGGCGATGATCGAGACCATGGCGATCTACTGCCTGGTCATCGCGCTGCTGCTGCTCTTCGCCAACCCGTTCGCCTGAGCGCCCGCGACGTGCACATCAACTGGTGGACCCTGGCACTCCAGACGATCAACGTACTCGTGCTCGTCTGGCTGCTCAGCCGGTTCCTCTATAAGCCCATCGTCGCGGCAATCGCCGGTCGGCAGGCGGCGGCTGACCAGCTGCTGGCGGACGCAGAAGCCGCCCGTGTCGCCGCCACGGCGCAAACAGCAAGGCTGAAGGCGGATACCGACGCTTTCGCCGCCGACGCGACACGCCGACGCGCCGAAATGCAGGCTGGCGCGGACGCAGATCGCACCCACCTGCTGGATCAGGCCAGACAGGAAGTCGCCGACCTGCACAAACAGGCGGAAAGCGCCGCCACGGAAGAGCGAAATAAGGCCGGAGCCGCGCTGGAAATGCAGGCGGCGAAGCTTGCCGGACAAATGGCCGCAAAGCTGCTCGACCGGGTGCCGGCGGAGGCCACCACCGATGCCATGTTCCGGACGCTGGTCGATCGCCTCGCCACATTGCCGGATGAGGACCGCATCCGGCTGGCGGCCGGCTGGCTGCAGGTCGTCACTCCTGGCCCGCTCAGCGAACCCGCCCAGGCGCGATACGGTCTGGCACTGGCGGCGGCACTGCCCGGCCTGACCTCGCCGGCCTTTGCCGTAGAGCCCGCGCTGATCGCGGGCTTTGAACTGCGCAATCCGCAGATGGTTCTGCGCAACAGCTGGCGCGCCGATCTCGATGACTTGTTGCACGCGGTGCAGGAGGATACCCATGCCCGCATCGGCTGAGGATTGGCTCGCCCGCGCCAGTGCGCAAGTGTATGCCGTACCGCTGGCGCCGCAGCTCCACCAGGTCGGGCACGTAGAATCAATCGGTGACGGCGTGGCGATGATCTCGGGCCTGGCCGACGCGCGCCTCGACGAATTGCTGCATTTTGGTGGCGGCCAGTCCGGGTTCGTCCAGGCGCTTGATCGCGACCGGATCGGCTGCGTCCTGCTCGATACCGGCGATGCGGTGAAGGCGGGCGACGAGGTCACCGGCACCGGCGAAGTGGTCACGGTCGGGGTCGGCCCAGGCCTGCTCGGCCGTGTCGTCGATCCGCTTGGGCGCCCGCTCGATGGCGGCGCCGAAATTGTCGCGGACAGCCATCAGCCGGTCGAGCGCGCCGCGCCGGGCATCATCGATCGCGACCTCGTGATCCAGCCGGTGCAGACCGGCACGCTGGTTATCGACGCGCTGTTCGCGATCGGGCGCGGGCAGCGCCAGCTGATCCTGGGTGACCGCGCGACCGGCAAGACCGCGCTCGCGGTCGATGCGATCGTCAACCAGCGATCGAGCGACATCATCTGCGTCTATGTCGCGATCGGCCAGAAATCCTCGAGCGTTGCCCGCGTCATCGATCAGGTCCGCCGTCATGGCGCGCCCGAGCGCTGCATCTTCGTGGTGGCCAGCCCGGCCGGCGCGCCCGGCCTGCAATGGATTGCGCCCTTTGCCGGAATCACGATCGCCGAGTGGTTTCGCGATCGCGGGCAACATGTTTTGATCGTGCTCGACGACCTTTCCAAACATGCCGCCACGCACCGCGAAATCGCCTTGCTCACCGGCCAGTCGCCGGGCCGCGAGGCCTATCCGGGCGACGTATTCTTCCTCCATTCGCGGCTGCTGGAGCGGGCTGCCAAGCTGTCGCCGGCGCTCGGCGGCGGTTCGCTGACCGCGTTGCCAGTTGCCGAAACCGATGCGGGCAATCTCAGCGCCTATATCCCGACCAATCTGATCTCGATCACCGATGGCCAGATCGTGCTCGATACCAGGCTGTTTGCCGAAGGGCACAAGCCGGCGGTGGACGTCGGCACCAGCGTGAGCAGGGTCGGCGGCAAGACCCAGGCCAAGGCACTGCGCGACGCCACCGGCACGATGCGGCTGGAGTATGCCCAGTTCCTCGAACTCGAAATGTTTACCCGGTTCGGCGAGCAGCCCGATCCGCGCGTGAAAGGTCGGATCGAGCGCGGCCGCCGGCTGCGCGAGCTGCTCCGCCAGCCGCAGTTCCAGCCGCTCCGCGTGATCGACCAGACAGCCTTGGCGCTGGCGCTGGGTGACGGCGTGTTCGACACAGGGCCGGCAACTGCGATCGCTGCGATCCGATTGGCGCTGCCGGGCTGGCTCGACACCCATGCCGCCGATCTCTTCGCGACGATCGACGGCGGCGGCCCGCTCGCCGATGTCCAACGCACCAGTCTGATCGCGGCCGTGCGCAGCCTGGTGGAGAGCCAGGCCAAGGCGTCTGGATGACCGACCGGCTTGCCGACATCAGCCAGCGCATCGCCACCACGCGGCAGCTTGGCGCGGTCGTGAATGCGATGCGCGGTATCGCCGGAGCGCGCGCCCAGCAAAGCCGTGCGCTCCTGCCCGCGGTGCGCGCCTATGCCGGGATCGCCGCGCGCGCGATTGGCCAGGCGCGGCTGCTGGAGCCCGGGCAAGCCGAAGTTTTCGCCGCTGAGCCACGCGGCAAACCCGGCCTGCTGATATTCGGCGCCGAGCAAGGCTTTGCCGGTGCTTTTGCCGAGCAGGTGCTCGATGCCACGGCGGCCGAGTTTGGCGAAGCCCACGTCTTTCTGGTCGGTTCGCGCTCGGACGCGCTGGCCGCGGAGCGCGGTCTCGCCGCTGACTGGCACGGCGAACTCCCCGGTCGGGCGAGCGCCATTCCACAGATCGCGAACGACATCATCGACGCGATCTATGCTTATCTGGGCAAGACTGGCGCGGTGGCGATTACGATGGTTTACCCGGTTTGGACAATCGGCACCGGCGTTGTCGTCACCCGGCGTGCGCTCTTGCCGTTCGACTCCCGAGCGTTCGCGGCAGATACCGGCGCAAGCGAACCGCCGCTTACCAATCTGCCGACGGCAGAATTGATCGAGCGACTGAGCGAGGAATATGTGTTCGCGCATATCTGCGAGGCGGCGATGGAAGATTTTGCTGCCGAGAACGAGGCGCGAATGGCGACGATGGCGGCAGCCAAGACCAGTATCGATAGCAAAATATTGGCACTAGAGGCCCAGGAACGCCGGATCCGCCAAGAAGAAGTGACGGCCGAGGTTGTCGAACTCGCGGCCGGCGCCCGCGCCCGCGCCCGCAACTGACCTTCCCCGGCGAGGTTCCGAGCCCAATAGGCATTTTATCCCTGCTTCAATTTCCAGGCGGCATATCCCGCCAATGCCGTCATGCCGACGGCCAGCGCCTGAATGCGCTTGTCGTAGTGTGTCACGGTTGATTGGGGAACCTGGGACTTGGCACAGCCCGGAGCGGGTTCATGCCAGCGGCAGGCTCATGTGACATTGCACGCCGGTGGCGGGATACGCCAGTTCGGCCGTTCCGCCATGACCGCGCAGGCTCCCGGAAATCAATTCGCTGCCAAAGCCCCGTTTTGCCGGTGGGGTAACCGCGGGGCCGCCGGATTCGCTCCACATTACTTCAAGCACCCGCTGTTTGTCTGTGGGGATCCGCCAGTGTACCTCAAGTTGGCCGGCCTGGAGGGATAGCGCACCGTATTTGGCAGCGTTGGTTGCCAGCTCGTGAATAACCAGGGCCAGGGCAACCGCAATCTCCTGCCTGATCGCGATATTCGGTCCTTCAAGGGTGATCGTCCTGGTGTCATTCCGATAAGGTGCAAGCTCGGATTCGAACAGTTCGCGCAGATCCGCCTCGATCCATGAGCGGTGGATGAGCGACTCGTTGGTCCGGGAAATTGCAGCAAACCGGCCGAGCAGCGCATCCTTCAGGCTCTCGGCTGATGACGAGGCTTTGGCGGTAAGCGAAACGATCGAATTGATGACCGCCATCAGGTTTCGCAGGCGATGGGCCACCTCATCTGCCACTAATTGACTTTGTTTTTCCGAAGCTATCCTGGCGCTCACATCGCGAACCACAGCTGTACCGATGTGGTGTCCGTCCAGCAGCTGGTGGCTGAGACTGATTTCGACGACGAATTCCGTGCCGTCCTTGCGTCTGCCCTGGACTTCGCGTCCGGCACCCATGGCGCGGTGGCCGGCAAAATCGGCGGTGCAAAAACGGCTATGATCCGCGCGATGCTGCACATGAAATCGTTCTGGAGTGAGCGCGTCAATCGAGCTTCCGACCAAGTCATCGTATGAATAGCCGAACATTGCTTCGGCAGCGGGATTCAGGAATATGATCTGACCGTAATGATCGGTACTGACTACGGCATCGCCGATCAGGGAAAGTATAGACTGAAAGTCTGCTCCGAAAGGGAATCGCGAATTCATCGATCTTACGTCCGAACCGTCTGGTGGACCATCGAGCGCAAATCGGTGCGTGCAGGCACGCGAACGGGCGCTTGGCAGGCCTGGCCTGCACCCGCCAACCCGTTTTGCGGATTGGCGGGCCGGGCTCTCGTCAGCAAACGCAGATGTCGTTCTCGACAGACGTAGTGCCCGCGGCTGCCCAGGCGGTCGATGCAGCGGTCTGCCGATCGGACCAGGAATCGACCGTGCCGGTCAGATGGATCTTGCCGCCATCGGCGCTTACGCCGGGCTCCCAGGCCAGTTCTGCAAGAACGTCGGTCTTCAGTTTGTGGTCGGTATTCATGATCTGCTCCTCGATTGCTGCGGATGCGTTGCGCCATACCAGTTTCAAATAGGCTGACATTCTTGGGTGAGGCCTGAAGCTAGCCGTCGCGCGGAAATTGGGTAAGCGTCGGAATCTACCCAGGCGCGTTCGGGACATCGCAACACGTCCGGATTCCGTCTTCTATGGAATTAAGAAGCTCGATTGGTCCTAGGGAGTCGCCGCTGCTACTGGCCTAGAGTCTTTCCGACTTACGTCGAGTCGGTGCCAGCCCGCTCCCCCGCCCGGCCACCCATATTATACAATGACTTGGGTGGCCGGGCGGGGGAGCGGGCTGGCACCGTCTTAACCGGAAAGACTCTAATGGCGCGGTTTCGTGAACCTGCCGCCGACTTCGGCCTGCACCACCAGCCGCGCCAGTTCCGGCAGCGACTTTACCCCCATGCGGTCCATGACCGCTGCCCGGTGGTTTTCCACGGTGCGTTGGCTGATGCCCAGGTCGGCGGCGATATTCTTGCTGGGGTTACCGGCCAGAACCATGCCCATGATCTCGCGCTGGCGCTCGGTCAGCTCCCCGACCAGCGCAGCCGCGCCTTCGTGAACGGCGTCGACCAGCCGTATATCTCGCGATTGCGCAATGGCGCGAGCGATGCTGGCCAGCAATTCGGCGCGGCCCACCGGCTTTTCGATGAATTCGCAGGCGCCGGCACGCATGGCCGCCACAGCCAGCGCAATATCTCCGTCACCCGTGATCAGGATCACCGGCATATGATCGCCATGCGCCCGCAGCCATCGCAGCAGGTCGACCCCGCTCATGCCCGGCAGATGGGCGTCGATCAGCAGGCAGCCTTCGCCGCCCGAACGATAGGCGGCGAGGAATGCCTCGGCGCTCTCGAAATCCCGGGCTGTGCAGCCATCGCCATCCAGCACCTCGCAAATCGTCGCACGAACGTCAGGATCGTCATCGACGACGTAAGCTACCGGGGCGGCTCGATCCACAGCTTCGGTACCACCGGACGAAGCCCGCCACAGACCCTGCGGGCACAAGCGTTCGATCGCCTGCATCAGCTCGTTGGGATTGACCGGTTTACTGAGCTGGATGCAGTCCTCGCGCGCGATCTTCGTCAGCGTCTCGGTCGCAATGTCGCCGGTCAGGATGATCGTCGGAAGGTCGTGGTTCAGCAGGGCGCGCAACCGTCCCATCAGTTCCAGCCCCGTCATGCCATTGGGCAGATTGTAATCGGTCAGCAGGATTTCGGGACGGATGGCGCCACCTGCCACCAGCTTAAACGCCGCGTTGCCATCGCCGGCCACTCTGACAATGCAGCCGTCGGACTTGAGCAATAGCTCAAGCAACTCCAGAATATCCGGATCGTCATCGACAACCACGACTTTGCAGAGGTGATGCTGCCCGGATTTGGTTTCGCCAGGCGGCTGCGCAGGCTCCGAAAGGACAGATCTCTGCCGCAGCGGTACCGTGACCGCAAACAGTGATCCTTTCCCGGGCACAGAGCGCACATCGATGTCATGTCCCAGCAAGCGCCCCAGCCGCTGGACGATCGACAGACCGAGCCCCAGGCCGCGGCTGCGTTCGCGTGCATCGTTGCCGACTTGATGGAATTCTTCGAAGATCGCCTGCAACTGATCCTCGGCAATGCCGACCCCGGTATCGCCGATCGCGATCCGCAGGAATTTGCCATGCCGCCGCGCCCCGAGCAGGATCTTGCCCTCCTCGGTATATTTGATGGCGTTGCCCAGCAGGTTGCGGACGATCTGTTCCAGCAGGCGCGGATCGGTTTCGACCACCGCCGTGGTCTGCACGACCTGCAACGACAACCCCCGCGCCTGGGCGACGTAGCCGAATTCGTCGCGCATCCGGTCGAATACATCGGCGAGCGGGAACACCATCGGCTTTGCCTGGACCACTCCGGCTTCGATCTGGTTGATATCCAGCAAGGCGTTGAGCATGCCCGAAATTGTGCGCAGGGTCTGTTCGAAGCGCGCCAGCAGTTTCCTGGGTTTTTCGCCTTCCACCGCCTGCACCAGCAGTTCCTTCAGCAGCGTCAGCGATTGCAGCGGCTGGCGCAGATCATGACTGGCCGCAGCGAGAAAGCGCGACTTCGCCAGATTAGCCCGTTCCGCTTCGTGTTTGGTCGCTTTCAGCGTGTCCTCGATCAGCTTGCGCTCAGTAATTTCGGCAAAGGTGATCACCACGCCTTCCACGTGGCCGTCATGCACCAAGTAGGGAAAGATGCGCCGCAGAAACCACATGTTGCCCGGCGCAACCACCTCGCGTTCAATCGAAGCCGCGCCGGAAAGGACCATATGCGCCTCGGACAGGAGAGTTTCGTCCGCAGCGATGGAGCGCAGGTCCGCCAACGGGCGCCCAATGTCGCCAGGGATGATATGGAACAAGGCGCTGATTGCCGGGGTAAAGAAGCGAATTCTCAGCTCTGAATCAAGAAACAATGTTCCGATGTTTGTGCTGTAAAGCACGTTCTGCAAATATTCGGATGTCAGCCGTTGTCCATCCAGTGTTGCCTGGACCCGGGTGTTGACCGCATTCATCTCGGCCGTGATCGAATTGTGGTTCTGAATGGAGATTTTCTCGTTCTGGATGGAAATCTGCAACTCGGCCCGAGCTATTGTCAGATCGTGCTCAAGCTCGGCGATGCGGTCAGTTTCTGTCTGCTCGGTCACTGCGGGGCCTTTGTTATCGCCTGGCTCTTCAGGGGCGTCGCTGAAAAACCGGTCATGTGCATCAACAAGTCCTTGGACAGCAGGTCACACTCCGTGGACCGCTTGCGCAGCAGATCGAGGTAGCCAGCCAGAACCCGGTCATACCGACGACTAATACCAAGGCTCTGAGATGCTGACGCATCAGCCCTGGAAAAACCTCAAGCAGGGGCGAAGGGCCTGCCCTTTGCTATAACATCCCGGGCCAGGCAGGCTGCTACTCAAAATGAAAAGGGACTGAGTAAAATCCGAGGCTCACTTCCGGAGCAATTTTCCGGCATGGCCTGATTTGACCCTCGCTGGCACCTCGACGTACGGCCTGGATAGCAAAAACAAAGCGTTATTGCCAGGGAACTCAGAAAATGTCCTCGTTAGCCACCGTCTTGCAGCCACCAGCCTCCAGCGACATTTCATGACCGGGTGTCTGCGAATAGTTATCGTCGAGGAGGACGGGCTCATCGCCATGGATCTTGCCGATTTGTTGATCAGCATGGGCCACGATGTCTGCGCGATCGCCAGCACCGAAGGCGATGCCGAGGAGGCAGCGGCGCGTTGGCAGCCCGACTTGATGATCGTGGATAGCAGCCTGTACAACGGAAATGGCGTGGCCGCCATGCTTCGTATTTTTGAGGCTGGAGACATGGCGCACTTTTACGTAACAGGAAATCCCTCGGCGGTCTGGGAATTGGCGCCGAACGCCATCGTCGTGACCAAACCATTCACGATGCGCGATCTGGACCGAGGCATGGTTCGCGCCCGGCATGCGGCGAAGCGGCGCCCCAACCCGGTGTAGCAAGGCATTCATACCGGGGGACGGTGCACCTCAGGCCGGCACACGCAGCCGCGCCCGATGTCTAGCCGGCCGCGTGCTGGCGCTGAATCAGCAAGAACTGGACGCGGTGCTGGCCCGAGTGATCACCGCCCTGTCCGACCGCCACCGCGACATCGAAGAGGTGCTGCTGTGCCGGTTCCAGGAAGTCAGCGGCGCGATTGACGGGGCGCTGCCCGTGATCGGAGGCGAGCCCATGATCGCCACGATTCCGGCTTCCTGGCACAATGCCGCATAGCGCGCGAGCGCCTGCATGTTGGCGCGGATACAGGCGGTGCCAGGATGATGGCCATCCAGCCCGATCACCGCGCGCCATTTGGCGAACCGCGCGCCCATGCCCGCATAGTCTGCCAGCCGCTCGCGCACCATCGAGACCTTCCGTGACCTGTTCTCCCGCATGGAGCGCAAGCGGTTTGGAGCCCAGGTCGACCTTGATCGCGGGGATAATGCCCGCGCTTGTCAACCAGTCCAAGAACCGTCAGCCCTTGCCATCGCTCTGGCGGATCGTCTCGTCGCACAGGATCGCGCCGCTGATGCTGTCGGCGAGCCCGGGCGAGGTTACCAGCAACTGCCGGTAGGCGCGGCGCATTTCGACGGTCTGCGGGATGCCAAGCGCGGCGAAGCGGGCGTTGCAGGTCGGATTGCTTTCGTCCATCGCCAGCAGGCCCTTGCCGCTGTCAACCAGCCGTTCGGTACAGGCGACAAGGGCCTGGGCGATCATGCCGAGCGTTCCCCAGGCTGACCCCAGGTCCAGCTGACGATTTCCGGCATGTCCTGTCCGTGCCGATCGATGTAATGCTTATGCTCGATGAGCTTGTCGCGCATATGCTGCTGGAGATGGTCGCCCCTGGTGCCCAGGCCCGGCACCTGATCGACGATATCCTGCACCAGGTGAAAGCGATCGAGATCGTTCTGGACGCGCATGTCGAAGGCCGTGGTGATCGTGCCTTCTTCCTTGTAACCGTGGACATGCAGGTTGCGGTTAGTCCGCTTGTAAGTCAGCTTGTGAACCAGGCTTGGATAGCCATGGAAGCCGAAGACGATCGGCTTATCGGTCGTAAACAGCGCGTCATAGTCGCGCTCGCTCAGCCCGTGCGGATGTTCGGCGCAGGGCTGCAGCCGCATGAGATCGACGACATTGATCACGCGGATCCTCAGCTCGGGCAGATGGTCGCGCAGGATCGAGACTGCCGCGAGAATTTCGAGCGTCGGCGTGTCGCCGCAGCAGGCCATCACCACGTCGGGCTCGCCATCCTGGTCGTTACTGGCCCATTGCCAGATGCCGAGCCCCTCGGTGCAATGGACGACCGCCGCTTCCATCGACAGCCATTGCGGCAGCGCGTGCTTGCCTGCGACGACAACATTCACATAGTGGCGGCTGCGCAGGCAATGGTCGAACACCGACAGCAGGCAATTGGCATCTGGTGGCAGATAGACGCGCACCACGTCGGCCTTCTTGTTGACGACATGGTCGAGGAAGCCTGGGTCCTGATGGGTAAAGCCGTTGTGATCCTGCTGCCAGACATGCGAGGCGAGCAAATAGTTGAGCGACGCGATGTCGCGACGCCACGGCAGTTCCGAGGTGACTTTCAGCCATTTGGCATGCTGGCTGAACATCGAATCGACGATGCGGATGAAGGCTTCGTAGCTGTTGAACAAGCCGTGGCGGCCGGTCAGTAGGTAACCCTCGAGCCAACCCTGGCACTGGTGTTCGCTGAGCATTGAATCGACGACCCGGCCGTCCGGGGCGAGGAATTCATCATCATTCGTCGCGCGCGCATCCCATTGGCGAGGGGTGACCTCGAATACCGCGCCGAGCAGGTTGGACAGCGTTTCATCAGGTCCGAAGATCCGAAAGTTGCGCTTGTCCTGGTTGGCCAAAGCGACATCGCGCAAGAATTTTCCGAGCACCTTCGTGTCCGATGCAGCGACCGCGCCGGGCGCCGGCACCGCTACTGCGTGGATGCGGAAATCGGGCATTTTCAAGTCGCGTAGCAGCAGCCCGCCGTTGGTGTGCGGATTGGCCCCCATCCGCCGGTCGCCATTCGGCGCGAGCGCTGCCAGCCCGGCGATCAATTGCCCGTCGGCGTCGAACAATTCTTCGGGCTGGTAGCTGCGCATCCAGGCTTCGAGGTCGGCGACATGGTCCGGATGGTCTGCATCGACCAGGATCGGCACCTGATGCGAACGAAATGTCCCCTCGATCTTGAGCCCGTCGATCACCTTGGGACCGGTCCAGCCCTTGGGCGAGCGCAGCACGATCATCGGCCAGCGGGGCCGGGCCGGGGTGCCGGTCGAACGGGCATTGTCCTGAATCCGCCGAATGTCGCTGACGGCGTGCTCCAGCGTTTCCGCCATCAGGGCGTGCATCGTTTCCGGATCGTCGCCCTCGACGAACAGCGGCGTCCAGCCACAGCCGCGCAGGAATTGCTCGAGTTCGCCGGGCTCGATCCTGGCCAACAGCGTAGGATTGCTGATCTTGAACCCGTTGAGATGCAGGATGGGCAGCACCGCGCCGTCGCTGATCGGATTGAGCAGCTTGTTGGAGTGCCATGCCGTCGCCAGTGGCCCGGTCTCGGCCTCGCCGTCACCGATGACGCAGGCGACGATCAGCCCCGGATTGTCGAATGCGGCGCCGAACGCGTGGCTCAGCGAATAGCCCAGTTCTCCGCCCTCGTGGATCGATCCTGGTGTGCTCGGCGCGACATGGCTGGAAATGCCGCCAGGAAAGGAGAATTGGGTGAACAATCGCTTCATCCCGGCCTCGTCCTGGCTGATGTTCGGATAGATCTCGCTATAGCTGCCCTCGAGATAGGTATTCGCGACCAGCGCAGGCCCGCCATGTCCGGGACCCGCGATGTAGAACATGTCCAGGTCATGCGCCTTGATGATGCGGTTGAGATGGACATAGATGAAATTCTGGCCCGGCGTCGTGCCCCAGTGCCCGACCACTAGCGGCTTGACGTGGGCCTGGGTTAGCGGCTCGCGCAGCAGGGGATTGTCGTACAGATATATCTGCCCGACCGAGAGGTAATTGGCGGCACGCCAATAGGCGTGGATCAAGCGCAGCTCTGCAGCAGTGAGCGCGCCAGATGGTTTGCTTTCCTGGTCGCCCGGACGGGGCAAATCCGAGGCTCGCGATTTGACGATGGCGTCCATGGCAATTGATCCAGGCGGGCGAGGGATGGCAATCAGCGGGTCGCGCGCGCTCGACCGCTTGCAAGTTTCTAAGTGGCCAGCGCCGCAGCTGCGGCATCAATCTTGTAAACCACATGCAAAAGCCGTGGAGCAGGCTCGGAAACTACTCAGCCGGGCGCGTTCCGCGTCCAACCATGGGTAGTTTCCGATAGTTTAGCGGTCTTGCCCGATCGTTTAAGAGAGGGATGCGCCTGGCTCGCAGCCGGACCCTGCGCGGAATGCGCGAGTAGCCTCTCGCGGGGAACAGCCCATGTTCGATCGCTTTTTTTGTATAGCATGGCCAGCAGTGCCGACCACACCCATGGTCAAATGAGCGGGGTGCCCGGCAATCAGTCGGTTTTGACCTTCAACGGCGGGTCGTCCTCGATCAAGTTCGGGCTGTATCAAGTTGAGCAGAGTGATCCGGTCGGGTTGATCTCGGGCGAGATCGAAATGCTGGGGGATTCCCGCTGCCGGATATCGGCGCAAGATGCTGCGGGTAGCAGTCTGATCGACGAGACAACGACCATGACGGAGCCCGCGGATAGTGTCGGCCGGCTTTGCGCGCTACTGAGAAGCGCGACAGTGCCTGCGCCGACGGCGATCGGCCATCGCATCGTGCACGGCGGTCCGACGCTGCGTCGGCATTGCCTGATCGATGACGCGGTCCTGAAAACGCTCGACAGTGCTACGGCTTTTGCGCCGCTGCACATTCCGCCGGCGCTGGCCCTGATCCGTTACGCCCGGCAGCATTTCCCCGGCCTGCCTCAAGCCGCCTGCTGCGATACTGCATTCCATGTGGACATGCCGGAAACCGCGAGCACCTTGCCCCTGCCTGTCGAACTGCGCGCATTGGGCATCCAGCGCTATGGCTTTCACGGCCTGTCGTGCGCGTCGATCGTGCGCCAGCTCGGCCGTGACATCGGCGATCGGGTGGTCATCGCGCATCTTGGCAACGGTGCCAGCATCACCGCCGTGAAGGGTGGCCAGTCGATCGACACCAGCATGGGCCTGACGCCATCGGGAGGCGTTATCATGGGCAGTCGGACCGGCGATATCGATCCGGGAATTCTGCTTTATCTGATGCGCCAGCAAAACCTTGGCGCCGCGGCACTGGAAGATTTGATCGATCACCGTTCCGGCCTTGCGGGCCTTTCCGGGATCAGCAGCGACCTCCGTCGGCTCAACGCGGCCGCCAGCAGCGATCCCAAAGCCCGGCTGGCCCTCGACATGTTTCAGATTTCCGTCGCCAAGCAGATCGCGGGCATGATCGTCACATTGGGGGGAATAGATACGCTGGTGTTCACCGGGGGGATCGGCGAGAATGATGCAAGTGCACGGGACGGCATCGTCGGCCGCCTGGCATGCTTCGGGCTCGAACTCGACACCGATCGCAACCGTGGCCGCTCCAATCCGCTGAGCAACGCGACCGGCCGGACCACCATACTCACTTTGCCGTCGCGCGAGGACGAAGAAATCGCCCGATACACGGCCCTGCTCGTAAACCGGCAAAGCCGTCATCGCTTTGCATGAGCAATATCCGATGCTGTCGCTGGAAGCGGCCAGCGTCTACCTCCGCGAAACATAAGACCGATCACGTCGGGCTCGGTCATGGCAGCAACAATATTTTGCGGCATCTGGGTCGATGGCACGACCGGCAAGCATTCACCGGCATGTAAAGGCCCAACCCGCCGCAGCCATCTTTGTCGCCTCGCTCGCCTCAAATTCCTTGCCCCCGACATCGTCTCCGCCATTCTCCATGGGCGCCAGCCTGTCGAGGCTGACCGCGCGCACCCTTCTGCGCGCCAGTGATCTGCCTGTAACCTGGGTCGACCAGCGCAAACTCCTCGGATTTGCCTAGCCCCCAAGCTGGCGCCAAACGCCGGCGCATTGGGGCACAGGACACCAATATCGGCTTTTGAGACTAGCGCCCAAAAGCGGGCGAAATTCGCCCTGAACCAAGGCGTCTCTGTCCGGAAGGCAACCACAACACCCGCGTGAAAAGCCCGGAAACGCGGGCATTTGGCGCCACCCGGCGCCCGGTGCCGCGAATCCCTATTCGCGCGCGACGGAATGGTGCTGCTGGGGAGGATTGAACTCCCGACCTCAGCCTTACCAAGGATGCGCTCTACCACTGAGCTACAGCAGCACACCATTCCGCCAGCCACGGCTGGGCCTACGCGACAGGGCGCGGCTTGCTGCGGACAGGGGCGCGCTATTGGCGGTGGGGGGTCACTTTGTCAAGCCGGGGCTTGAGACTTGGGCCACTTGCGGGCAACACCCTGCGATGTCCGAAGATCGCAGCCTGCCGCCCGACCCCGCTCCGCCCCCATCGCGCGAACAGCGTCTGGCAGCCAAATTGCGCGAAAACCTGCGTCGCCGCAAGGTCCAGGCCCGCAGCATGGGCGATGACTCCGCCGACGCGTCGGGTGCTCTTCCCAAATCGCCCGGGAAAAGCTAGTCCGGCCTGCGATTTGCGGCGCTACCATGCGGTCCGCAGTGTTTTGCGCAGTTTCAGGGAGTTGCCCGCCTTGCCTTGCCTTATTCTCGTCCGTCACGGCCAGAGCCAGTGGAACCTGGAAAACCGCTTCACCGGCTGGTGGGATGTCGACCTGACCGCACAAGGCGAGGCCGAGGCGCGTGCCGCCGGACAGTTGCTGAAGGACAAGGGGGTGCTGCCGACGCTGGCCTTTACCTCGGTGCAGACCCGCGCGATCCGCACGCTGCATCTGGCGCTGGAGGCTGCGGGCCGGGCCTGGTTGCCCGAAATCAAGGACTGGCGCCTGAACGAGCGGCATTACGGCGGGCTGACCGGGCTGGACAAGGCCGAGACCGCCGCGAAGCATGGCGACGCGCAGGTCAGGGTCTGGCGCCGCAGCTTCGACATTCCGCCGCCGCTGCTGGAGCGCGGGTCGCAATTCGATCTCTCGGCCGATCCGCGCTACGCCGGGCTGGAAGTGCCGCAGACCGAAAGCCTGAAGGACACCATCGCGCGCGTGCTGCCCTATTACGAAGCCGCGATCGCCCCGGCGCTGGCGTCGGGCGAAACCGTGCTGGTGGCGGCGCATGGCAACAGCCTGCGCGCGCTGGTCAAGCATCTGTCGGGCATTTCCGACGACGATATCACCGGCCTGGAAATCCCCACCGGCCAGCCGATAATCTACGACCTGGACGACAGACTGGATTCCATCGACCGTTATTATCTGTCGGAACGATGACCGGCACCACCGCTTTACCTGCTTCTCCGGACCTCGCTCAACCGGCCGCGTCAGTCGCCATCGTCATGGGCAGCCAGTCGGACTGGCCGACGATGCAGAAGGCCGCCGATGTGCTGGACCGGCTGGCCGTCGCGCATGACGTGCGGATCGTCTCGGCCCATCGCACCCCCGACCGGCTGGTGAGCTTTGCCAAGGGCGCGGCGGCGGCGGGGTTCAAGGTGATCATCGCCGGCGCGGGCGGCGCGGCGCATCTGCCGGGCATGGTCGCCAGCATGACGCATCTGCCGGTGTTGGGCGTGCCGGTGCAATCGCGGGCGCTGTCGGGGCAGGACAGCCTGCTGTCGATCGTGCAGATGCCCGCTGGCATTCCCGTAGGCACGCTGGCCATCGGCGAGGGGGGCGCGACCAATGCCGGGCTGCTCGCCGCCGCGATCCTGGCCATTTACGACCCCGAACTCTCTGCAAGGTTGCAGGAGTACCGCGCCGCGCAAAGCGCCGCTGTTGCCGAGCGACCGATTTGACCCGATGATTGCCCCCGGTGAAACGATCGGCATTCTCGGTGGTGGCCAGTTGGGCCGGATGCTGGCGATGGCGGCGGCACGGCTGGGCTACCGCTGCCACATCTATGCGCCCGAGCAGGACAGTATCGCCGCCGAAGTCGCGGCCGCCTTTACTTGTGCCGAATGGGACGATGCGGCGGCGCTGGCGCGGTTTGCCGCAGATTGCGCGGTCATCACTTATGAATTCGAGAACGTGCCGGTCGGACCGCTGGCCGCGCTGACCGGAGCGCGGCTGCTGCCGCATCCGCGTGCGCTGGAATGCGCACAGGACCGGTTGGCCGAAAAGGCTTTTGCACGACAACTCGGTGGCCGGCCGGCGCCCTGTGCCGCGGTCGATTCGGCCCGCGGTCTGGCGGTGGCCATCGCCCGTATCGGCACCCCCGGCATCCTCAAGACCCGCCGCGACGGTTATGATGGCAAGGGGCAGTGGCGGATCATGACCCCGGCGGATGCGGATACGCTGGAACTGCCCGCCACGGCGCTGGTCTATGAAGGCTTTGTCGCGTTCGAAGCCGAATTTTCGGTGCTGCTGTGCCGCGCCGCCGATGGCGACATCCGCTTTTGGGATACGCCGGAAAATGTCCACCAGGACGGCATCCTGATGCGCTCGACCGTCCCCGCGTCGCCCCTGATCCAGGGGCAAGTGGCCGAGGGCCGCGCGCTGGCGCGCCAGATCGCGCAGGCGCTCGATTATGTCGGCGTGCTGTGCCTGGAATTCTTCGCCACCCGGGCTGGTCCGGTGTTCAACGAGATGGCCCCGCGCGTCCACAATTCGGGGCATTGGACGGTCGAGGGCGCGCTGACCTCCCAATTCGAAAACCACATCCGCGCGATCTGCGGGCTGCCGCTGGGCGATACCGCGCTGGCCGCACGCGCCGTCGAGATGCGCAATATCATCGGCGATGCCGCCGAAGACTGGCCGCTGATCCTGGCCGATCCGGCCAACCACCTGCATCTCTATGGCAAGGCGGCGGCGCGGCCCGGCCGCAAGATGGGCCATGTCACCCGGCTGACGCTCGCTTGATCGCTCGGCCCGAGGTATTTCTGGTCGCCGCCGTTGCCGCCAACGGGGTGATTGGCAATGCCGGCGGGATGCCGTGGCACATCCCGGAAGATTTTCGCCGGGTCAAGCGGCTGACCATGGGCAACCCGCTGGTAATGGGCCGCAAGACGTTCGAATCCCTGCCCGGGGTGCTGCCCGGCCGCCGCCATATCGTCATCACCCGCGATCCCGCCTGGCGGGCCGAAGGCGCCGATGTGGTGCATTCGCTGGAGGCGGCCCTGGGGCTTGCCGCCGCGCCGCATATCGTCATTTTCGGCGGCGCTGCCATCTATGCGCTCGCACTGCCCCGCGCGAGCCGGATCGAGCTGACCGAAATCCACGCCGACATCCCCGGCGACACCTTCATGCCGCCGCTGGGCAAGGGCTGGCACGAGGTAGCACGAGAAGAACATGCTGCCGGAGATGGTCGCCCCGCGTTCGCTTTCGTCACGCTCCACCGTGACCTATAGGCGCTTGATGATTCGCCTCGACAACACCCAGCCCGTCCCGGACCATTTGCATGGTGCAATCCTTGCGCTGGGCAATTTCGACGGTTTCCATCGCGGCCATCAGGCAGTGGTGGGCGAGGCACTGGCCTGGGCACAGGCCGAACAGCGCCCCTGCATCGTCGCCACTTTCGATCCGCATCCGATCCGCATGTTCCAGCCCGATATCGCGCCGTTCCGGCTCACCACGCTCGACCAGCGGCAGGATCTGTTCGCGGCGGCCGGGGCCGATGCAATGCTGGTATTCCATTTCACCCGCGCGATGGCCGCCACGCCTGCCGAAGACTGGGTGCGCGATGCGATTGCCGGCCATCTCGGCGCGGCCGGGGTCGTTACCGGCGAGGATTTCACTTTCGGCAAGGGCGGTACCGGCACCCCCGAACTGCTGCGCCGCGTCGGCGCGACCTGCGGCTTGCAGGCGCGCGCGGTGCCGGCGGTGCATGACGCGCAAGGCCCGATTTCTTCCAGCCGCATCCGTACTGCGCTACAGGCGGGCGATTGCGAGACCGCCACCGCGCTGCTTACCCGACCCTACACCATGCGCGGGCCGGTCCAGCATGGCGACAAGCTGGGCCGCACCATCGGCTATCCCACCGCCAATATCGATGCCGGGCTGTATCTGCGCCCGCGTTATGGCATTTACGCGGTCACCGCGCGATTGGCGAACGGACGCAAACTGGATGGCGCGGCCAATTTCGGCATTCGCCCGACGTTCGATCCGCCCAAGGAATTGCTCGAGCCCTATTTCTTCGACTTTTCCGGCGATCTGTATGGGCAGGACATCGACGTGGCGTTCGAGCATTTCCTGCGCGGGGAGGCGAAATTCGCTTCGCTGGATGCCTTGACCGCGCAGATGGAGCGCGATTGCAACGACGCGCGCGCCTGGCTGGGCCGGACGCAACCGGCCTGACCCGCCATTTGCAGTTAGGCGCGGGCCCAGCTAGAGCCCGCCGGTCATGACCGAGAAGCCCGACTACCGCGCCACCGTCTTCCTGCCGAAGACCGATTTCCCCATGAAGGCGGGACTGCCCCAGAAGGAGCCTGGGATTCTGGCGCGCTGGCAAGCCGAAGACCTGTACCGCAAGCTGCGCGACGGGCGTGCGGGCCGGGAAAAGTTCATCCTCCACGACGGGCCACCCTACGCCAATGGCGACATCCATGTCGGCCATGCGCTGAACCATATCCTCAAGGACATGGTGGTGCGCTGCCAGAGCCTGCTCGGCATGGACGCGCCCTATGTGCCGGGCTGGGATTGCCACGGCCTGCCGATCGAGTGGAAGGTGGAAGAGCAATACCGCAAGAAAAAGCTGAACAAGGACGAAGTGCCGGCGGCGGAATTCCGCGCCGAATGCCGCGCCTATGCGCGGGGCTGGGTCGACAAGCAGCGCGAGCAGTTGAAGCGGCTGGGCATCAGTGGCGATTGGGATCACCCGTACCTGACGATGGATTTTGCCGCCGAGGCGACCATCGTTGGCGAGTTGATGAAATTTGCCGAAAGCGGGCAATTGTATCGCGGGGCCAAGCCGGTGATGTGGTCGCCGGTTGAAAAGACCGCGCTGGCCGAGGCCGAGGTTGAGTATGAGGATATCGTCTCGACGCAGGTGGATGTGGCATTCGAGATCGTGGAGTCGCGGGTTCCGGAACTGGTTGGCGCTTATGCGGTGATCTGGACGACTACGCCGTGGACGATTCCGGTGAACCAGGCGATCGCCTATGGGGCGGAGGTTGAGTACCAACTCTATGAAATCGTTGCCGGCGGGCCTCCTGAGTTCCTGAACGAGATTTCTGCGCATTACGCGTTGCATGGATTGCGTGTTTTGATTGCGGAATCTCTGAAAGAGCAGTTTGTTCACCGCCTTCGGACTAACGCGCCAACAGTAGATATCAATGGTAACGCGGTGGCTGTAGTTCCTCACCTCACGCGCGAACTGGGGGTGGCCCCTAACACTTGGCGTGCTGAATCAATCAAAGGTTTCGAACTAGCCGGCACCATCGCCCGCCACCCGATGGCAAAGGCCTTCGCTGCTCCCCTCCCCTTCAGGGGAGGGGTTGGGGGTGGGGCCTCTCCGGCTGGCGCGGGATATGGGGATGGGCCCCACCCCAACCCCTCCCCTGAAGGGGAGGGGCTTAAGAACAACCTCGATCCCACCTCACCGCTCGCGGAATTCTTCCTCCGCCCGCGCCCGTTTCTCGATGGCTCGTCCTTCGTCACCACCGAATCCGGCACCGGCCTCGTTCACATGGCCCCCGACCACGGCGAGGACGATTTCCTGCTGTGCAAAGCCAACGGCATCGAGCCGGTCTTCGCGGTCGAAGCTGACGGCAAATACCGCGCCGACTGGGCCTGGCTCGGCGGCGAGGGCAGCGTCATCAATGCCAAATTCAACGCCCCCGACGGCCCGATCTGCACCGCCTTGCGCGACGCAGGGGGCTTGCTGGCGGCCAGCGCCGATTACAAGCATTCCTACCCGCATTCGTGGCGCTCCAAGGCCAAGGTCATCTATCGCTGCACCCCGCAATGGTTCGTGCCGATGGACAAGCCTGTCAACAACGGCGAAACCCTGCGTGAAACCGCCGTCCGCGCCATCGCCGCCACCCGCTGGATCCCCGAAAAGGGCCGCAACCGCATCGGCGCGATGGTCGAGGGGCGGCCCGACTGGGTGCTATCGCGCCAGCGCGCCTGGGGCGTGCCGATCACCCTGTTCGGCAATCGCCAGACCGGGCAATATCTCTGCGACGCGGCTGTCAACGCGCGCATCCTGGCCGCCATCAATGCCGACGGCGTGGACGCCTGGGACGAAGCGCGTGCGCAGGAATACCTCGGCGACACTTACCGCGCCGAGGATTACGAGCGCGTCGCCGACATTCTCGACGTGTGGTTCGACAGCGGCTCGACGCATGCCTTCGTGCTCGAATCGGGGCGCTGGCCCGATCTGACGCGCCCGGCGGGATACACCGGGCCGCTCGCCGACCTTTACCTCGAAGGCAGCGACCAGCATCGCGGCTGGTTCCAGTCCTCGCTGCTGGAGGCCTGCGCCACGCGCGGCCATGCGCCGTACAAGGCGGTGCTGACGCATGGCTTCACCATGGATGCCAAGGGCATGAAGATGTCCAAGTCGCTGGGCAACACCATCGATCCGCTCAAGGTGATGGAAACCAACGGCGCCGACATCATCCGGCTATGGGCGCTGAGCGTCGATTACACCGAGGACCACCGCATCGGCGATGAAATCCTCAAGGGCGTGGCCGACCAGTACCGCAAGCTGCGCAACAGCTTCCGCTATCTGCTGGGCGCGCTCGACGGCTTTTCCGAGGCCGAACGGGTGGACGTGGCGGCGATGCCCGAGCTGGAGCGTTACGTGCTGGCGCTGCTGGCGCGGCTGGATGCGACGCTGCGGCAGGCCGTGGCCGACTATGATTTCAACACCTATGTCCGTGCGCTGACCGATTTCTGCAACGAGGATTTGTCGGCGTTCTTCTTCGATATCCGCAAGGACTGTTTGTACTGCGACGCGGCTGGCGATCCCAAGCGGATGGCCTATCGCACGGTGCTGGATGTGCTGTTTCATGCGCTGGTGCGGTATGCGGCGCCGGTGTTGGTGTTTACGGCGGAAGAGGTGTGGAGGACGCGGTTTGCGGATGCGGGGAGTGTGCATTTGCTGGAATGGGCGGTGATTCCCGAAGTATGGCAGGGAATTTCATACCAGGGTTGGGGTGAAGACAGTATTGATCCCAGTACCCCCGAGGCAACAGAACGCCTTGGCAATCATTTGATTGAATATCATGCTGGAACGATAGGCCGCATGGAGACAGTGCGGCATCTTCGCACGCAGGTGCTGGGCGCGATTGAGCCTTTCAGGCGCGAGAAAATAATCGGATCGGGCCTTGAAGCCGATATCGAAATAACGCTGCCCGCCGAACGGATTGAAGCGCTTGACGGAATTGGGTTGGCCGAGTTTTTCATCACCGCAGATGTCTCGCTTGTATCTTACGAACTCGGCCCGGTAGTCTCCGTTACCCGCACCACTCACCACAAATGCGGCCGCTGCTGGCGACACCTCCCTGACGTCACCGAAGACGGCGCGCTGTGCCAGCGCTGTGAGGACGTGGTGCATGGCCAATAACCCCCGCCGTCACCCTGAACTTGTTTCAGGGTCCATTCATCCCCACGGGCCGACGGACCCGGACGCGCGATGTATGCTGAAACAAGTTCAGCATGACGAAGCTAGCAGGAATCGTTGTGAATAGCCGTTTTCCCCGCATCATCGGCTTCACCATCGCCGCCGTCACCTTCATCGCCGATCAGGCGGTGAAATGGGCGATGCTCGGCCCGCTGCACCTGCGCGATGTCGGGCAGATCACCCTGCTGCCGATCTTCAACTTCACCTTTACCGAAAATACCGGCGTCTCGCTGGGCCTGCTCGACGCCGGGAGCGATACCCAGCGCTGGCTGCTGGTCGCGCTGACCGCCGCCATTGCGCTGACCGTGCTGGTGTGGCTGCTGCGCGAACGGCACGTCGCCGATACCGCCGCGCTGGGGCTGGTGCTGGGCGGCGCGCTGGGCAATATTCGCGACCGGATGGCGCTGGGCTATGTGGTCGATTATGCCGACCTTCATTTCGACAGCTGGCGCCCGTTCCTGATCTTCAATCTTGCCGATGCGGCGATCACCTGCGGCGTCCTGATTATCCTTGCCCGTTCGTTCCTTTCGCGCGAAAAGCGCGGCCTGTCTGCTCCGGAGAATTGACGACCATGCGCACCATCACCGCCCTTATCCTGGCGATCGCCACCACGGCCGCGCTGGACGGCTGCGCCAATGGCGGCATTTTCCACACCGGCCCCGATGAATTCGCCGTGCAGCGCCAGGCGTCGCTGGTCATCCCGCCCGATTTCGCGTTGAGCCCGCCGCAGCAGGGCGCGCCGCAGGCGACCGCGCGCACCAGCCAGCAGGACACGCTCGACGCGATGTTCGGCGGCCCGGCCCCACGCAGCGACGTGGAAAAGGGCGCCCTGAACCGCGCCGGCGCCCCCGCGCCGAGCATCCGTTCGACCGCCGGCGATCCGGATACCCACACCGCCGACAAGGGGCCGGTGACCCGCGATATCCTGTCCGCGCCGCAAGGCGATGGCCGCGAAGCTCAGGCGAACGTGCCGAGCTGATTCACGAGATCGGCGCTGCGAGCCGCCAGGTTTCGCCATCTCGCGTCACCAGTCCGCGGTTTTCGCAATCGATCAGATGCGCCAGCACCGATCGGCCGGCAGCGCCCCATAACTCCTGCGCCACGCCCTTGTACATGCGCGGGACCATTTCGGCGATGCTCTGTGGTACGTCGCCCAGCAATGCCAGGATCTGGCGTTCGCGCTGGCGGCGGTGACCGATCAGGCCGCGCGCGAATTGGCGCGGGTTGTCGATCTGCGGGCCGTGAGCGGGGTAATGGACGCGGTCTGCGCGGTCGTGAATCTTTTGCAGGCTGTCCATATAGGCGGCCATGTCGCCATCGGGCGGTGCGACCACGGTGGTGGACCAGCCCATGATGTGATCGCCGGTGAACAGCGCGCCGCCTTGCTCCCCCCCGCTATTGCCCAGCGCATAGCACAGATGGTTCGAGGTGTGGCCCGGGGTGGCGACGGCCGTCAGCGCCCAGTCGGGCCCGGTCAGCTGTTCGCCATCGGCCAGCACCCGGTCGGGCGCATAGCCGGGATCGAACGCGGCATCCGCGCGCGGCCCGGCATCGTCGAGCACCAGCGCGGCACAGCCGATGACCGGCGCCCCGGTGCGCGCGCTCAACGGCGCGGCGGCGGGGGAATGGTCGCGGTGCGTGTGCGTGCACAGGATCGCGGCAACGCGCGCCGGGCCGATCGCGGCGATCAACGCCTCCAGATGATCCGGTTCGTCGGGGCCGGGATCGATCACCGCGATGCTGTCACCCGCGCCGACCAGATAGGTCTGCGTGCCGGTGAAGGTGAAGGGCGAGGGGTTGGCGGCCAGCACGCGGCGCACCAGCGGTTCGAGCTGCTGGGCGGTGCCGGTGGGCCAGGGGCGGGCGGGGAGGTTCATGGTTTCCTCAGGCGATGATGTCGGGGATCAGATAGTCCTCGATCAGGGCGATCTGGTCCTTCAGCTTCAGCTTGCGCTTTTTCAGACGGGCGATCTGCAACTGGTCGATCAGCGGCGCCGTGCCGAGCGCGTCGATCGCCGCATCGAGATCGCGATGCTCCACGCGCAGCAATTCCAGGCGTTTGCGCATTTCTTCTTCGCTCACGCCGTCATTTCCATTTGCCACTTTTCTGAAACGCCCGAGACGGGGCGGCCACTTCTTCGCACCCATCGGCCGGTTCGTCGGATTTGCAACTAAATCCACTTATCGGAATAAGCGAAGTATGGTTTGATGACAATCACGCTGGAAGATTGCAGCGGCGAGTCGGTTCGGATTACCGCCGACCTGTCGTGCAGCCCGATAGCGGGGGCGGGCCAATGCGCGTCCCGACGAACAGGGGTCTTGAACTGGCCTCTTGGCCAGTCTGCCGGCGGCGCGCCACATGGTGTGACGTTTCGCCCAGGCTGGGCAGGGCCGCACGTCAGAGGAGCGACACCTATGGAAGTTTCGCATATCAATGCTTTGCAAATCAAGCATGCCAGCCTCGAAAAACAGATCCACGATGAATTGACCCGACCCTTGCCCGACTTGTCCGCGCTGAAAACGCTGAAACGCCGCAAACTGCGGATCAAGGACGAAATTTCCCACCACTGATCGACGACCGATACGACGCTGCGGCGATTGGTACTCTTTCCTGTCCTTTTCGGAGGAGGGGATCAAGGGTTGGTGGTGCAACGGAGCTGCGCTCGCGAAGCGAATTGTTCGCTTCTACCACCCCCAACCCCTCCTCTGAAGAGGAGGGGGCTTTAGGTTCCGATCGACGACAGGCGATCCGCGCGCCATCGACAGCCATTGGCATTCGCCCCCTGAGCGTGGCAGCAAAGCGCAAGTTTCCAAGCGCGGCGCTTTAGGCTAGGTCGTTGCCATGACTAGCGTTTTGACGAAGCTTGCGGCGATGATTGCGCGCGCAAACGGCCTGCCGGCATGAGCGGGGGCGTCGCGGCAGCGCGCACCATCCTGACCCGGCTGCACGAGGTCATGGCGTCGCGGTCCAACGCGCAGGCCAAGCTGAACACCGTGGTGGAGGTGATCGGCGCTTGCCTGAACAGCGAGGTCTGCTCGATCTATCTGCTGCGCGAGGGCATGCTGGAACTGTTTGCCACGCGCGGCCTGTCGCAGGAGGCGGTGCATGTCACCCGCATGGCGCTGGGCGAAGGGCTGGTCGGCACCATCGGTCGCGGCGTGGAAACGCTCAATCTGGCCGAAGCCGCGACGCACCCGGATTTTTCCTATCGCCCGGAAACCGGCGAGGACAAATATCACTCGTTTGCCGGCGTGCCGATCGTGCGCCGGGAACGCGGCATCGGCGTGTTGTGCGTGCAGCATGTCGAGCCGCGCCGCTATGAAGAGGTCGAGATCGAGGCGCTCCAGACCGTCGCGATGGTGCTGGCCGAGATGATTTCCAACGCCGAGCTGGTCGATGAGGATGCGCAAGGGCTCAGCGCGGCGCAGAGCGGCCCGGTGCAGTTGAAGGGGCTGGCGCTGGTGAAGGGGCTGGCCAGCGGCTATGCCGTCTACCACCAGCCGCGCATCACCATCGAACAGACCATGGCCGACGATGTCGAGGCCGAGCGCCAGCGCGTCTATCTCGCTTTTGACAGGATGCGAGCCCAGATCGATCGCATGGCCAGCCAGGCCGAATTCGGCGTCGATGGCGAGCATGAGGAAGTGCTCCAGGTCTACAAGATGTTCGCTTACGATGAAGGCTGGTCGCGGCGCATCAATGAAGCGATCGAATCGGGGCTGACCGCCGAAGCGGCGATCGAGCGGGTGCAGCAGCGCACCCGCATGCGCATGCGCCAGATCGACGATCCGCTGCTCGCCGATCGCATGCATGACCTGGAGGATTTGTCCAACCGGCTGCTGCGCACGGTGTCGGGCCAGATGGGCACCGCCGCCAGCAAGGGCCTGCGCGGCGATGCGATCCTGATCGCGCGCAATCTGGGTCCGGCGGAACTGCTGGAATATGACAAGCGGCGGCTGAAGGGGGTGATCCTGGAAGAAGGCTCGCTGACCGCGCATGTCGTGATCGTCGCCCGTGCGATCGGCATTCCGGTGCTGGGGCGGGTGCGCGGTTTGCGCGGGCTGGTGCGCGAAGGCGATCACTTGCTGCTCGATGGCGATCAGGGCATGGCCAGCGTGCGCCCGGCGGCCCCGATGGTCGAGGCGTTCGAGGCGCGCTTTGCCAAAAGCCGCGAGCGCCAGGCCGCTTATGCCGCGCTGCGCGAGGTGGAACCGCGCAGCCTGGACGGAACCCGCGTAACGGTGATGATCAATGCCGGCCTGCGCGAGGATATGCCAAATCTCAGTCTGACCGGCGCCGACGGGGTGGGGTTGTTTCGCACCGAATTCCAGTTTCTGGTGGCCGCCACGCTGCCCTCGCGCGAACGCCAGACGCGGCTCTATCGCGAGGTTCTGGATGTTGCGGGCAGCCGGCCGGTGGTGTTCCGCACGGTCGATATCGGTGGGGACAAGGTGCTGCCGTATCTGCGCCACGACGATGGCCCGGGCGAGGAAAACCCGGCGATGGGCTGGCGCGCCCTGCGCGTTGCGCTGGAGCGCGACGGCTTGTTGAAAGTACAGGCGCGTGCCCTGCTGGAAGCGGCGGCGGGGCGCACGCTGCATGTGATGTTTCCGATGGTCGCCGAGCCCTGGGAGTTCGACGCCGCCAAGGCGGTGTTCGACGGGCAGCTGGCATTCCTGAAGCAGCGCCAGAAAAAGGTGCCCGAAGCGATTCGCTTCGGCGCGATGCTGGAAGTGCCGGCGCTGGCCGAAATGCTCGATGTGATGCTGCCCAAATTGCAGTTCCTGTCGATCGGCACCAACGACCTGACCCAGTTTCTGTTCGCCGCCGACCGTTCCAACCCCAAGCTGGCCGAACGCTACGACTGGTTGAGCCCGGCGATTCTGCGTTTTCTGGGCCGCGTCGCGGGTCAGGTGGCCACGCTGGCCGGCACCACCGGGCATCAGGTCGATCTGGCGGTATGCGGCGAAATGGGCGGTCGGCAATTGGAGGCGCTGGCCTTGCTGGGGCTGGGTATCCGTCGTTTTTCGATCACCCCGGCCGCCGTCGGCCCGATCAAGGCGATGATCGGCAAGATCGACCTGCCCCAGATCGAGGCGGCGATGGCCGGCTGGCTGGCCTCGCCGCCGCCCGATATGCGCACCGCATTGACCGACTGGGCCCACGCACGGGCGATAACATTGGACTGATCGACGGCTGCCCACCGCCCGACGCAGACGCAGACCCTTTCAAAATCCATAAAAAAATTGACTTTCCGTTTACCATGGCGCTGTTTGGAGACGGGGCTCTTGGTGAAAAAAATATAGCGGGATCGTTATGGCTGCAGACGTGGAAATCGCCGAGCTGCCACTTGAAAGTGCCGGGCAGCAGCTAAAGCGTGCCAGGATGGCTGCGGGCAAAACGCTCGCGGAAGTCTCTGCCGCGACTAAAATTCCGGAAAGATCATTGGCAGCGATCGAGGAAGGGCAGTTCTCTTCGCTGCCATCGCGCATCTATGCCATTGGTTTTTCACGCAGTTACGCGCGGCTGGTCGGGCTGGACGAAGCGGCCATCGCCAGCGAGGTGCGTGCCGAACTGGATGGTGCCGCGCCGGCTGGCGATATCGTCAGCGCCCCGGTTTTTGCCCCCGGCGATCCGGCGCGCGTGCCCGGTCGGCGTCTGGCGATTATCGCCGGGCTTGGCGCGCTGGCGGTGTTCGCGGGCGGGTTGGCATTCTGGCATAACGCCGGGAATTCTACCGGATCGCTGCCCTCGATCCTGCCCGCCGATGTGCCGAAGGCGGCGAACCGAACCCCTGCTGCCGTGGTACCGGGCGTGGTAACGGGCCAGAAAATCGCCGGCCTGGCGGCGGCATCGCCCGCGCCCCCGCTGCCGGCCGGGGGGACAGTGTCGGTCAGCGCCTTGTCCGCCGGCATCTGGGTCAAGGTGTACGAGGCATCGGGCAGGAAATTGTTCGAAGGCCAGTTGGCCCAGGGGCAGAGCTTCACCGTGCCCGCCAATGCACAGGCGCCGATGATCTGGACCGGCCGCCCCGACGCGCTGGCCATTTCCATCGCGGGCAGGCCGGTGCCCAAGCTGTCCGAAAAACAAAAGACGATGAAGAACGTGCCGATCTCCGCCACCGCGCTGTTGGCCCGCAATTCACCGCCGCCCGCCGCGGCGATGCCCGCCGCAGCCCTGCCGCCAGGTTAGACAGCTTCCACATTTGTGCAATAAACCCGACAGGGACAATTTGACGAGGTCCGGACGATGAACTCAGCCAGACGCAGCACGCGCCCGCGCACCGCATGGGCATGTGCGGCAAGCCTGACTGCGATGGCGGTCACCGGCGCGGCGCTGCCCGCCCGCGCCCAGGACGCGGCGGGCGCGCAGCGGCTGGCCTCGCCCGTGTCAACGGGCATCCCGGCGACTACGCCGATGACCGACCTGCTCACCCGGATGGACGCCCTGGAAGCCCAGCTGGCGCGGCTTACCGCCCAGAACGAGGAAATGGCCAACCGCCAGCGCCAGCTCGAGACCCGGTTGAACCCGCCCGGCGCCGGCCCGAATCCCGCAGCCGCCGCGCCGGCGGCCACGGCATCCACGGCCCCGCTGGCCGTCGCGCCCGCGCCGGCTGCTGCTGCTGCGGCAGCACCCGTTGCCAGCTCCGCCACCGCCACCAATTTGTCGGCGATGACCGGCGGCGCTTCCGGCCGGACCGGTGCGGACCATGCGGCCGGGCCGGCGCGCCCATCGGCCCAGCGCATCGCCGCCGTCGAGGCGGTGATCAAGCCGCAGACCGGGGACGCCGGCCTGGACGAATACTCCTATGGCTTTCGGCTTTACACCGCCAAATTCTATCCCGAAGCCGCGCAGCAGTTGAAAATCTACATCGATAAATATCCCAGGGACGCGCACATCGGCTTTGCGCGCAATCTTCTTGGCCGCGTCTATCTGGACGATGGCAAGCCGAACGACGCAGCGCCCTGGTTCCTGACCAATTACAAGACCGATCCGCAAGGGCCGCGCGCCGCCGACAGCCTGCTCAATCTGGCCGAAGCGATGCGCCAGCTGGGCTATACCTCGCGGGCCTGTGTCGCCCTGAATGAATTCGCCGCGACTTACGCCGCCGAAGCCAAGGGCCGCCTGCACCAGGAATACGCCAGGACACGCGGCGATCTGACCTGCAATTGAGCGCCGGTTGAGCGGGCATGGCGCCGATATCGCCGGCCCGGCGGTGGCGCTGACCGGGCGATTCCAGGCCGATCTCGCCCGCATCTGGCCCCAGGCCGCGCGCGCGCCGACCGCACGGTTGGGGCTGGCGGTATCGGGCGGCCCCGACAGCCTGGCGCTGTTGCTGCTGGCGCAGGCGGCCCGGCCCGGCGCCGTCGCCGCGGCCACGGTCGATCATGGGCTGCGCGCGGAGGCCGCCGATGAAGCCGCCGGGGTCGCTCGCATCTGTGCGCGCCTGGGCGTGCCTCACGCAACGCTGCGCGTGGTCGTGGCCGACGGCAATGTCCAGGCCGAGGCACGGGCTGCGCGTTATGCCGTGCTGGGTGACTGGATGGCGACCCATGCGCTGGATGCGCTGGCCACCGCGCATCACGCCGACGATCAGGCCGAAACCCTGCTGATGCGGCTCAACCGGGCGGGCGGGGTGGCGGGCCTGGCCGGGGTACGCGAACGGGGCCGCGTGCCCGGCACGGATCGCCTGCTGCTGCGCCCATTGCTCGGCTGGCGCCGGGAAGAACTGGGCGCGGTCGTCGCGGCGGCGGGGCTGGCCGCGGCAGACGATCCCGGCAACGCCGACGAGCGTTACGATCGGGTGCGGCTGCGCCACGCGTTACAGGAAGCGGACTGGCTGGACATATCTGCGATTGCCGCCAGCGCCGCGCATCTGGCTGATGCCGATGCCGCGCTGGAGTGGGCCGCGCTGCGCGAATGGCGCGAAGGCGTAACCACCGAAGGGCTGGGCCTGACCTACCGCCCCCGCGCCCCACGCGCGATCGCGCTGCGCGTGCTGGCACGGATCGTGCGGCAAATGGACGGCGAACAACCGCGCGGCCAGGCGCTGGCGCGGCTGTTCGACAGCCTGGTAGCGCATCAGCCCGCCTCGATCGGGGGTCTGGTCGCGCGGCCTCTGCCGGACGGATGGAGTTTCATGAAGGCGCCAAAGCGGCGGGGTGTTTGAGCCGCGGGGGCCAGGCCCTCGCGCGCTCCTCTACCGTCTTCCGGCGACCGCGATCGCCTTCCGCGCCGTATCACTCCGCGGCTTTGGCCCGCGCTTTTGCGGAACCAGGGGCAAGCCGGTGCGGGCTGCCATATCTTCCAGCCATTGACGCGATCCGACCGGGCGACCGATCGTTTCTGCCTTGCGCAATGCCGCGTAGGTAAAGGCCTCATCGAAATCCTCGCCGAGAAAGGCACGGAAATCGCCGATCCGCTCCAGCGCAGGCGCGACCTTGACCACGACATCATCCTGTTCGGCAAAATGCGCCCGAACGCTCGACCACAGCCAGTCTTCGGCCTGTGCCGCCAGACCAGCCCGCACCGGATTGAGCGCGACATACCGCAGGGCCGCGAGCAGGTGTTGCTCGTCCATCGCCACGGAGCTGAAACGCCCTTGCCACAAATGTCCCGTCACCCGCATGCGTGCGTTGACATAGCCGGTGTAATGACGATGCACATAGCCAAAAGCCCGGCCCAAAGCATCGCTGTCGCGCGGCACGGCAATGACGTGAACATGGTTCGGCATCAGGCAATAGGACCATATCTCCAACCCATATCGGGCAGCCGCCTCAGCCAGCAGATCAAGATACAGCGCGTAATCGCCATCCTCGAAAAAGGTACGTTCGCGCCGGTTACCCCGCTGTGTCACATGATGCGGGATACCGGGAAGCACAAGGCGGGGCAAACGGGCCATGATGCCGGTTAGCGATGATTTGTTGCGATGTCAATTTGGGGGTTATTTTAGGCGTCACTGTAATTCCTGATCGAAGGGGCAAGCGACCGTGCCGCCGCAGCCCGGCTCACCGACCGCGACCTCCTTCGCCAGTTCCACGCCGTCGAACACCTCTCCGACGCCGACAAGCACATCGTCAGCGTCCTCCTCGACGCCTTCCTTACCCGCAGGCAGATCGAGAGCATGATCAGACCTTAGCCGCGTCCACGCAGCGCAGCAGCGATGAACACAGCCAGGGACGGCAAACCCACGCCGAGCCCAATGGCAGAGCCTGTTGCGGCTCCCTATACCCTTACGAACATCGCCAATATAAACTCAGCCACCAGCTTCAGTTTAGGGGTTTTCGGACGTGTCACCGTAATTCGTGTCACCGTAATTCCGGGATAGGGGGGAACTGCTGCATAAAGGCACCGGCAGGCGGCTATTTAGGGGTTGTTACACGTGTCACCGCAATTACAATTAATTCCTAGATTTGAGTTTATAAATTTTTCCGTTCCAGTATAAAGTCTCCTTTGCTTCCGGATTATCGTAATCGGGAGAATATTCTATCACCGGCATTCCGTTTTGATCTGGGATCACGACCGGACTTGTTCGAGAATTTATAGCGGCAACCCTCTTTAATTTCCCACCTTCGCATCCATATATTTTAATATTATAAGAGGTGCTTGCCGCCCAAGTTGTTACTAAATGCCTAGATTCGTCTTGAACTTGAAATATTCCTAAAATTCCTGAGCCAGACGGCCAGCCAGACCCCTGCCCAATTCCCTCCTCATAAGCACCACGGCATGTACATTTACTTAAGCACTCAATATGAATTTCTCTTTTTGAGATTTTAATATGATTAATATCATATTTATTACCAGATATTCCGTAATTAATGATCTCAAATATGTAAGATCCGTCATCGGATTCAAAATTGAATCTATATTCTACTGAATTATTTATAGTATCCGCCATCGCCGGAGACGGTAAAATAATTAAGATAGCTGCAATAACGATACGCATCATAACGTTCAACCATTCAAATTGCATCAATGGTGGTGGAGGATAGACTCCAGCACTGGGAGGGGATTTTTAGGGATTACGGTGACACGTACCATAACCCCTAATTATTCAAAGTTAGAGTGCGCATCCCGAGCAGGGCAAAATGATCCCCAATTACCACAGCCCCTCTCGATATGTCAATTGAGGGGTTATTTTACGTGTCACCGTAATCCACCGTAATCCCGGTTTTTTATCAAGTATAATATTTCACATAGTGAGGCAGCTAGCAATAATAAATATATAAACTTGAACCAATATTCAATACCCACGGTATAAAAGATCATATTATGGCCGAACAATCCTAAAATCAAAAAAACAGCCATGTTTATTAATAATAAATAATTGACGAATCTTACTGACCTGCGCTTCGTAATGGTGCCGCTGGAAATTAAAATTAAAAATAATGAAAAAGAAACCAGTACCGTGTCTAGAAATAATAATATATCTGTTACTGAGATTATTCTAACTATAAGTCCACCGCATGGCGGACTGCATTCGCTTATCGCGATCACCATCGTAAATTCGAAAAACAAACCAATAATACATAAAATAATGAAAAAATAATGGAAAATCTTCGAAATACGGCTCATTTTATTTGCCTCTTGACTACAATTAACCGCCATCCTTCATAACAATATTGTCTATAGTGGCGTGTAACATTTGCGAGGTTGGGTTAAATTTGACAGAACCCTCTGGAATTACAGTGACACGTACCATAACCCCTAATTATTAAAATTGAGCGCGCATCCCAACTTACGGTCACACCTGAAAAACAACCCCCATATTCCTCGTTCGCCTCGATCTTCGCCGCCACCATACCCACCTTAAAACCCCTACCCATGCGCGCCAAACTCATTGGCGATCGCGGTACTAATCCGCAGCGACAGCGCCTGCGCCCGGGCGATCGGTTCGATATAGTCGCGGCGGATGGTGGCGTAGCCGGTGGCGCCTTCGTCGGGATAATCGGCGGGCTCCTGCACCGAAAAATCGCTGAGTTTGGGGAAGGCGACGGGGAAGGCGCGGCGCAATTGGGCCAGCGCCTCGTCGATGCGCAGGGTGAATACCATTTCCAGCACGTCTTCGCGGGCGATGTCGTTGGCGCGGCTGAAAGCGGGGACCATGACCACCCGCAAAAACATATGCTGCATCAGTGCCAGCCGCAGCGCGTGGAGCACGCCCAGCATGCGGCGGGTATGTTCGCGGGCATCGCGCAGGTTGGGCTCCTGACCGGGGGCGGGCGCATCCTGGGGAATGCCGCGCAGCAGGCGATAGAGTTTGAGCGAATCGACACGCAGTCGCGACGCCAGCCTGCGAAACACCCCGGTGCGATCGTCGCTGGTCAGATATTCGGCCAGCGCCAGGCAGCCATCGGCAATATGGTCTTCATTGCCGCGATAGGGCCGGCTGGCCCAATAGGCCGAGTTGAACAGCTCGCCATAGGCTGCGACGGTCTTGATGCTGGCCAGGGCATTGGCGGCGCGGACCAGCCGCACCATCTGGCGCCCGCGCTCGCTGGTGGTGAGCAGCGCGGCGAGTTCCTCGACATTGCCGTCGGACGCGGTGCCGAAGCCGGCGATCACGTTCACCGGATAGCCCAGCTGTTGCAGGATGGCGTTGTGCGGGATGGCGCGGAACTGGCGCAGGCTCATCTGGCGATCGGCGGCCAGGTCGGACTGGCGGCGGGCCTTGCGGCTGCCGGTGTCGTTGAGCAGGCCCAGGCCAAACGCGGTCAGCGCGCGCGAATAGGTGGAGCTGGCGAGGTGGCGCTGCTGCACGCGGCGGATGGCGCGGTAGAAATCGAGGCTCAGGTCGGTGCGGCGATAGAACGGATCGGTCGGCGCATAGGGATCGGTGTGCGCCGGGGCCAGTTCGATAAAGCGGGTCAGCGTCGCCAGCGCAAGTTCGGGCGTGCCGAAGAACAGATAGCCGTCGCCGCCCTGAAAGCTGACTTCAGGCTCCAGCCTGATCCCCGCGCGCACGAACCGCCGCCGCGACCACGGCGACAGCGGCCACGCCAGCCGGTCGGCCAGGCTGGTCGGATGCGCCCCGCGCCCCATCGATTCACCATGGGTGTTGAAGATCAGCGCCGAGACATCGCTTAGCCCGTTCTCGGTCATCACTTCGGCCAGTCGCCCCTGCAGGCGCTCGATCGCCAGCGCGGCGGGGATCTGCCCGACGAAGCGCCCGGCGTCGGAAAATCCGGTCTGGATCGCGACCCGGCCGCGCGTGCGGGCATAACTGCGGTAGGCGTCTTCTGCCAGCAGCGCCTCCAGAAAGCGGCCACCGTGTTCCAGCGCGCTTTCGGTTTCGAACAGTGGCGAAATATCGACCTGTTCCGCGATCCCGAACAGTTTGGCGTAATAGAGCGCCGCCAGCATGGTGGTGGGCTGTTCGCATTCGGCCACCAGCATGCGGATCGGCGCGTCGCCATCGATGTGGTGCAGGATTTCCACCATGGTCAGGAACAGGCGCACGGCGGTGCTGTTTTCCATCGCCAGCGCGGCGAAGTTCGAGCGTAGCGGCCTGGCCCCGGCCAGCAATTCGCGCATCTTGACCAGTGCGGCCTGGCTGCCGAGGTCGAGCTTGCCATCGGGGTCGATGCGGCGGCGAATGGCGTTCTGCAATTGCGACGAATTCACCCGGAAGTGCACCCAGCCCATGCCCAGGCCATCGGTGCGCATCGCGGCGGCGACGACCAGCAAGGTTTCCGCGGTTTCCGGCGCGGCACTCGCGGCCATCGTTTCGAGTTCTGCAATGATCGCCGACAGGCTGGTCAGCTTGTCCGGGTGAGCGGCGGTCAGCGTGTTGGCGGCCGCGGACACGGCTGCCGGTTCGTCGAGGCTGGCCGCGAACAGCGCCGCCATGTCGGCGGAGTGACGGCTAGCCGCAGACAGCCGCGCCGCCGGCTCGGGCGCGGCTTCGGCCAATTGGGCGGCGTAAAGCCCGAGCCGCTGGGCCTTTTCCTCTAGCCGATAGCGGATGCAGGTGTTCCAGCCGATGTCGGTGCGGCCATCCATGTCATAGCCGACCCAGCTGGCAAAGCGCAGCGGCTCGGGCTGCAATTCCTGCCAACGATCGGCCCAGCGCTGGCGCGCGGTGCGCAGCAGCATCAGGTTGATCCGGTCGCGCGCCGCCTGGCCCCGGGCGATTGCGGTCATGGCGGCAGCATGCTCGGTGTCCAGCGTGATGGTATCGCGGCCATGCGGCGCGACGCAGACCGTGGCAGCACTGCAATCGCCCGAGGTGGCCGCAGCTGCCACCGCTTCGGTTTCGGCGCTCGACAGCAGGAAGGTGGGGTGGGCCGTGAACACGATATGCGCCACCGGCCGCGACCAGCGCGCGGCAAAGCCGGCAAAATCACCGGTATCGGCCAGGCCCTTGAGCCCGGCGAGATTGCCGTCCGGGTCCACCGGCGCGATCAGCCGGTGCAGCCGCTCGGCGCGCGCGCGCAGTGCCTCGCATTCCAGTTCGGCGACCATCGCCTCGACCCCGTCGAGTGTCAGTTCGCCATTTTCGATCCGCCGCGACAGCTCCAGCCCCAGCTGGAACACCGGATTGAACAGCGGCGTTTCGGCCGTGCGGACGTGGAGCGCTTCCAGGCGGGCATCCAGGGCGGCAAATTCGCTCATTGCTGCGTTCTCCGGTTAGCGGGGCAAAGCCGCAGCCGCCCGCGCGGCGGCGGTGATGGCGGCAGCGTCGGGCGCACCCTTGGGCACCATCCAGCTGCCCCCGACGCACAGCACCGCAGGCAGTGCCAGCCAGGCAGGCGCAGTGGCCAGGGTGATGCCGCCGGTGGGGCAAAAGCGCGCCATGCCGAACGGCGCGGCGATCGCCTGCAACGCGGGAATGCCGCCGCTGGCCGTTGCCGGAAAGAATTTGAACCGGGTCAGCCCCAGGTCGAGCCCCAGCATGATATCGGCGGCATTGGCGGTGCCGGGCAGGAACGGCACGCCGCTGGCCACCGCCGCCGCGCCCAGCGCCGGGGTCAGGCCGGGCGAGACGATGAATGCGCTGCCCGCCGCCAGGGCCTTGTCGAGATCGGCGGGGTTGAGCACGGTGCCGGCGCCGACGATCGCGCCGGGCACGGTCTTCATTGCGCGGATCACGTCGATCGCGCAAGCCGTGCGCAGGGTCACTTCCAGCACCGGCAGGCCGCCCGCCACCAGCGCCTGCGCGATCGGGATAGCATGGGCAACGTCGTCGATCACCAGCACCGGGATCACCGGGGCCATGCGCATCAGCGTGTCGATGTCGGTCAAACCGGATGCTCCCTGGCAAAAGCAGCCGCTGCGCCGAGCAGGCCCGGCTGCGGATGGGTAATCAGCTTGACCGGCAGCGTGGCCATCATCGCCTCGAACCGCCCCTTGGCGCGGAATCGGGTCGCAAAGCCCGAGGCGACCAGCGTATCCTTGATCCGCAGCCCCAGCCCACCGGCGATCACCACGGCCGAAGCGCCATGCGCCAGCGCGTAATCGCCGGCTGCCGAGCCGAGTGACAGGCAGAAGCGTTCGATTGCCGCAGCAGCCAGACTGTCGGTTCCGCTGGTGCCCAGCTGCCACAAGCTCTTGTCGTCATGCACCGGACAGCAGACGCCCGCGCGCGCCGCCAGCGTTTCATGGATGTCGATCAGGCCGGGCCCGGAGACGACGCGTTCCACGGACACGCGGTCGTGGCGCTGGCGCAGCCGGGCCAAAATCGCATCGTCGATTGCATCGACCGGGGCAAAATCGGCGTGACCGCCCTCGGTCGCCTGGACGTGGCTGGCGCCTTTTTCGCCGAGCGGGCGACCGTTGCGCCAGACATGGGCGACCCCCAACCCGGTGCCGGGGCCGACCACGCTGATCGTGCCCGATGTCGGCAAAGGCACGTCGGGGCCGGCCAGATGAATGAAGTTGGTGGCTTCGGCATGAAGGACGGCATAGCCAACCGCGCCGAAATCATTGACCAGCGTGACGTGGTCGACGCCTAGCTGGGTGGAGAGCTGGGCCGGCTGGATGGTCCAGGGGTTGTTGGTAAAGCGAATGACTTCGCCGCTGACCGGCCCGGCAATGGCGATGGCGACAGCGCGCGGCAAGGTTTGGCCCGACTGGCGGGCAAAAGCCTCCCACGCGGTCTGGAAGCTGGCGTAATCATGCGTCCTCAGCGTGACGCAATCACCCAGCGCGATCGTGCCGTCGGCGGCGATCCGCACCAGCGCAAAGCGGGCATGGGTGCCACCCACATCGATCGCGACAAGCCCGGTCATCTTCCTCCCCTTCCCTTCAGGGGAGGGGATCGAGGGGTGGGGCCTATCCTCCAGGCGCTGCGCTGGGGGCAAGGCCCCACCCCCAGCCCCTCCCCTGAAGGGGAGGGGGGTAAACGAAAACAGCACCTCACAGGCCGGCCAGCGCGAGCATCGCCGATGCGCCGCGTTCCGCTCCGTCGGCGGCATGGCGCATCATCGCGAACAGCTCGCGCCCCACCCCTTCGTGGGCGGGGGGCGGTGTAGCGGGGGTTCGGTCGGTCAGGTCGGCCTTCACAATCAGCACGCCTTCATGCCCGCACAAGCGAATGATATCGCCATCCTGCACCCGCGCCAGCCAGCCGCCGCCATCCGCGCCGTCAGCCAGCGCCTCGGGCGTGACATGGATCGCGGCCGGCACCTTGCCCGAGGCGCCCGACATGCGCCCGTCGGTCACCAGCGCCACCTTGAAGCCCCGGTCCTGCAGCACGCCCAGCGGCGGGGTCAGCTTGTGCAGTTCGGGCATGCCATTGGCGCGCGGCCCCTGGAACCGCACCACCACCACCACGTCGCATTCCAGTTCACGTGCCGTGAACGCCGCCTGCACCGCTTCCTGGCAATCGAACACCCGCGCCGGGGCCTCGATCGTCCAGCGCGCGGCGTCCACCGCGCTGGTCTTGAACGTGGCGCGGCCCAGATTGCCCTGCACCAGGCGCATGCCGCCATCGGGCTGGAATGGCGCCCAGGCCGGGCGGAGCATAGCCTCATTGCCGCTGGTCGATGGGGCCGGGCGCCAGGCCAGCTCCTGATCGCGCAGATAGGGCTCGCAGGCGTAAGCGCCCATGCCGCGCTCATCGATGGTCAGGACATCGCCATGGGCCAGCCCGGCATCGAGCAGTTCGCGCACCACCCAGCCCATGCCGCCGGCATCGTGAAAATGATTCACGTCGCCCGCGCCATTGGGATAAATCCGCGCGATCAGCGGTACCACGGCGGACAATTCGTCCATGTCCTGCCAGTCGAGATGAATGCCCGCCGCGCGCGCCATCGCCGGCAGATGGATGGCGTGATTGGTGCTGCCGCCGGTGGCCAGCAGGCCGACGCAGGCATTGACGATGGCCTTTTCATCGACGACCCGCCCCAGCGGCCGGTAATCGCCGCCATCGCGGCCGATCCGGCTGAGGCGGTGGACGGCGGCGCGGGTCAACTGGCTGCGCAGCGGGGTGTTCGGCGTCACGAAGGCGCTGCCGGGCATGTGCAGCCCCATCATTTCCATCATCATCTGGTTGGAATTGGCGGTGCCGAAAAAGGTGCAGGTGCCGGGCGAATGATACGAGGCGCTTTCGCTGGCAAGTAGATCGTCGCGGGTCGCCTTGCCCTCGGCATAAAGCTGGCGCACCTTCTGCTTTTCCCGGTTGCCCAGCCCCGAAGGCATCGGTCCCGAAGGCACGAACACCGCCGGCAGATGGCCGAACCGCAGCGCCCCGATCATCAGCCCTGGCACGATCTTGTCGCAAATCCCCAGCAGCGCCATGCCGTCGAACATGGCGTGGCTCAGTGCCACCGCCGTACCCAGCGCGATCGCATCGCGGCTGAACAGCGACAGCTCCATGCCGTCCTGGCCCTGGGTCACGCCATCGCACATCGCCGGCACCCCGCCCGCCACCTGCGCGGTCGCCCCGACTTCGCGCGCGTACAGCTTCATCGCCTCCGGATAGCGGCCATAGGGCTGGTGCGCCGACAGCATGTCGTTGAACGCGGTGACGATCGCCAGGTTGGGCGCGCGGCCGGCGGCGATCGCCGGCTTGTCGCCCTCGGCGGCGGCAAAGCCGTGCGCGAGGTTCGAACAGGACAAGGCCGCGCGGCTGGTATGGCGTTCGCTCTCACGGTCCATCAATTCCAGATAGCGCCGCCGCCCGGACGCAGACCGTTCGATGATCCGGCGGGTGACCCTGTCAATGGTGGTGTTCAACTCGGTCATGCTCGATTTTCGCTTATGCCCTTATTCGTGCCATGTGACGCCATCCTTGGCCGCCAGCGCGATAGCCGCGGTCGGGCCCCAGCTGCCGGCGGTGTATGGCTGGGGAACCTTGTCATGATCGGCCCAGCTGGCACGTATCGCATCGATCCAGTCCCACTGTGCCTCGACCTCGTCACGGCGGACGAACAGCGTCTGGTCGCCCTCGATCAGGTCGAGCAGCAGGCGTTCGTAGGCGATCCGCTTGGTTGGCCCGGCAAAGGCATCGGCCATGCGGATATCCAGCGGCATGCTACGCAGGCGGATGCCGTCGCGGTCCAGCCCGGGCACCTTGGTCATCAGCGACAGGGTGATGTTTTCCACGGGCTGGATCCCGATCACCAGGCGGTTGGGCTGCGAGCGCGCGCCCTTGCCTGCAAAGATCGAGTGGGGGACATGCTTGAACTGCACGATGATCTCGGTGGTGCGCTCGGGCAGGCGCTTGCCGGTGCGCAGGTAAAACGGCACGCCTTTCCAGCGCCAATTGTCGAGATGGGCCTTGATCGCCACGAAGGTCTCGGTGTCGGACGGCTGGCCCAGCTCGTCCAGGTAACCGGGCACCGCCTGGCCGGCGATCGCGCCCGAGACGTATTGCCCGGTCACCGTTTCGTCGGGTGCGACCAGGCGCAGGCTGCGCAGCACCTTGACCTTTTCGTCGCGCACGGCGGTGGCTTCGTACAACGCCGGGGGCTCCATCGCCACCAGCGCCAGCAATTGCAGCATGTGGTTCTGCACCATGTCGCGCAGGGCGCCGGCACCGTCGTAAAAGCCGACGCGGCCCTCCAGCCCCACGGTTTCGGCCACGGTGATCTGCACATGATCGATATGCGCGGCATTCCACAAGGGCTCGAACAGGATATTGGCAAAGCGCAACGCCAGCAGGTTCTGCACCGTCTCCTTGCCGAGATAATGGTCGATGCGAAAAATCCGGTCTTCGGGAAAGGCGCGGGCGACGGCATCGTTGATATGGCAGCTGGTATCGAAACTGGTACCCAGCGGTTTTTCCAGGCCGATGCGCACTTGCGGCCCGGCCAGCCCGCTGGCGGCAAGCCCGGCAATGGTCGCCTCGAACAGGCTGGGCGCGGTGGACAGGAATATCGCCAGCCCATTCGATTCCGGTCCGACCTTTTGCGCCAGCGCGGAAAAATGCCCGGTGTCGGTGGCGTCGAGCGGCTGGTACACCAGCCGGTTCAGGAACGAAGTTATGGCCTGCTTGCGATAATCGGGCAGGTATTTTTCAAGAGCCTTGCGGGCAAAGGCGCGGAAGCCGTCGTCGGTGAAATCCGATCGCGCGGTGCCGATGATCACCAGATTGTCTGCCACCAGCCGGTCGTCGTGCAGCGCGCACAGCGACGGCAGCAACATGCGTTGCGACAGATCGCCCGAAGCACCGAAAAGCAGCAGGCGGTCGGCGGTAAAGCGCATCCAGGTTCCATTCGTGAACAAGGCAAAGGTAATGAACGCCGTGTGTGGACACACTGACCGATGCTGCATCTGCGAGCAGTCCGGTTTAACAGCGATATGGCAGTCACGCCAGCAATGATCTGAAGTTTTGGGCGCCAGCTCCCAGGGCTGACGAATGAATCATGACTGAAGATTGGCATGAAATCCTGCGCGCCGCCTGCTTTTTCCGGCACAGGCGAGGATTTAAAGACATTGCCCGTGATCCGTGAGAATATGACCCGTGGCTCAAACGCACCTCGATCGCCCCCCGGGCGCAGCAGCGGACTGGACGATCCCGCAGGGCTGGGGCCATTACACCGCCGCGGAACATGCGCTGTGGGACCGGTTGTTCGAGCGACAGGCAAGGATGCTGGCCGATCGGGTGACCGGCTCGTTCATCGCCGGGCTGGACATCCTGCGCATGGATCGTCCGGGTATTCCCGATTTCGACGCCTTGTCCGAACGGCTGATGCAGGCGACCGGCTGGCAAGTCGTCGCCGTTCCGGGGCTGGTGCCCGATGCGGTGTTCTTCGAACATCTCGCCAATCGCCGCTTCGTCGCCGGACGCTTCATCCGCACGCCGGACCAGCTCGATTACCTGCAGGAGCCGGATGTCTTTCACGACGTGTTCGGCCATGTGCCGTTGCTGGCGAACCCGGTTTTCGCCGACTTCATGCAGGCCTACGGCAAGGGCGGGATGCGGGCCGACGGCCTGGGCGCCATCAGCCGGCTCGCCCGCCTGTACTGGTACACCGTGGAATTCGGACTGGTGCGGGAGCGCGGCGAGACCAGGCTGTACGGCGCGGGGATCGTATCGTCCTACGGCGAATCGCAATTCGCGCTCGACGATCCGTCACCTAACCGCCTGGGCTTCGACCTGCGGCGCCTGATGCGCACGCAATACCGCATCGACGATTATCAGCAGACCTACTGGGTCATCGACAGCTTCGAGGATCTGCTCCGCCAGACCATCGAGACCGATTTCGCGCCGCTTTATGCAGAGCTTCAGGACCAGCCCGACATCGCCGGCGACGCCGTCCTGTCGACCGATCGCATCCTGCATCGCGGCACGCAGGCCCATGCCAGCAGCCACAACGGCTGAGGCGCTCCGGAGCAGCTCAGCCCGGTCGGCGCATTTCGAACAGCTGGTCCTGGGTGATCTCGAAATAGTCCGCCGGGCCGCCGCCGCGGGTGATCGGATGGGCCCTGGCGGTCTGGTAGACCCCCGCTTCGATCAGATCGCTGTCGATGTGTATGCCGACCGCTTCGCCCAGCACCAGCCATTGATCGATCTCGTCGCCGTCTTTCGTGGTCAGGCGGACGATCTGCGTGACCTTGCACTCGAACTGCACCGGACTGCCGGCAACGCCGGGGGGGCCCACCAGCCGGGACGGGACCTTGCCGAGCCCGGCCAGATCGAATTCGTCGATCTGCGCAGCGACGGTGGCCGAGGTGGCGTTCATGGCTTGCGCCTGCGCGCGGGTGGCCAGGTTCCAGACGAATTCGCCGGTGGCCTGCGCATTGGCGGCGCTGTCTTTCCAGCCTTGCGAAGAAAAACCGACGATCGGGGGTTTGTAACTGAACAGGTTGAAAAAGCTGTAGGGCGCGAGATTGACCGCGCCCATAGCACTGACCGTGCTGATCCAGCCGATCGGGCGCGGGGCGACGATGGCGTTGAGCGGATCATGGGCCAGCCCGTGGCCAAGGCGAGGTTCGTAAAAATGGCGGTCGGTCATGGACGGGCTTCCGTGGGCAAGAGGATTGATATTGCCGAATGGGTTCAAGGCGCCGGAGTTCCTGTCTGGCGTGATTCAAGAACCACCACCGGTGCCCTTTGCGTCGTCACGCGTTAGCGGTTTTTTGAGCACCGCGAAGGCCAGATCGGCGACCCTGGGCAGGCCGAAGCGCTCATCGCCATGGAAGAACCGGCGGCTCTCCCCGGTCGCGCGATACCCCTGGCGCCGATACCGGGCAATCAACTCCTCACGCTGGCGGACCACCGTCAATGCAGCTGCGGCGCAATCCGGGCCGGAAATCCCGCCCTGCGGCTGCGCGCTGTTTTTTGCAACGATATGTGGCGATGATTGTGTTGGATCGGCAGCGATAAAGTGGGCATTGATAGTCAGCGAAGCATCATGCGAAGCAGGGGGGCCTGGCCTTCGCCATCAACGATGTGACAACAGGGGTCCAAAGCTTGCGGCGCGCAATTCCGATTCCCTCGCTGGACCCTTTCCTGCTGATCCTGATCGCGACCGTCACGCTGGCCTCGCTGGTCCCGGCGCGAGGCGCGGCGACGCATGTCTTCGAACTGGCCACCCAAGTGGCCATCGCCCTGCTGTTCTTCCTGCATGGCGCCAAGCTGTCGCGTGAGGCGATCATGCAGGGGATCGGTAACTGGCGGCTGCACGCGCTGGTCCTGGCTTCGACGTACGGCCTGTTCCCCGTGATCGGGCTGGGTTTGACCACGCTCGAATCGGGCTGGGCCTCGCCGCAACTGGCCACCGGCCTGCTGTTCCTGTCGCTGCTTCCCTCGACGGTGCAATCCTCGATCGCCTTTACCGCGATGGCGCGCGGCAATGTTGCCGCCGCGGTGTGCAGTGCCTCACTGTCCAATCTGGTGGGGATCATCGCCACGCCGCTGCTGCTGGGGCTGTTCGGGCATATTGCCGGGCATATCACGGGGCAGGGGGTCGGGGCCTCATGGGGTGCGGTGCGCACGATCGGGCTGCAACTGCTGTTGCCGTTCGTGGCCGGGCATCTGCTGCGACCGGTGATCGGCGATTTTGTCCAGCGCAACAAGAAGATCCTGGGCCCGGTGGATCGATCCTCGATCCTGCTGGTGGTCTATACCGCGTTCAGCGCGGCGGTGGTCGGCGGCATCTGGCACCACATCGGGGTGGGCGATCTGCTGGTGCTGCTGGGCAATTGCACGGTTGTGCTGGCGCTGGTCATGGGGGCCAATGTGGCGGTGGCCCGGCTGGTCAGGCTGCCGCGCGAAGATGCCATCGTGCTGCTGTTCTGCGGTTCCAAGAAGAGCCTGGTGTCGGGCGTGCCGATGGCCGGTGCGCTGTTTCCGGCGGCTCAGGTCGGGCAGATCGTGTTGCCGCTGATGCTGTTTCACCAGCTGCAATTGTTCGTCTGTGCGATTCTCGCCGCCCATCTCGCCAAGACGGGCCTGGCGAAGGACGGCGCGCCGCAGGATCAGCAGCACGCCGCGATCCCGCGCGATGCCGAGGATGCGGTGGGGGTGGCCACGTCGCTGGGGCTGACGATACCGCCGGATTGCCTGCCTGGCGTGACCGCCAATCTGGCCCTGCTCGATCATCACGCCGGCATATTCCGGGGGCCCGCCCAATGAAGCAGGCGCTGGACATCGCCAACGCTGTGCGAACCGGCCGGATGACCGCGCTGGCGGTGGTCGAGGATTGTCTGCGGCGGTTGAGCCACGCCGACGATCTGTGCGCGGTCACCCGCATCCTGGTCGACCGGGCGCGGCAGGAAGCGGGGCAGGTCGACGCGGCGATCAGCATGGGGCTCGATCCCGGGCCGCTTGCCGGGGTGCCCTATGGTGTCAAGGATCTATTCGATGTGACCGGCTATCCCACGACCGCCGGCTCGGCGATCTACGCCGATGCGGTGCCCGCCGCCGCGGACGCGGCTGCGATCCGGCGGTTGCGCGATGCCGGCGCGGTGCTGGTCGCCACGCTGAACATGGATGAATTCGCTTATGGCTTCGCCACGATCAATGCCCGCCACGGCACGACCTGCAACCCGCATGACCGCGCGCGGCTGGCCGGCGGCTCCTCGGGCGGTTCGGCGGCTGTGGTGGCGGCGGGGTTGCTGCCCTTTGCGCTGGGATCGGACACGAACGGCTCGATCCGGGTGCCGGCCAGCCTGACCGGCGTCTATGGGTTGAAACCCACGCACGGCGCGCTGCCGATGGGCGGGATTTTCCCTTTCGCGCACAGCTTCGATGACATCGGCCCGTTCACCGGCTCGCTGGCCGATATGGCGGTGCTGTGGCAGGTGCTGTCCGGTCAGGCGGGCGAAGACGGGGCGGCGCCTATCCGGCTGGCCCGGCTGGGCGGCCGTTTCCGGGAGAATGCGCAGGCTGAACAACTGGACGCGATCGATGCGATCGCCCCGCATGCGCCGCTGGTGGAACTGCCCGACATCGCCCGCGCCCGCTCGGCGGCATTCCTGATCACCGCTTATGAGGGCGGCTCGCTGCACCGCGAGGCGCTGCACCGCGAAGCCATGCGCTTCGATCCGGCAACCCGCGACCGGCTGATCGCGGGCGCGCTGGTGCCACCGGGGCTGTATGAAGAGGCGCTCGCTTTCCGTGCCCGGTTGCAGGCGCGGGTGGCCGAGGTTACCGCCGGCTACGACGTGCTGCTGGCCCCGGCCACGCCGTGCCCCGCGCCGCTGATCGCCGATCCGCGAATCATGATTGACGGGGCGCTCAGCCCGGCGCGCGCGGACCTGGGCATCCACACCCAGCCGATCAGTTTCCTGGGCCTGCCGTCGCTGGCGGTGCCGCTGCTGCGGCCGGGGCAATTGCCGCTGGGCTTGCAACTGATCGGCCGGCCGGGCGGCGAGGCCACGCTGCTGCGCTGCGCGGCGCAGCTGGAACGGGCCGGTTTCATCGGCATCACCGCGCCGGTTGCCACCGTGAGGGGCGAGGCTATGGCATCGAGCTCGTCATGCTGACGAAAGTCAGCATCCATTCGGCGCAAGTGCCGGGTGTGCACGCCTTGCCAACCCGCGTTGCCGCTAACCCCGGTTTAGAGCATCGTGCCGTTAATCTGCATTGCCAACCACACCCGCCTGTCCTGAGCTTGTCGAAGGGTTGCACTTCTTGCTTGGTGTTGGGCGACGTCCACGAAGAAAAGGACAGCCCTTCGACAGGCTCAGGACGGGCGGAGTTTGATGCAGATTTAGCGCTCGACGCTCTAGTAAGGCCGTTTGATTGCCGCACCAAATGGCTGTCCAATCGACGCTGCGCCCAATGGGTCCTGACGTTCGTCAGGATGACGAAGCTTTTTGGCGACTGCGCTGCCCTGGGGGAAGAGAAATGAACCGGACGGTCCCCCACCCGACGAAAGTCGCGGCGATCAACCGCTATTTCCGGCTGACCGAACGCGGCACCACCATCCGCACCGAAGTGCTGGCGGGATGCACGACTTTTCTGACCATGGCCTATATCGTGCTGGTGAACCCCGCGATCCTGGGTCAGGCGGGCATGCCGGTGGCCTCGGTGGCGGCGGCCACCTGCTTTGCCGCCGCCTTTGGTTCGATCCTGATGGGGCTGGTCGCCAACACGCCGCTGGCGCTGGCGCCGGGCATGGGGCTCAATGCCTATTTCAGCTTTACCGTGGTCCAGCAGATGCATGTGCCGTGGCCGATCGCGCTCGGCTGCGTGATGCTGTCGGGGGTCGCCTTTCTGGTGCTGACCCTGACCGGCATCCGCCAGATGATCGTGGCGGTCATCCCGCCCTATCTGTTCGCGGCGGTGGCCGGCGGGATCGGGCTGTTCATCGGCTTCATCGGGCTGAAGGATGCCGGGATCGTCGTCGCCAATCCCGCGACCTTCGTCGCGCTGGGCAGCCTGCATGCGCCGGGCGCGGAACTGGCGTTGTTCGGCCTGTTGCTGATCGCCGCGCTCAGCGTCTGGAACGTGCGCGCGGCTATGCTGATCGGGATTGTCGTCACCACGGCCGTGGGCTGGCTGTGCGGGCAGGTGTCGATGAAGCCCGAGCCTTACAGCCTGTCGGCATTGACCGGCACCGCGTTCAAGCTCGACCTGGGCGGCGTCTTCGGGCTGTCCGGCAGACAGGGGCTGGGCCTGGTCGAAATCCTGTTCGTGTTCCTGTTCGTCGATCTGTTCGACAATATCGGCACGCTGGTCGCGGTGACCCGGCGCGCCGGCCTGATCGACAAGGCGGGCCGCATTCCCGGTCTGAACCGCATCCTGCTGACCGACGCCATCGCCACCATCGTCGGCTCGCTGGCCGGGACCAGCACCGTGACCAGCTATGTCGAAAGTGCCGCCGGGGTGCAGGCAGGCGGGCGCACCGGGTTGACCGCGCTGGTGACCGGCGTGCTGTTCTTCATCACCATGTTCGTCGCGCCCTGGGCGCAGCTGGTACCGCTGGCCGCTACCGCTCCGGCGCTGATCGTGGTCGGCGGGCTGATGCTGCTGCCGCTGGGCGAGATCGTGTGGGAAGATCCGATGTCCGGCGTCCCGGCGTTCCTGACGGTGGCGATGATCCCGCTGACCTTTTCGATCGCCAACGGGCTGGCCTTCGGCATCACCGCTCACGCCGCGTTGAAACTTCTGCGCGGCAGGGCGACGCGGGCCGACTGGTTCCTGTTCCTGCTGGCCGCGCTGTTCGTGCTGCGCTTTGCCTGGATGAGCGCGGCATGAAGATCAGCTTGCCAACCCTCACCACCGTGACCGGCCGCCGCGGCATGGTCACCGCCCCGCATTATCTGGCTGCCCAGGCCGGGCTCGATGTGCTGCGCGACGGCGGGAACGCCGCCGAGGCCAGCGTCGCGGTCGCGGCTGCGCTGGCCGTGGTGTATCCGCATATGACCGGCATCGGCGGCGACGGCTTCTGGCTGATCGCCGAGCCGCCCCATGGTTCGAGCGGGGGCCGGGTGCACGCCGTGCATGGCGTCGGCGGGGCGGCGGCAAAGGCCGATCTGGCGTATTATGCCGCCTTTGACGCAGTGCCCACCCGGGGCCCCCTGGCGGCCAATACCGTGGCCGGCACGGTGTCGGCCTGGCGTTCGGTGCTGAAAACCGCGGGCGGCACGCTGCCGCTGAGCCGATTGCTGCGCGATGCCATCCACCATGCCGAAACGAGCGTGGCGATCACCGCTGGCGGCGCGGCGATCGCCGAGGCCAAAAGCCTGGAACTGCGCGGCCATCCGGGGTCTTATGCGGCGATTTTCGAACCCGACGATCGTCCGTTGATCCAGGGCGAAAGGCTGAGCCAGCCCGCGCTGGCCCAAACCCTGCGCATGCTGGCGAAAAATGGGCTGGAAGATTTCTATGCGGGCGAGGTGTCGCAATTGATCGCCGAGGATCTGGCCGCGCTGGGCAGTCCGCTCAGCCATCTCGACCTGACCGCGCATGGCGCCACCCGGCCGGCGCCGCTGCATACCGCCATTGCCGGCGCGCGGCTATACAACAGCGCCCCGCCGACCCAGGGCGCGGCCTCGCTGCTGATCCTGGCTTTGTTCGACCGGCTTTCGGCCGGGAAGGTCGATGAATTCGACCATGTGCATGGCCTGGTGGAGGCTACCAAGCAGGCGTTCCTGCTGCGCGACCGGCATGTCGGCGATCCGGCCTGCCACGACTTCGACTGGCAGGGGCTGCTCGATGATCCGGCGGCGCTGGCGCAGATGGCCGGCCGCATCGATCCGACCCGGGCGCTGCCATGGCCACAACCCTCCCAATGGGGCGATACCTGCTGGTTCGGCGTCGCCGATGGCGAGGGCCGGGTGGTCAGCGCGATCCAGTCCACCTATTTCGAATTCGGCTCCGGCCTGGTGCTGCCGCAGACCGGGATCGTGTGGCAGAACCGTGGCAGCAGCTTTCGACTGGCGGCAGGCGGCTGGAACGCGTTGCGCCCGGGGCGCAAGCCATTCCACACGCTCAACCCCGCGCTGGCCCGCTTCGACGACGGCCGGATCATGGCCTATGGCACGATGGGCGGCGAAGGGCAGCCGCAGACGCAGGCGGCGCTGTTCACCCGCTATGCCCGCTATGGCGTGGACTTGCAGGCGGCGATCAACCGGCCGCGCTGGCTGCTGGGGCGCACCTGGGGCGAACAAAGCACCACGCTGAAGCTGGAAGACGGTTTCGACGAAGCGCTTTATGCCGCGCTGTCGGTGGCCGGCCACGATGTCGAGCGCGTCGGGGCGCTGACCGCGACCATGGGCCATGCGGGGGCCATCGTGCGCCACGGCGACGGCCGGCTGGAAGGCGCCACCGATCCGCGCAGCGATGGCCTGGCGGCGGCATGGTAGCGGGCGGCGCGCGCGCGGCGGCGAGGTGCGACGCGCTGGGGGTTGCGCCTTTTTCCGACATGGCCGACGGGCTGTTTCGGGCGTGGCTGACCCCTGCGTTTCATGCCGCGCAAGACCGGTTGGCGCAATGGATGCAGGACGCCGGGATGGGCGTGCGCCGCGACGGGGCAACCAATCTGATCGGGCGCTACGAGGGCGCCGCGCCAGATGCCCCGGCCCTGCTGATCGGCAGTCATCTCGACAGCGTGCGCGATGCCGGGCGCTATGACGGGCCGCTGGGGATCATGCTGGGGGTTGAGGTGGTGGCCGCGTTGCACGACGCGGGGCGGCGGCTGCCCTTTGCCATCGAGGTGATCGCGTTTGGCGACGAGGAAGGCTCGCGCTTTCCCACTGCCATGCTGACCAGCCGGGCGGTGGCCGGCACGCTGGAGGCCGGCGCACTGGCGATTGCCGATGCCGCCGGAATCACCCTCGCGGAAGCCGGAATCGACCCCGCCGTCTTCCTGACTGCCGCGCGTACGAATGGCGCCGTACTGGCCTATCTGGAGACGCATATCGAACAGGGCCCCGTGCTGGAAGCGGCCGGGCTGGCGGTCGGGGTGGTCACCGGCATCGCCGCGCAGCACCGCTATCTCGTACAGCTGACCGGCACCGCCGGCCATGCCGGCACCAGCGCGATGACGCTGCGCCGCGACGCGCTGGCGGGGGCCGCCGAAATGACGCTGGCGGTCGAGCGCCTGGCGCGCGACGACGCGTCGGATCTGGTCGCCACGGTCGGGCAGTTGGTGGCGCATCCCGGCGCGGCCAATGTCATCGCCGGCGACGTGCGCTTCACCATCGATCTGCGCTGCGGCGATGCCACGCGCCATGCGCAGGCCGCCGCGACCCTGCTCGATCGGCTGACCGCCATCGCCGCCGCGCGGGGGCTGGGGTTTGGCGCGACACGCATATTCGAGCTGCCCGCCAGCCCCTGTGATCCGGCGCTGATGGCGCTGCTCGATACCGCCATGGCCCGGGCCGGCCAGCTGCCGACGCGGCTGGTGTCGGGCGCCGGGCACGATGCCATCAGCATGGCCGCGCTGTGCCCGACCGCGATGCTGTTCATCCGTTGCCGGGGCGGCGTCAGCCACAATCCCGCCGAACATGTCGAGCCGACCGATGCCGAAGTGGCGTTGCAGGTCATGCTCGGCTTTGTCGACTTGCTGGGAGCATCGCTTGAGCACGCTTGACCCGCTGTTGTTTGGGGAAATCGACCCGCCGCAGCGCCTGCTGATGGGGCCCGGCCCGGTAAACGCCCATCCGCGCGTGTTGCGCGCCATGTCGGCCGATCTGCTCGGCCAGTTCGATCCGGAAATGACCGGCTACATGAACCAGGTCATGGCGCTATACCGCCCGGTGTTCGGCACCGCCAACCGCTGGACGATGCTGATCGACGGCACCGCCCGCGCCGCGATCGAGGCCGCGCTGGTCAGCCTGGTCGCGCCGGGCGAGCTGGTGCTGGTCGTCAATTTCGGCCGCTTCGGGCTGCTGTTGACCGAAATCTGCACCCGCATCGGTGCGCGGGTTGAAACCGTGGACGCGCCGTGGGGCGAAGTGGTGCCGCTGGACGCCATCGGCGCAGCCATCGCCCGCGGCTCGCCCCGGCTGGTCGCCACCGTGCATGGCGACACCTCGACCACCATGGCGCAGCCGCTGGCGGGACTGGGCGCGCTGGCTCATGCGGCGGGCGCACTGCTGTATGTCGATGCCACCGCGACGCTGGGCGGGATGGAAATCGCCACTGACCGCTGGGAGGCGGACGTCGTCACCGGTGGGTTGCAAAAATGCCTGGGGGGCCCGTCAGGGTCGTCGCCGATCACCATTTCGGACCGGGCCGCCGCGCATATCTTTACGCGCCGCCATGACGAACTGGGCATTCGCAACGCAGCCAGCACCGACGGCGCCGGCCCGCGCATCGCTTCCAACTACTTCGACCTGGCGATGATCATGGACTACTGGTCGGAACTGCGGCTGAACCACCACACCGAAGCCACCTCGATGCTCTATGCGGCGCGCGAATGCGCACGGGTGGCGCTGGGCGAGGGGCTGCCCGTCAGATTTGCCCGCCACGCCGCCGCCGGTCGCGCGATGGCCGCAGGGCTGCGCGCGATGGGCCTGGCTATCTTTGGCGACGATGCCCATCGCATGACCAACGTCACCGGCGCCCACATCCCCGAAACCGTCGATGGCGAAGCGGTGCGCGCGATGATGCGCGACCATTTCGAGATCGAGATCGGCACCGCTTTCGGCCCGCTGAAAGGCCGCATCTGGCGGTTCGGGGCGATGGGCTACAACGCCATGAAGCATAAGGTGCTGATCACCCTGGGCGCGCTGGAGGCATGCCTGCTGGCGCAAGGCTATCCGCTGCCGGCGGGCGCAGCGGTCGCGGCAGCACTGGCGGCGTGGGAGGGATGAGCCCGGCTCGCGACCTGGTCGGCTATGGCGCCCATCCCCCCGACCCGCGCTGGCCGGCGGCTGCGCGGATCGCGGTGCAATTCGTCATCAATTACGAGGAGGGCGCGGAAAACAGCGTGCTTAACGGCGATGCGGGGTCCGAAGCCTTCCTGTCCGAAATGGTCGGCGCAGGCAGCCATCCCGACCGGGCGCCGGCGATGGAAAGCCTGTATGAATACGGCAGCCGCGCCGGCTTCTGGCGGCTGCACCGCTTGTTCAGCGAACGCGGCCTGCCGGTCACCGTATTCGGCGTGGCGCTGGCGCTGGCGCAGAACCCGCAAGCAGTCGCGGCAATGCAGGCCGCGACATGGGAAATCGCCAGCCACGGCTATCGCTGGATCGACTATCAAACTGTACCCAAGGCGGTGGAGGCCCGGCACATCGCCCGTGCCATCGAACTGCATACCCGGGTCACCGGCCAGCGCCCGCTCGGCTGGTACCAGGGTCGCACCTCGCCCAACACCGCCCGGCTGATCGCGCGAGAAGGCGGGTTTATCTATGATGCCGACAGCTATGCCGATGATCTGCCCTATTGGGACCGCACCCATGGCGACCGCGCCCAGCTGATCGTGCCGTACACGCTGGACGCCAACGACATGAAATTCGTCGCGCTCAACGGCTTCACCGAAGGTGGGGGATTCTTCAATTATCTGCGCGACACCTTCGATCAATTGCGTGAGGAAGGGGGTCGGATGATGTCGGTCGGCCTGCATGGCCGCATCGCCGGGCGACCGGCGCGGGCCAGAGCATTGGCCCGTTTTCTCGATCACGTGATGGCGTGCGACGATGTGTGGATCGCGCGCCGCATCGATATCGCCCGCCATTGGCAAGCGGTGCATCCCGCATGAAGCTGAACGATCCCGCCCTGCTGGCCGAAGTGACCGAGGCATTTTACGCGTATGAGCGCGCGTTGATGACCGACGATATCGCCGCGATGGACGCGCTGTTTCACGATGCCCACACAACCGTTCGCTTCGGCGCAGGCGAAGTGCTGTTCGGCAGCGCTGCCATTCGAGAGTTCCGCAAGGGCCGGGGCGGCTCGCCGCAGCGGCGGCTGGGGCGCGTGGCAATCACCGTCTATGGCGATGCCTGCGCCACCGCCGACGCCGAATTCTTCCGCGACAACAGCCCTCGACGGGGCCGCCAAAGCCAGACCTGGGTGAAATTCGGCGCTGGTGACATTGGGGGCGACATTGGGGGCGGCTTTGGCGGCTGGAAAGTCGTCTCGGCCCATGTCAGCCTGGAAGGGCACAGCCATTGACCCTGGCCCAGGCCAATGCGCTCACCGATGCAGCCTTCGTCGCCCGCTATGGCGCGCTGTTCGAGCATTCGCCCTGGGTGGTCGAACGCGCCGCCCCGCAACGCCCGTTTATCGATCTCCATGCCGGGTTGATGGCGGTGGTCCATGCCGCCAGCGTGAATGAGCAGCTGGCGCTGATCCGCGCGCATCCGGAACTGGCCGGCAGGGCGGCAATCGATCGCAGCCTGACCAATGCATCCTTGGTCGAACAGGCTTCGGCCGGGCTGGACCGGCTGACTGTGGAGGAATTCGCGCGATTCCAAGCGCTGAACGCGGCATATGCGGCGCGGTTCGACTTTCCCTTCATTATCTGCGTGCGGCTGACCGACAAACCCGGAATTCTTGCGGCGATGGAGCGTCGGCTGGGCAACGCCCGCGACGCCGAAATCGCTGCCGCCATCGCCGAGATCGGGGAAATTGTGCGGCTGCGGCTGGCCGATGCGGAAGGGGGCCAATGATGTTCGACTGGGCCGAATGGCTGAACCTGGGCATCCGCTGGCTGCACCTGACCGCCGGCATCGCCTGGATCGGCTCGTCGTTCTATTTCGTCTGGCTCGACAACCATCTTGTGCCCCCGGCCAGCGGCGCTGTTTCGGGAGAAGGGGGGGCATCGGGCGAGCTATGGGCGGTCCATGGCGGCGGGTTCTACCATAACCAGAAATATGCGGTGGCGCCGGCACACCTCCCCGATGACCTGCACTGGTTCAAGTGGGAGGCCTACTGGACCTGGATCAGCGGGTTTTCGCTGCTGGTGCTGGTCTATTACGTCGGCGCCTCCAGCTTTCTGATCGACCCGGCCAAGCCCATGCTCAACGTGCCCGAAGCGATTGCGGTCGGGCTGGGCGCGCTGGTCGGCGGCTGGCTGGTCTATGACGGGCTGTGCCGTTCGGTGCTGGCGCGCAACGAATTGCTGCTGGGCGTGGTGTGGTTCGCCTGCCTGGTCGGCGCGGCGGCGGGGCTGGACCAGTTGTTCGCGTCGCGCGCCGCCTATCTGCATGTCGGCGCGATGATCGGCACGGTGATGGTCGGCAATGTATTCCTCGTCATCATCCCCGCCCAGCGCAAGGTGGTCGCTGCGCTGCTGGCCGGTCGCCAGCCCGATCCGGCGCTGGGCAAGGCCGCCAAACAGCGGTCGCTGCATAACAATTACATGACGCTGCCGGTGCTGTTCATCATGCTGAGCCACCATTATCCGATGACTTACGGCGCGCAGCGGCCGTGGCTGGTGCTGGCGCTGCTCGGCGCGACCGGGGTGGCGGTGCGGCATGTGTTCAACCTGCGCCACCGTGCACGCGATACGCAAGGGGCGATGGCGGTGGCGGTGCTGCTGGCACTGGCCAGCGTCAGCTATGTGACGTTTGAAAAGGGCCTGCCCGCGTCACCAGCCGATCGCGGCAGCACCCCCGGCGCCGTGGTCGGCTGGGCCGAAGTGCAGCCGCTGTTCGCGCGGCATTGCCTTGCCTGCCACAGCCCCCACCCCGCCAATCCCGCCTTTGCCGCAGCGCCGCTCGGCGTCATGCTCGACAGTTACGCGCACGCCCGCAGCTTCGCGCCGCGCATCCGCCAGGTAGCGGTCGATGCCCAAATCATGCCGCTGGGCAATACCACCGGCATGCAGCCTGCCGAGCGGGCAAAGCTGGGCGAATGGATCGCGCAGGGAACACCACGATGATCACGCTGTCCACCCATGTGCTGGACACCGCCCGTGGCCGACCGGCGGCGGGGGTCGGACTGGCCCTGGCGGATGGCGACGGGGCGGTGCTGTTCAGCGGGCACACCGATGACGATGGCCGCTGCCCCGGCCTGCCCGCGCTCGGTCCGGGGGGCTATCGGCTGAGTTTTGCGGTAGCTGACTATTTTCGGCGGGCGGGTGTGCTCTTGTCAGACCCCCCGTTCCTGGATGTCATCGCCATCGATTTCGGCGTATCGGCTGATGGCGGGCATTACCATGTGCCGCTGCTGGTCGCGCCCTATGGCTATTCGACCTATCGGGGCAGCTGAGATGATGCGCTACTTCCTGCAAAATCCTCCCCCAGGGGGGAGGATTTAGTCAGGCGATGACCGTACGGGCCTATCGTGGCGAAATTCTCTCGGTCGGGCGTGACCCGCTGCGGCATGCCGATGCCGTCGCTTATCAGCCGGACGGCATGCTGGTGATCGAGGACGGGCTGGTCGCCGTGCGCGGCGCCTATGCCGATCTGGCGGACCGCTTTGCCGGGGTGGCGATCGAGGCGCTGCCCGGCCTGATCGTACCGGGATTCGTCGATGCGCATATCCATTATCCGCAGATGGACCGCATCGCCTCGCACGGCGCACAATTGCTCGACTGGCTCGACCGTCATATCTTTCCCGCCGAAATGGCCTTCGCCGACCGGGGTTTCGCCGCTGGCGTGGCCCATGCCTTTTGCAACGAACTGCTGCGCAACGGCACGACCAGCGCGCTGGTCTTTCCCACGGTGCACCCGGAATCGGTCGATGCATTGTTCGCGGCGGCTGCGGGGCGGCGGATGCGGATCATTTCCGGCAAGGTACTGATGGATATGGGCCCGCCGGGGCTGTCGGACACGGTGGAGAGCGGACGAGCCGAATCCGAGGCGCTGATCCGGCGCTGGGCGGGGCACGGCCGGCTGGGTTATGCGGTCACCCCGCGATTTGCGCTGGCCTGTTCGGATGCGCAGATGCGCTCGGCGGGCGAGCTGCTGGCCGCGCATCCCGCTGTGCTGCTGCACACCCATCTGGCCGAAAACCGCCACGAATGCGCCGCCGTGGCCCGGCGCTTCCCCGATGCGATCGACTATCTCGATGTCTACGATGGCTTCGGACTGGTCGGCGCCCGCTCGGTGTTTGCCCATGGCGTCCATTTGTCCGACCGTGCCTGCGCGCGGCTGGGGCGGGCGGGAGCGGGCATCGCAGTCTGCCCCAGTTCCAACCTGTTCCTGGGTTCGGGGTTTTTCGATTTCGGGCAGGCCGACGCGCATGGCGTGCGGCTGGGGCTGGGCACCGACATCGGCGCGGGCACGTCGTTTTCGCTGATGCACACCGCTGGCCTGGCCTATCAGGCGGCGCTGGCACGCGCAGCGCCGCTGGACCCGTTCCGCGCGCTGTATCTGGCCACGGCGGGCAGCGCCGAGTTGCTGCACATTGCGGATCGGGTGGGCGCGCTGGGAGTCGGGCAAGAGGCTGACTTCGTCGTGCTCGATGCGCAGGCTACGCCGCTGCTGGCGCGTCGCACCGCCGGCGCCACGCTGGCCGAGCGCTTGTTCGCCATGCAGATCCTGGGCGACGACCGGCTGGTCCGGCGCACCTATATACTGGGGGAATGCGCGTGGGACCGCGCGACTTCGACCTGGTAAAGGTTCAGGACAACCGTTCGGGCACCGCGATCGCTTCCTCGACCAGCCGGTCCGCAGTCATCACCGCCTCCCACGGGAAGACGAACCAGCGCTTGTCGGTGGCGCGATCGATCGTCTGTACCGCGAACTCGACCTTGGCCTGGGATGACGCATTGTCGACCAGCACGGCAAAGCGCATGTCGTCATCGCGGCTGCCCAAACCGGTCCCGACCGATTCGCCCAACACCTTGCGCACGTAATTGATGGTGCCGCCGCTGTCGTTGATGTCATCGATGAACAGGATCCGCGCGCCGGCAACCCGCATATGCGCCACCTTGTGCAGCAACTGGTCGGCAAAGCCCGGCACCTTCGACGAATGATCGATCGACAGCATCGGGATTTGCAGGGCGTGCGAGATATAAACCGCCGGCACCAGCCCGCCGCGCCCGATGCCGACGATGAAATCCGGCTGCCACGCGCCGCGCGCGATCATCTGCGACAGCCGTTGCACCATGACCAGGAAATCGGTCTGGTCGATATAGCTGAGAACGGGTTGGGCAGCGTCGCTCATGTCATGCGAATCCGGTCGGGCAAATGGGTGCTGCGGCGTTATGGCGTCACGCGCTGGCGGGCAATCATATTAGAGTTTTTCCGACTTACGTCGAGTCGGCACCAGCCCGCTCCCCCGCCCGGCCACCCATATATACAATGACCTGGGTGGCCGGGCGGGGGAGCGGGCTGGTGCCGACTGAAACGGAAAGACTCTAAAGTACCTCGCCCGTCCCCAGTTGCCCGAAACTGTTCTGTATCTCGGTCAGCACGATGTCGGCGGCGTACGAAGTGGCCCGCGATGTTGCGGTGCACAACGCCAGGGTCATCGGTTTCAGCACCGGTTCGCGGATCGGGGTAAAGGCGAGCAGCCCCGCTTCGACCTCGCTGGCGACATCGAGCGAGGTCAGGATGCCGATGCCGACTCCTTGCAGGATCAGCGAGGTGATCAGCTGGATGTTGTTGGAGGTCGCCTTCCGGTCGAGCGGCAGTTGCGAAATCCCTTCGAGTACCGCGACCCGCTGGAACACCGCCAGGGGCTTGGCCGGCAGGATCATCGGCTCGCCCACGCAGGCCGAAAAGCGGGCATCCGGGCGCTGGCTGATGGGATGGCCGGGCAAGGTGACGAAGCCCAGCGCGAGATCGGCGAAGGCGCGTACGGTCAGGTCGCGAATCGACTGCGGTTCGAAGCAGATGCCGAAATCCACGTCGCCATTGGTGATGACGGCCCGAATGGCGTCGCTGCCGAGCACGTGCACGCCGATCGAGATGCCGGGATAACGCTGCTGGATCGACTGGATCACTTGCGGAATATAGCCCTTGGTCAGCGCATCGATGATGGCGATATCGACATGGCCGCGCTTCAATCCCCGCAAGTCCTCGATCTGCGCGCGCAGTTCGGTCAGGCCCTTGTGCCAGCGGCCGCCTGCCGCCATCAACACCTCGCCGGCCGCCGTCAGGCGCAGTCCGCTGGGCAGGCGCTCGAACAGCGGCATGCCGAACTGCGCCTCGGCGTTCAGGATCTGCCGGTCGATGGCCGATGCCGAGACATTCAGTTCGTCAGCAGCCTTGCGGATCGACCCGAGCCGGCCAACCGCAAGGAAGTAACGCAGGAATCGCGAAAAAATCGGCACGGGCCACTCTCTTTTTTGCAACGCAGCGTCAAATTCATTGCGTTTGCTCACGCAGGGTCAAGCCCTAAGTTACCGTTCGGGTTGTTTACCGGGGGGTAATTCGTGAAACAGGGATATGCCGCGCTGATTTGCCAAGGTCTGGTCAATTCCGGCACTGCATACTTGAGCATGTTGCAGACGTGAAGCGTCCGCATCCCGGCGTTTTGGCATCGACCGCTCCGTGCCTGTTCGGGCTGGCCTGTCTGGTCGCCATGGCGGGGCTGCCGGGGGGCCAGGTTGCCCGCGCCGACGAACTGCCCGCCGCTGCCCGCGAGGCGGCGGTGGCCGCCCTGTTCGACGATGCGGCGCAAAGCCCGACGGCATTACGGCTGTTCCTGCGCCAGATGCCCAAGGGCGGCGATCTGCATAATCATCTGGGCGGCAACATCTATGCCGAGGATTTGCTGCGCTGGGCCGCTGCGGACGGTTTTTGCGCCGATGCCGCGCGGCTGGTCCCGCCGCCGTGTCCGGCGAGTCATTCGATCCGGGACATCATCGAGCATCAGCCGCCGGCCTATGCCGCACTGGTCGACGCGTTCTCGACGCGCGGCTGGCAGGCGGGCGTGGGGCGCGACGCAATATCGGGGCATGACCAGTTTTTCGCCACTTTCGAAAGATTCGGTCCCGCCGGTCGCGGCCATACCGCCGATTCCCTGGTGTTGTCGCGCAGGGCCGCCGCGCGTGACCGGTTGAGCTATCTGGAACTGGATTACGATCCGGGCCCGCTGGTCGAATATGCGATCGCCACCCCGGATGTGCCGCTCGACGAGGCCGGACTGGCGGCACGCTATGCGCAGGAATTGCCTGGAATCGGCGCGGTCGTGGCGCACAGCATGGCCGAGATCGCCACCGATGAGGCCATGGCGGCGCGCCAACTCGATTGTGCCGGGGCGCATCCCGAGCCGGCCTGCGCGGTCGGCGTGCATTACATTGCCTATGCCTTGCGCGCGCTGTCGCCGGCGGCGGTGTTCCGGCAGTTGATGCTGGGCTTTGCGCTGGTGCAGGCGGACCCGCGCTTTGTGGCCGTCAACATCGTCCAGCCCGAGGACTGGGCGGTGCCGCTGCGCGATTACGATTTGCATATGGCGATGTTCCGCTTTCTGGAGGGCAAGTATCCCGGCGTCCATCGCAGCCTGCACGCCGGCGAACTGGCGCTCGGGCTGGTGCCGCCATACGACCTGCGCGACCACATCGCCAAGGCCATCGCGGTGGGCGGCGCACAACGCATCGGCCACGGCACCGACATCGCCGATGAAGACGATGCCGCCCAAACCATGGCGCGGATGGCCCGCGACGGCATTGCGGTGGAAATCAACTTGTCGAGCAATGACGTGATTCTGGGCGTGAAAGGCGCCGATCATCCGTTGCAGCTATACCGCAAGTTCCGCGTGCCGTTCGTGATTTCCAGCGACGATCAGGGCGTGCTGCGCAGCGACATGACCAACGAATATGTCCGGGCGGTGCGCGAACAGGGGTTGCGCTACGCCGACCTGAAGGCGGCGGCGCGGGCCAGCCTGGAATATTCGTTCATGCCCGGCGGCAGCTTGTGGACGGCGCATCATCCGGGGGCCGCTACCGGTCCCTGTGCACGATCCCTGGCAGACGCCGATTGCCGGCGATTTATTGCGGGTAGCGAGAAGGCAACGGCCCAGCTTGCCCTCGAACAACAGTTCCTGCTGTTCGAGAATAGCAAGATGTCAGGGAGCAGAAACTGACAAGTCCGAATAACGCTCGGCACCTTCGTAGTCATAACAAAAAATCGGGAATCCGGGGAAGTTTGAAAGGTTCGACGATTTTTGTGCGGAAATTTATTTTCGCTGTTTCAATGGGGTATGAATCCATGACTGTCTTCCGCGTAATCGGCTCAACAATGCCGGCCGCCCGCACCACCGCGATCGCATCGGTGCTATTGACCTGTACCGCGCTGACCAGCCCGGCACTGGCCGATGCACCACCAGCGCCCGACCCGACCACCAGCAGCGAGATCGTCGTCACCGGCTCGCTGAACGCCTTGCCAGTCAAGGAAGTGGGATCGATTTTCGGCTTCGACAAGACGCTGGTCGATACGCCGCGCTCGGCTTCGACGATCAGCAAGGAGCAGATGGACCGCTTTGGCATCACCCAGATCTACGATCTGGTTTCCCAGACGCCGGGCACGTTCACCAGCTCGTTCTTCGGCACCGGGGGTGCACTCGACATTCGCGGCGCACCCAGTGACGTCTACTTTCGTGGCATGCTCCGTCTGGACAACCCCGGCAACTACGCGACCCCGATCGGGGCAGCCGACCGCATCGAAATCGTGCGTGGTCCGGCCAGCGTGATCTACGG
>CAXTOS010000003.1:0-32997 GCA_964245935.1 uncultured Novosphingobium sp.
TCGTCAGTCTCGCATCAGCATTGCTCTGGATACCCTTTGTCCACGAAACCTAGTTGATCCAATATCCATTGAAATATGAACGAATGTGGTCGCCGCAAGCGTCTGACCATTCATCTTCCCGGATTTGAATAGCATAGGGGCAGATGTAGAGGCGATTGTCTATGTCAAGCCTTATGTCTACGAAATCGAGCTCGCCTTGAGACTTGCCCAAATTGAAGTCATCACTGAACCGTAACATAAGGATAACTAGCTTAGATCACTGCAAAAAGCAAGTGGATTTCGTGGGCGGCATGCTGGCATGAACAAACCAATTGCTTAGCTTATTATGGCCCCCTGCGTAATCCGAAACCCCGAAAAATATTTTTATAACTGGATCCCTGATATCATTGCGTCAGCTGCGTTAAATCGCCAAATCTATTCCAATAGCTGTGAATCACCCCACCGATCTCTGCCGTTCTGTGGGTTGCGGGCACAGGCTTCTAATAACTCATTTCGGCCTCTCTCAGCGCGCATTTTATGGCTCGTTTTGCTGCCAGCAGCGCTGCGAGGCAGTGCCAAGGCCGATCAGCACGAAACGGGGACGGAATGGGGTTTGGGGCAATGGCCCCAAGGCCTTTATCTTAAATCTTCCCTCTTGAATGTTTGATAGCCCTGCGCCCTGCCCTTGCAGCCGGCCATGGCCGATGCCAGATTGCCCTTTGCAATGCCGCCATCTTTGCCACCCCGCCCGCGCAATACGTTAGACAGCCGGATCAAGGCGGTGCTGGGGCCGACCAACACCGGCAAGACTCACCTCGCGATCGAGCGGTTGTGCGCGCATTCCAGTGGGGCGATCGGGTTTCCGCTGCGGTTGCTGGCGCGCGAGGTTTATGATCGGGTTTGTGCGATCAAGGGGGCCAATCGCGTCGCGCTAATTACTGGGGAGGAGCGGATCGAGCCGAAAGACGCGCGTTGGCGGTTGTGTACGACCGAGGCGATGCCGGTGTTTGACGACCTCGCCTTCGTCGCCTTGGACGAGGCGCAGTTGAGCGGAGACCGTGATCGCGGGCATATCTTCACCGACCGGCTGCTGCATTTGCGCGGGCGGGAGGAGACGATGATCCTGGGCGCGGCGACGCTGGGGCCGATGGTGCGCCAGCTGGTTCCCGAAGCGGAGATCGTCAGCCGGCCGCGCTTTTCCACATTGAGCCATGTCGGCGCGTGCAAGCTCTCGCGGATTGCGCCGCGCAGTGTGATCGTCGCCTTTTCCGCGGCGCAGGTTTATGCCGTGGCCGAATTGCTGCGGCGGTTTCGGGGCGGGGCGGCGGTGGTGATGGGGGCGTTGTCGCCTCAGACTCGCAATGCGCAGGTGGCGCTGTATCAGTCCGGCGAGGTCGATTATCTGGTGGCGACCGATGCGATCGGCATGGGGCTGAATCTGGACATCGATCACGTCGCCTTTGCCGGGCTCAGCAAGTTCGACGGGCAGCGGCAGCGGCGGTTGACGACTGCGGAGATGGCGCAGATTGCCGGGCGCGCGGGGCGGCATCAGCGGGACGGTACGTTTGGTACCCTGGCTGGAAGCGGCGGACATGACGCCGAGTTCTCCAATCAGGAGATCTATGCGATCGAGGAGAACCGCTTTGCGCCGCTGACCGCGCTGTACTGGCGCAATGCCGAGCCGCGGTTCGACGATCTCGACACGCTGATCGGCGATCTGGAGGCTGCGCCCGGTTCGCCGGGGCTGGTACCGGCGCCCGAAGCGATCGACCTGGCGGTGCTGAAGCGGCTGGGAGACGATACCGAGATCGCGGGGGGGTTGCGTTCGCCCGCGCAGCTGCGTCGTTTCTGGCAGGCCTGTTCGCTGCCTGATTTTCGCCAGCATGGCGCCGAAACGCATGCGCGGTTCGTGGCGCGGCTGTGGCAGGAATTGCGCCACGGCCCGCTGGCATCCGACCATGCGCCGCGCGCCATTGCCCAGCTCGACATGGTGTCGGGCGATATCGACGCGTTGCAGGGGCGCATCGCCGCGATCCGCAGCTGGTCCTACATCAGCCAGCGGCCCGACTGGGTGCTGGCGCATGAGGAAATGGCGGCGCGTGCCCGCGCGGTCGAGGCGCGGCTGTCGGATGCCTTGCACGCGCGGCTGACCGAGCGGTTCGTCAATCGCCGCACCACCGTGCTGATGCGCAAGCTGGGGCCTGATGCCGCGATGCTGCCGGTACGGCTGGAGGGTAATGCAGTGCTGGTCGATGGCGAATCGATCGGCGAGTTGACCGGATTTCGCTTCATCGTCGACGGACAGGCGCGCCATGCCGACCGCAAGCTGTTGCTGGCCGCCGCCGAGCGCCATTTGCCGGCACTGCTGGCCGGCCGGGCGCGCGAGGTAATTGCGTCGATCGGTGTCGGCGCGGTGGGGCTGGTGCTGAGCAATGGCGCGATCCGCTGGCACGGCGAGGAACTGGCCCGGCTGACCCGCAGCCGCGCCCTGACCGCACCGCACATCACCCCGGCCGCCACGCTCGGGCTGCTGCCCGCCGGCATTCGGGACGAATTGCAGCTGGCTCTGGCGGACTGGCTGGAGCAACAATTGCGACCACTGGCGCCGCTCGGCCGGATTGCCGCTGCCAGCTCCGCGCCCGGCGCCGGGCCGGAACTGCGTGCGCTGCTGATCCGCCTGGTCGAAGCGGGCGGGCTGCTGGCGCGCGTCGATTCGGGTTTGGACCGCCTCGATCAGCGCCAGCGTGACGGGCTGCGCCGGCTGGGCCTGCGCATCGGCGCGCTGGACCTGTTTCACCCGGCGCTGCTGCGCGCGGGCCCGTTGCGCCTGTGGCGGCAGCTGGCAGTGGTTGCCGGTCAATCCCCCCCGCCGGTTGCGGATCCGATGGCCCCGGTGCTGCCGCGTGGTGGGGCATCACCAGACGTTTCTGCCGGCTATCGCCCGCTCGGGCCTGCCGGCTATCGCCCGCTCGGCGCCCAGTTGCTGCGGATCGACCGGGCCGAGGTGCTGTTGCGCGATGCGCATGCCCGCCGGGTGGCCGCGGGCCGGCGACCGTTCATGCTCGACCCCGCACCGGCGCTGGCGCTGGGACTGGCTACGGCCAGCTATGCGGCCCTGCTGCGCCTGGCCGGGTTTCGCCCGATCATGCCGCGCGCGCTGGCGCAGGGCGCATTTGGCCCCCCTGGCCTGCTGCTCTGGCGCTGGCAGCCCGCGCGCCGTGACAGCGCGCCCAGCTCTCCTCCGCCAGATGGCGGCGCTTTTGCGGCGCTGGCGCGGTTGGTGGCCTGAATGCGCCCAGCCGATCCGGAATGACCGCGCTGCGCATCGACAAATTGCTCTTTTTCCTGCGCTTTGCCAAAAGCCGCAGCCTGGCGCAGGATGTCGTCGAACAAGGGCATCTGCGCCTGAATGGCGCCAGGGTCACCCGGTGCGCGCAGGGCGTGGCTTTGGGCGACTGCCTGGTACTGCCGCTGGGCACGCGGGTCCGGGTGATCGAGATCGTGGCCCTGCCCATCCGGCGCGGCCCTGCGGACGAAGCTGCGGCCTGTTATCGCGTGCTTGACGAAACGCACGCTTATCCCATAGCAGCACGCCATACCGAAGCTGCCAATAAAGAGGATCTGCAGCCATGACCTATGTCGTCACTGACGCCTGTATTCGCTGCAAATATATGGATTGCGTCGAGGTGTGCCCGGTCGATTGCTTTTACGAGGGGGAAAACATGCTGGTCATCAATCCCAGCGAATGCATCGATTGCGGCGTGTGCGAGCCGGAATGCCCGGCTGAAGCGATCCTGCCCGATACGGAAAGCGGGCTGGAGCAGTGGCTGGAACTGAATACCAAATTTTCCGCCGAGTGGCCCAATATCACCGCCAAAAAGGAATCCCCCGCCGACGCCGACGATTTCAAGGGCATGGATGACAAGTACGACAAGCTCTTTTCGGACAAGCCGGGCGAGGGTGATTGATTTCAACCACCGGGTCACCATGATGCGCGGGCAGTGTCGGTGCAGATCCGGGTGGTCCTGGCGCCACGATTGAACCCGACATAATCGCCGATTTCAGGAAAAATCGTTGGTGTTCAACGATTCTCGCCTCTGGCAATTTTGTTACAGTAATGCTATATGACCGCGCAGTCGCCGAAACTTCCGGCTTGATCGATTAACGATTGAGAGCGGATTTGTTTCCACGCATGAAAGGCCGGATCACGACGCATGGCTAGGCGCGCATCAATCAGCTCGTCCAAAATTGCGCAATGTCCCTCCAAATCATGCGTCCGGCGCTGTTTCGCACCCATTCGGGTCAAGTGAAAGGACGATAAATGACCGTAAAGGCTCATGCCTTCGACGTTGGAGATTATGTCGTTTACCCCAAGCATGGGGTTGGCCGGGTAATTGAACTGCAAGAGCAGGAAATCGCCGGCATGCAACTGGAACTCTATGTGCTGCGTTTCGAAAAGGAACGCATGACCCTGCGGGTGCCCGTCAACAAGGTCGAGGCGATCGGCATGCGCAAATTGTCCTCGGACAAGACCCTGCGAGAGGCGCTGGACACGCTGAAAGGCAAACCCAAGGTCAAGCGCACCATGTGGTCGCGCCGCGCCCAGGAATACGAAGCGAAAATCAATTCGGGCGACCTCGTGTCGATCGCCGAAGTGACGCGCGACCTGTTCCGGGCCGACGATCAGCCCGAGCAAAGCTATTCCGAACGGCAGATTTTCGAAGCTGCCTCGTCGCGTCTCGCGCGGGAATTGGCCGCCATGGAAAAAACCGACGAACCTGCGGCACTGCGCAAGATCCTCGAAATCCTGAACGAACATGCGCCGAAATACTACGAGGTGGCTGTTTCTGCGCCGGCCTGATCGATAATGTGATTTTGCGGACCAGACGAAAAGCCGTTCCATTTGGGGCGGCTTTTTCGTCTGTGCTGTTCGCCGCCCGCATTGAGTCAGGCCGCCGCGCGCGACAACCGATCGTTGATCGCCTCGCCGATGCCGTCACCCGGTACCGGTGCCACGGCGATGCGGGGCTGCGACGCTGCTGCCCCGGCGTGCAGGCAGGCATAAAGGCGCACAGCCGCTTCTACCAGGTCGCCGGATCGCGACAGGCTGATATCCCCCGCCACCGCGCCGAACCCGATATGAAATTCTTGGCGCCCGGCAGTGACCGCGTTCAGGCGCAGCGGCTTGCCGGGGGCGTAGTGGCTGGCCAGCTGGCCCGGCGCCTCGATCAACAGTCCCCCACCGGCAGTTCCCGCATCCTCGGCGCCCAGGATTGCGGCAATATCCGCGCCACAGATCGGGCCGGGCCGCAGCAATTGCCATCGCCCATCCGTGCGCAGGGCTACGATCGTCGATTCAAGCCCGGCTTCGCTAGCGCCGCCATCAAGGATCAAATCAATATTTCCCCCCAGCGATGCAACGACATGCTCGGCGGTCGTCGGGCTGACCGCGCCGCTCCGATTGGCCGAAGGCGCCGCCAGAGCCAGCCCGGTCTGGGCCAGCAATTCCCGCAGGACCACATGCGCCGGGCAGCGCAGCGCCACCGTCGGCAATCCCGCCGTAACCGCCGCTGCCAGAGCGGCACCCGCCCGGCGCGGCAGCACCAGGGTCAGCGGCCCCGGCCAGAACCGTTCGGCCAGGGCACAGGCTCGGTCATCGAAATGAGCCAATTGTCGCGCCGCCGCCAAACCGGGTACATGCACGATCAGCGGATTGAAATCCGGCCGCCCCTTGGCGCGGTAGATCGCCGCCACCGCTGCGTCGCTATCCGCGCGCGCCGCCAGACCATAGACCGTTTCAGTCGGCACCGCGACCAGCCCGCCGGTCCGCAACACGATCGCTGCCTCGCGGAGCGCCAACGGCGTGGCGGCCAGAATGCGAGGCTGCTTGTTGTGGGACATGCGCTGCCGCTATAGGCCGACTTGCCGCTTGCCAAGGAAAAGCGGCTTTTTTTCCGGAAGGCATCGGCCCGTGACCTGTCGAAACCACCCGCTGGCCCGCATTGCCGAGGCGCTGGAACGCATTGCGCCGCCGCTTGTCCCGATGATCGATTGGCACGACGCACCGGCCTATGTGTGGGACCGGACGACGCCCCGCGCGGTGGCTCGGCTGCAAGCGCCGGCGTTGGCGCTGCTGCGCGGCATCGACGGACAAAAGGCGATGGTCACGACCAATGTCGGCCGCCTCGCTGCCGGCCATGCCGCGCACGACATGCTGTTGTGGGGATCGCGCGGTATGGGCAAGTCCGCGCTGCTGCGCGCGAGCGTGGCGGCGGAGCAGGCAATGGCTCCGGGTTCGATCGCGCTGGTCCAGGTCGCCCCCGACGCGCTGACGGGCCTGCCCGCGCTGTTTGGGCAATTGCATACGGTCGACCGCCAATTCCTGGTATTCATCGACGATCTGGGGTTTGAAGATGGCGATGGCACCGGGTCGCGCGCCTTGCGTTCGTGGCTGGAAGGCGGCGTGGAAGCCCGCCCCGCCAACGTCCGGCTCGCGGTCACCGCGAACCGCCGCGCCATCGTCGCGCGTCATGCCGAAGAGCAGGACGATCCCATCAATCCGCGCGATGCGATCGACGACAAGCTGGCGCTGGCCGACCGCTTCGGATTGTCGATCGGTTTTCACAATTGCAGCCAGGACGATTATCTCGATATTATAATGGGTTATGCGGAGCAATATGGGCTGGAATGGCAGAGCGCGGATGCACTGGAATGGTCCCGGCGTCGTGGCGCCCGTTCGGGGCGGGTGGCGTGGCACTATGTCGTCGAACTGGCCGGCCGGGCAGGCAAGGATTTGCAGATTTAGGCAGAGGAGGAGCCCGGCGTGCCTGCATCACACCCGCCGCTGAACAGATGTGTGAGGGCCAATGGTTGTCGCACCCCGAACCTTGCACCGTCGATAATTGACGAGACCCTACAACCAGCCTAAGGCCACCGGCAACTGGCATCCGCTGTGTGGCTTTACCCGCAGCCAGGTCCGCTTTCTCCAAGCCCCTAGACCTGCCGGCCACACTGTAAACTATCCGGAATTATCGCTATGCATCTGAAAGATTTGAAGAAAAAGACTTCGGCCGAACTGGTTGAGATGGCTGAAGAACTGGGCGTCGAGAGCGCCTCCACCATGCGGCGGCAGGATTTGATGTTCGCCATTCTCAAGGAAATGGCGGAGGATGGCGAGGATATCCTGGGCATCGGCACGATCGAGGTGCTGACCGACGGTTTTGGATTCCTGCGCAGTCCCGAGGCGAATTATCTCGCCGGGCCGGATGATATTTACGTATCGCCGAATCAGGTTCGCAAATGGGGCCTGCGTACGGGTGATACCGTGGAGGGTCATGTCCGCGCACCCAAGGACGGGGAGCGCTATTTTGCGATCACCAAGCTGATCAGCGTGAATTTCGACGATCCCGAAGCGGTGCGTCACCGGGTCAACTTCGACAATCTGACGCCGCTGTATCCCGATGAACGCTTGCGGCTCGATTCGCTCGATCCCACGGTCAAGGACAAGTCGGCGCGGGTAATCGATCTGATCAGTCCGCAAGGCAAGGGCCAGCGCGCGCTGATCGTGGCGCCGCCGCGTACCGGCAAGACCGTGCTGCTGCAGAATATCGCCAAGGCCATCACCGACAACCACCCCGAAGTGTTCCTGATCGTGCTGCTGGTCGATGAGCGGCCCGAGGAAGTGACCGATATGCAGCGTTCGGTGAAGGGCGAGGTTATTTCCTCGACCTTCGACGAGCCCGCCCAGCGCCACGTCCAGGTTGCCGAAATGGTGATCGAAAAAGCCAAGCGCCTGGTCGAACACAAGCGCGACGTGGTCATCCTGCTCGATTCGATCACCCGTCTCGGCCGCGCCTACAACACCGTCGTGCCAAGTTCCGGCAAAGTGCTGACCGGCGGTGTCGACGCCAACGCCCTGCAACGCCCCAAGCGCTTCTTCGGCGCTGCGCGCAATATAGAGGAAGGCGGCTCACTGTCGATCATCGCCACCGCCCTGATCGATACCGGCAGCCGCATGGATGAAGTGATCTTCGAGGAATTCAAAGGCACCGGCAACTCGGAAATCATCCTGGATCGCAAGGTCTCCGACAAGCGCATCTTCCCCGCGCTCGATGTCGGCAAGTCGGGCACGCGCAAGGAAGAACTGCTGGTACCCAAGGACCAGTTGTCGAAAATGTGGGTGCTGCGTCGTATCCTGATGCAGATGGGGACAATCGATGCGATGGAGTTCCTGCTCGACAAGATAAAGGATTCGAAGTCGAATGAAGATTTCTTTGCAACTATGAATCAGTAGTGCGAGACTCTGGGGCCATGGCTCCGGACCCCGTCAATCGGCTTTGCGGATATTTGGGAATTGCACAACGGGAACGCGAGGGCCGGTAGCCCTCGCATTCTTTTTCACCGCAAATTAGCCTCAAAAAACGCCTTCGTCCGCGCATCCGCCAACTCCGCGCCTGCCGCGTTGCGCCGTGCGCCGAAGGTGTCGGCAAACCCGTGGTCCAGGCCCTCGTAGTCCTGCAGCGTCACATGCGGATTGCCGTCCAACGCCTTGTGCATCGCCGCTTGCGCCGCAGCGGGGACGAAGTGATCGGCCACAGGGATATGCAGCAGAAGCGGCTTGGCGATGGCCCCTGCCTCGTTCAGCATCTCGTCGATGCCCGCGCCGTAGTACCCGACGGAGGCGTCGATATCGGTTCGGGCGGCAGTCATATAGGCGATTTTGCCGCCCAAGCAGAAACCGACGATACCAACTTTGGCGATGCCCTGATTACGGCGAATCCAGTGGATCACCGCTTCCATATCCTGGATGCCCGCGAAAAAATCATGCTTCATCACCAGCGCGACGCCCTGCTGCAATTCCTCCGCGACATCCGGGTTCAATTCCACGCCGGGTTGCTGGCGCCAGAACACATCCGGGGCCACGGCCAGATAGCCGAGCCCGGCCCAGTCATCGGCTTTCTGGACGATGCCGGGATTGACGCCGAAGATTTCCTGGATGACGATAATCGCACCTTGCGGCGACCCGGTTGGCTTTGCGACATAGGCGGGAATGGCGCCGGCTTGGTCGAGTGTGGGGATGCTGGTGTTGGTGGCCATGGTCATTTCTCCTGGGGCTGGCATTTACGGGCGGTAAGCGCGGTTGGTGGACTTTGCCAAGCCCGTGTGTCAGCTTTGCTTATATATAGCAGGAGTTCGCAGATGAAGGTCCATGTCGAGGTCGAGTGTTCGCCGGAGGAAGCCAGGGCGTTTCTGGGCTTGCCGGATGTCACCAAAGCCAACGAGGCCTATATGGAGGGCATTTCAAAGGCCATGCAAGGCGCCGGGGGGGTCGAGCAATTGCAGGAATATGCCAAGCAACTGGCACCGATGGGGCAGATGGGTCTGAAAATGTTTCAGCAATTCATGGAAAGCGGTGCCGGGTTCGGCACAAAGAAGTAGCATCAATCCGCGCTTGCCATCATGCCGCAGGTGCATGACGGAAACAATTTTTGCCTTGTCGAGCGGAGCACCTCCTTCGGGAATTGCGGTGATTCGGGTGAGTGGCGCGGCAGCGGCCCACGCGCTGTACAGCCTGGTCGGGCGGCTGCCTGCTCCGCGGCGCGCCGGATTGGCCAGCCTGCGCGGCAGCGACGGCGCTGTCCTCGACCAGGCGATGGTGCTGTGGTTACCGGGGCCGGGTACCGTGACTGGCGAAGATGTGGTGGAGTTGCATTGCCATGGCGGGCGGGCGGTCGTCGCGGCGGTGCTGGCGACGTTGGCCCGGATGCCGGGGTTGCGTGCAGCCGGCGCCGGGGAATTCACGCGCCGTGCGTTCAGCAATGGCCGGATCGACCTGGCCGAGGCGGAGGGGCTTGCCGATTTGCTGACGGCCGAGACAGAGTTGCAACGCCGCGCGGCGATGGCGATGGCGGGCGGTGGTTTTTCCGAACTCGTCAATGGTTGGCGGTTGCGGTTGCTGGCCGCCTCGGCGCAGATCGAGGCGATGCTGGATTTCGCCGACGAGGATGACATGGCAATCCTGCCCCTGCATTTTGCCGAGGAGCTTTCCGCATTGCGAACCGGGTTGTCCGATTGGCTCGATCGGCCGCGCGCCGAGAAATTGCGCGAAGGTTTTCGGGTGGTGATCGCCGGGCCGCCTAACGCCGGCAAGAGCACGCTGTTCAATGCCCTGGTGGAAGATGAAGCAGCGATCACCGCGCCGATCGCGGGCACGACGCGCGATGTGCTGACGCGCCCGGTGGCGTTGGACGGCATACCGTTTGTTTTTGCCGATACGGCCGGGCTGCGGGACGACACCGGCGATGCGATCGAGGCGATCGGCATGGCGCGCGCCCGTGATGCGGTAGCGGGCGCCGATCTGGTGCTCTGGCTCGGGCCGGAATCCGACGGGCCGACCGGCAGCTGGGAGATCGATGCTCAATTGGATCGGGCCAGCCAGTTGCGTAAGGACCATGCGCGCCACCGGGTATCGGCGGTCAGTGGGGCGGGAATGGCTGGATTGCGTGCCGATCTGGTCGTGACTGCGGCAAACGGCTTGCCGAAGCCTGGCGCTGTTGCACTTAACGCCAGGCAACATGGTCTTTTGTCGCAAGCAGCAGAGGCTTTGTCGGAAGCTTGCGCCTGCCGCGATCCGTTGCTGGCGGCAGAAGAATTGCGGCGCGCACGGCTAAGCTTCGATGCGCTATTGGGCCGCACCGCGACAGAGGATATGCTTGACACTCTGTTTGGTCGGTTCTGCATCGGCAAATGATGTTCCACGTGGAACAACCGGACGGTCAGGTTCATGCGCGACCTTTGACCTAAATCGCGACCTGGGCTACCGCAAATCATGGGCAGTTTCGACATCATCGTTATTGGTGGAGGCCATGCGGGCGTGGAGGCTGCGGCGGTCGCTGCCCGGATGGGGGCACGGGTAGCGCTGGTCAGTTTCGATCTCTCGGCAATTGGCGCCATGAGCTGCAATCCGGCGATCGGTGGATTGGGCAAGGGTCATCTGGTTCGCGAGGTCGATGCATTCGACGGAATCATTGCCCGGGCCGCCGATGCCGCTGCGATACACTACCGGATGCTCAATCGTTCGAAAGGCAGCGCGGTGCAGGGTCCGCGAGTTCAGGCAGATCGCAGATTGTTCAAGGCAGAGGTGCAGCGCTTGCTCCGCCAGCAGGGCGATCTCACGCTGGTTGAGGGTGAAGTCGCCAGACTCCAACTAACCGCCGGTCGGGCCAGCGGCGTGGTTCTTGCGGATGGCATGGTCATCGAAGCAAGCGCCGTGGTGCTGTGCACGGGCACTTTTCTGGGTGGCACGCTGTTTCGCGGCGAGGAACGCATGGTGGGCGGGCGGATCGGCGAGGCGGCCGCGCATCGTCTGGCGGGGCAATTGCGTGAAGCGGCGCTGCCGATGGCGCGGCTCAAGACGGGCACCCCGCCGCGACTCGATGGCCGCAGCATCGATTGGTCACGCCTTGCCGAACAGGCCAGCGATGCCGAACCGTGGTGCATGGCAGCGATGAATCAGCGGCGCGTGAATCCGCAATTGTTCTGTGCAATCACGCGAAGCAACCCGCTGAGCCATGACGTGATCCGAGCGAATCTCCACCGATCGCCCTTGTTCAGCGGCGCGATCGGCGGGCAGGGCCCGCGTTATTGCCCATCGATCGAAGACAAGATTCACCGCTTCGCTGATCGTGACGGACATCAGATATTTCTTGAACCCGAGGGTCTGGACAGCCATCTGATTTATCCCAATGGGGTCAGCACCAGCCTGCCGGCCGATGTGCAGTTAACGATGCTGCGAACGATGACCGGTCTTGAGCAGGTCGATATCGTGGTTGCTGGATATGCGGTCGAATATGATCATATCGATCCACGGGCGTTGCGGTCCACGCTGGAACTGCGCGCCATCCCTGGCCTTTATTGCGCAGGGCAGATCAATGGCACGACGGGCTATGAAGAAGCGGCGGCGCAAGGCCTGGTGGCAGGTATGCAAGCGACCGCAACCGTGCTGGGCATAACCCCCGCGCCGCTCGACCGGGCCAATTCCTACATGGCGGTAATGATCGACGATCTGACCCTGCAAGGCGTCAGTGAACCCTATCGCATGTTGACCGCGCGGGCCGAATTCCGGCTGCGGCTGCGCTCCAACAATGCCGCAACCCGGCTGACCCCGTTGGCGATTTCGGCGGGTTGTGTCAGTGCGGCACGGCGCCAGTGGTTTGAGCGCCGGGCCGAAGCGAAGGCCGGTCTGGAAGCGCAGCTGGATCGCCAGGTCGGCGCGGCCGAACTGGTGGCTGCGCGCCTGCCCGTCAAACCGGATGCCGGGCGGATGCCATTGCGCGATTGGCTGCGCTTCGACGGCATCGATGTGGATGTGCTGCGGCCATGGCTGATCGATGAACCGGATGATCGCGATCTTGCCGACGAGGTAACCGAGGATGCCGCCTACGCACCGTATCTTCTGCGGCAGCAAAGCGAGCTTCGCGAGTTGCGGGCGAGTGAGGGATTGGCGCTGGGCGACAGCTTTGTCTTTGCGGATATCCCCGGCTTGTCGCGCGAGATGGTCGAGCGGTTGTCGCGTGCGCAACCGGCTACGTTGGCAGCGGCGGGGCGGGTGCCGGGTATTACGCCGGCAGCTTTGGCGGCCCTGCTCGTTCATGCCCGGCGATTGGCCGCATGATCGATGATGAGCGGTCGGCGCGAATATGGCTCAGAACCTTCCCCGAATATGATGACGTCGCTGAATTCAAGCTGGAGCAGTTGGTTGCTTTGCTGGTCGCCGAAAACGCGCAACAAAATCTTGTTTCCGAAACGAGCCTCAAACATGTCTGGCAGCGCCACGTCGTCGATAGCGCCCAATTACTGATGCATGTTCCACGTGGAACAGGGGCATCATGGCTCGACCTGGGAACTGGCGCCGGATTTCCCGGATTGGTCATTTCCATCCTGCGACCAGAAACCGAAATAGCCATGGTCGAGTCGCGCCCAAAGCGCGCCGCGTGGTTGAAACGGGTTTGTGCCACTTTGGCTCTGCCCTGTGCTCGGGTAATCGAATCGCGTATCGAACTGGTTGATACGCAAAAATTCTCAGTGATTTCAGCCCGCGCGTTTGCTCCGCTCGATCGCTTGCTAAAACTATCCGCACGTTTTTCTGACCCCGAGACCTTGTGGCTGTTGCCGAAGGGTCGGTCGGCGGCGCATGAACTGCAAACGCTGACAGGTTGGCAACACATGTTCCACGTGGAACAATCGCTCACCGATCGAGAGGCCGGGCTCATCGTCGGGCGGCTGAACGGCAAAACGGGACATAGCAGATGATCCGCATAGCGATTGCCAATCAGAAAGGCGGGGTGGGGAAAACCACGACCGCGATCAATCTGGCCACCGCGCTTGCGGCCACGGGCTTGCACACCTTGCTCATGGATCTTGATCCACAGGGCAATGCCTCCACGGGCATCGGCGTCGCTGCGGCGGACCGACACAGATCGGCTTACGATCTGCTGATCGATCAGGTTCCACTCGCCGAATGCACCCAGCCGACACGTATCGCCAATCTCGATATCGTCCCCGCCACCGAGGATTTGTCGGGCGCCGAAGTCGAGTTGGTGGCGATGGATCAACGCACCGATCGGCTGCGGCAGGCGCTGAACCCGCCGCCGCCCGGACCGCGCTACGACTTCTGCATCATCGATTGCCCGCCATCGCTCGGGCTACTGACATTGAACGCGCTCACCGCCGCCGACACCTTGCTGGTGCCCCTCCAATGTGAATTTTTTGCGCTTGAGGGGCTGACCCAATTGCTCAAGACGGTCGAGCGCGTGCAGGAGCGATTCAATCCCGATCTGGGCATCATCGGGATTGCGCTGACCATGTATGATCGCCGCAACCGGCTGACCGAGCTTGTCTCTCAGGATGTCCGGTCCTGTCTTGGCGATCTGGTATTTGCGACGGAGATTCCGCGCAATGTGCGCTTGTCCGAAGCGCCCAGCCATGGCTTGCCGGCGCTGATCTACGATCACAATTGTTCGGGCAGCCGCGCTTATATTGCGCTGGCCAGCGAATTGATCGCCCGCTTGCCGCAGAAAAGGAAGGCCGCATGACTGACGATCCGGTGATCCGGCTTTCCCCGGCTCCGCCCGTCCGGCGCAAGGTCCACGGGCTCGGACGGGGGTTGGAAGCGTTGCTCGGGGAAAGCCGCCGCGAGGAATCGTTGAGCAAATCGGTGCCGGTGCCGGACAAGGATGCGTCAGGATCGCATGCGTCCAGTGCAACCGGGCTGACGGTATTGGCGGTGGCCGACATCGAACCGCATCCCGACCAGCCGCGTCGCCATTTCGATGACGCTGCGCTGGATGAACTGGCTGCCTCGATCGCGGCGCGCGGGTTGATCCAGCCGGTGATCGTCCGGCCGCTTCCGGGAACGGCCGGGCGTTATCAGCTGGTCGCCGGAGAACGGCGCTGGCGGGCTGCGCAGCGTGCCCAAATCCATGAAATTCCGGCGATCATCCGCAACCTGAGCGAACGCGAGGTCATGGCCCTGGCCCTGATCGAAAACCTGCAGCGCGAAGACCTCAACGCCATTGAAGAGGCGCGGGCCTATCATCGGCTGGCCGAGGGCGAGGGGATGTCGCAAGCCGAAATCGCGCGCATGGTCGACAAATCGCGAAGCCATATCGCCAACCACCAGCGTTTGCTGAGCTTGCCCGAGCCGGTCATCGCGCTGGTCGAACAAGGACGGCTGTCGATGGGCCATGCTCGGGCGCTGATCGGTGCAGCCGATGCCACGACACTGGCCGATGCCGCCGTGGCCCGCCAGATGTCGGTGCGCGAGGTTGAGCAACTGGTCCGGAAACGGTCGCGCGAAACAGCACCGCCACGCCGCGCCCGCAGCGAAAACCAGTCGGGCGATGTCACCGACATCGTTGCTGTGCAGCGCCACCTCGAGGAATTTCTCGGCCTCTCGGTCAAGATACAGGTCGATACGGACCCCCGCTCCGGTTCGGTGACCATCCGCTATCGCACGCTGGATCAACTCGATCTGGTCTGCCAGCGACTGACGGGCGGGGGAATTTGAACTGGCAGGAGAAGAAGTACGAGGGGCAATCCCCTCGTGCACCCCGTCATGTGGTCGTCGTGAGCCACCCCGCGACAGCGCCATGCCGCAAAGCGGCTAAAAAGCCCGCGGCGCGGCGGGTTTGCGCCAGTGCAAGTGATACGCAACGATAACATTATTGGGGTCTGGGGCCTCCAGCCCCAGGAAACCTTATAAATTTCAGCCTATTACCATAACCTGAAAAATCTCCAACACGGCGCAGAGCCTCACGCAACTTCCGCCCGGCCGCTTCGACAACCCATGCCCGCTTGCCGCGCGGGCCAGGCTTGCCTATCTCTGGCCGATGTCACCTATTTTACGCAAGCTGTTGATCGCCCTGGGCGTCGTCGTCCTGATCGGCGGAGTCGCCGCCTGGCTCTTTCATGGTAATTCGTCGGAACAGCCGATTGCCCTGTTCGAAGGGACCAATCCGCGGCTGGTCGATCCGCAGCCCGAGACCGTCCCGACATTCGCGCTAGCCAGGACCGTGGGCTGGACTGCGAGCCAGGTACCCACGCCGGCGCCCGGCCTGACGGTCAACCGCTGGGCGCAAGGGCTGGACCATCCGCGTACCATGCTCAGCCTGCCGAATGGCGACGTGCTGGTTGCCGAAACGGCCGGACCGAGTACCGCCCATTCCAGCGGTGTAAGGGGATTTTTCGAGCGGCTGGCGATGCGGTTCGTTGGCGCGGACAAGCCATCGCCCAACAGTATCGTATTGCTGCGCGACAGTACCGGCGCGGGCCAGGCCAGTCAGCGGTTCGTGCTGCGGCATGACGATGGGCTAAGCTCGCCGTCCGGCATGGCCTGGGGCGGTGGCACGCTGTATGTGGCCAATCACAATGCCGTGCTGGCCTTTCCATACCAGCTGGGGGCCAGCGCCCTGACGGGGGCGCCGCGCAAGATCATGGATCTGCCCGCCGCCGGGAATCACTGGATGCGCAACCTGCTGCTGAGCCCGGACGGCAAGATGCTTTACGTGGCGATCGGCTCGTCCTCGAACATCGCGGCACATGGCATGGCTGCCGAAGCCGGTCGAGCGGCGATCTACGAGATCGACCTGGCCAGCGGTCAAGCCCGGCAATTTGCCGCCGGCATGCGCAATCCCAACGGGCTGGCGTGGAATCCGGCGAGCGGCGAACTGTGGACTACCGTCAACGAGCGCGATCAGCTTGGCCCCGACCTGGTTCCCGATTATCTCACCAATGTGCCGGTAGGCGCGCATTACGGCTGGCCGTGGGTCTACTGGAAAGACATCATCGACACACGGGTCGATCTGCCGATGCCCGAATACCTCACCGATTATACCCGCAAGCCGGAATACGCGATGGGCCCGCATGTGGCCGCTTTGGGGCTGGTTTTCACGCACGGCGGCGAACGGCTGGGCACCGCATTCGGCGACGGCGCCTTCATCGCCCGGCACGGATCGTGGAATCGTAAGCCGCCGGCCGGCTACGACGTGGTGTTCGTGCGCTTCGACGATCACGGCAACCCGCACGGACTGCCGGTGCCGGTGCTGACCGGATTCCTGACCGGCAATGGCAACACCCACGGACGGCCGACCTGGGTGACCTGGGGCAAGGATGGGTCGCTGCTGGTCAGCGATGACACGGCCGGCATCATCTGGCGGGTGATCGCCCCTGGCGCGGCGCCGGCACCGGTGATCAAAATGGTCGAGACTGATCACTTGCAGGCGCCGAAAAATTTGGTGCCGCCGGATGAGCAGCAGTTCGAGGCTTCGTTCGGGAAGAATGAGAAAGTTCGGCAATGAGGGAAGGTGCGAGGGCCATTGCCCTCGCCCTCCCATTAGAGTCTTTCCGGTTAAGACGGTGCCAGCCCGCTCCCCCGCCCGGCCACCCAAGTCATTGTATAATATGGGCGGCCGGGCGGGGGAGCGGGCTGGTACCGACTCGACGTAAGTCGGAAAGACTCTAATTTGTCGGTGCGCGGCCATCAACCTGCGGTGCCACGAAATATCACGATGAACACGCAATGCTGACAGTAAAGGGGTCTGGGGCAATGACCCCAGGACTTCCCACTCTCATCTGTTAGATTAAAAGGGCTTAACCACCACCAGCACCACAATCACCGCAGCCGCCACGCCGGGTATTTCATTCAACAGACGCAATTTCTTACCGGTCAGCCGCCGCTCCCCACGGGCCAGTCCCTGGGCATAGCTGGCCAGCCAGAGTTGATAAAACGTCAGCCCCAGCACGGCTGCCAGCTTGAGATGAAACCACGGCTGGGTGAACGCGCCGATGGTGATCGCGAGGGATAGGCCCAGCACCCAGACGAGCGCCAGGGCCGGCCACAGGATGATTTTGAGCAGTTTTCGCTCACGATCGATCCATGCCGCGTTTTCGGGAGAATTGGGAGCGCATTCCTGATGATAGACGAAAAACCGGGGCAGCATGAACAGCCCCGCCATCCAGAAAATGACGAAGACGATATGGCCGGCCTTCAGCCACAGATAGGTCATCGCGAACGCCCAGAGCATATCATGATCATAGCCTAGTTCCGCCAGTTGCGCACTATTCGCAGCAGTTGCTCGACATGTTCGATCGGGGTGAACTGGCCGATGCCGTGGCCAAGATTGAAGATATGCGGCCGGTCGGCAAATGCTTCAAGGATGGCGTGGGCCTGGCGTTCCAAGTCCGCGCCGCCGGCCAGCAGCAGCAAAGGATCGAGATTACCCTGCACCGCCAAGCCGGCCGGCAGGACACCGGCCGCCCACGACGGATCGATGGTTTCATCCAGCGCGATGGCATCGACCCCGGTTTCGCGGGCGTAGGCCGGCAATTTTTCGCCGGCGCCCTTGGGAAAGCCGATCACCGGGACATGGGGAAACTGCGCTTTCAGCGCCGAAACGATGGCCGCATTGGGTGCAATGACCCAGCGCGCGAATTCCGCTGGTGCCAATGTCCCGGCCCAGCTGTCGAACAATTGCACCGCTTCGGCCCCGGCAGCGATCTGGCCCGCCAGATATTCCACGGTAACGGCGGTGATGGCATCGATGATCGCCTGAAACGCCAGGGGATCGCGATAGGCCATGGCGCGCGCTTCATGCTGGTCGCGGCTACCCTCGCCGGCAACCATATAGGTGGCGACGGTCCATGGGCTGCCGGCAAAGCCCAGCAGCGTGCGCTGGGGGTCCAATGCGGCCCGCACCCTGGTTACGGTAGCGTAGATCGGTGTGAGGCGTTCGGGCACCGCTTCCAGGCTGCCGAGGGTGGCATCGATCAGCCGGGGTGAGAGCTGTGGTCCCTCACTTGCCAGAAAGCGCAGGTCCTGCCCCATGGCGTAGGGTACGATCAGAATGTCGGAAAACAGGATTGCGCCATCGAAGCCAAAGCGCCGGATCGGTTGCAGGGTGATCTCGGCGGCGGCGGATTCGTCATAGACCAACGCAAGAAACCCTCCTTTTTCAACGCGCAATGTCCGATATTCCGGCAGATAGCGCCCCGCCTGGCGCATCAGCCAGATCGGCCGGCGATCGCAACTTGCGCCGCGCAGGGTGTCAAGCAACAGGCCGGGCATCGGGACTCTTCCAATTCAAAAAAATTATAGAATCTTTAAAGGTGGTTATGGTAGTTGGCCTGTGGATAGCGCGGGTCGCGGCGCCTTGCCTGATTTGTGCCGGGCTGAACAGATCAAAGCACCGATCGAATCGTGACAATTTCGCGTCAAGCACCGTCTGTCCCCCCTATCCCCAGGCTGTGGATGACCTTGTCCACTTGTCCACAAGCCCCGCATTGAATCGCCGCCAGCGGGCAGCGATTGCAGGGATAAAGTTGCCCCTGCGGCTGTCCCGTGGTTTATGCAGGCCTTCTCCACAGCCCTCCCCAAGGGATCATGCGACAAGTCAGAACCGCATCATGCCTTAGAGTCTTTCCGACTCGACGTCAGTCGGAAAAACTCTGGGCTCTTTGTTTTTGCGTGATTTAAGCACAACAACCGGTATCCAATGTTTGTCATCATGCTCTAACGCAGCCAAACGCGCCTATGTCCCGACTGCATCTCCATCTGCTGTCAGATTCCACCGGTGAAACGCTGGAGATGATTGCCAAGGCGGCGCTGTCGCAATTCGACGATGCCGATGTCATCCGTCATTTCTGGCCGATGGTGCGCTCACAGCAGCATCTCGATCGCATTCTGGCCGAAATCGCGGCTAATCCGGGGCTGGTGCTGTTCACCATGGTCAGCCATGAAATCCGCGGGCTGCTGGAAGATCGCTGCCGCGCCATGGGTCTGCCGGCGGTACCCGCGCTCGATGCCGTGCTGGGCGCGCTGGAGGATATGATGGGCCAGCAGGCCAAGGCCCGGCCGGGCCGTCAGCATGTGCTCGATGCGGCCTATTTCGCGCGGGTAGAGGCGATCCAGTTCACCATCGCCCATGACGATGGCGTTGCCTGGGAAGATTGGGAACAGGCCGATATCGTCCTGGCCGGGGTGTCCCGCAGTTCCAAGACGCCGACCAGCATCTACCTCGCCAATCGCGGCTACAAGGTCGCCAATATTCCGATCATCGTCGAAAGTCCGCCGCCCACCGCGCTGTATGGCCTGCGCTCGCCGATGGTGGTGGGGCTGACCACCGCGCCCGAACGGTTGATCCAGGTGCGGCGCAACCGGCTGCTGTCGCTGAACCAGGCGCCCGATACTGCTTATGTCGATGCCGGCCGCGTCAACAGCGAAGTACAATTCGCCCGGCGGATGTTCGCCGACAATGGCTGGCCGGTGATCGATGTGACCCGGCGCTCGATCGAGGAAACCGCTGCCGCTATCATCAATTTGCTGAAGGAGCGCGATACGCCGGTCAGTGATAATCCTGCGGGGATTACGCCGGTTTAAGGCTTTGAGATTAGATAAGGTGCGAGGGGCAAACCCCTCGCGCTCCCCGTCTTTTCGTCATTGTGCGCCCGCGAAGCGGCCATAAAGCCTGCGGCGCTGTAGATTTTGCGCAAGGTTGGAGTGAGGCACGACAATAAATAAAATGGGGTCTGGGGCCTCCAGCCCCAGAAAACCTGCTATTAAACTCTTGAAACTATACGAATCTTAAAAGACATTAGCTTATGCCTGAAATTTCCCCCAGACTTGTCCTCGCTTCGCAAGGCGAGTCACGCCGGGCCATGCTTGAGGCAGCGGGCGTTCCGCATGACGTCTGCCCGGCCAATATCGATGAGCGTGCGATCGAAGCTGGCATGGCCAAGGTTGCGCCGGGCGATGTCGCGGCGGCCCTGGCCCGGGCAAAGGCGGGGGCAGTCGCGCAAATATGGCCCGGCCGGGCAGTGCTGGGCAGCGACTCGCTGGTGGTGGCCGGCGGGCGGCGCTTTGCCAAACCATACTCGCGCGAGGACGCAGCCTGCCATTTGCGCTGGTTCTCGGATCGCGAGATGGAATTGTACAGCGCTGCCGCGCTCATGCGCGATGGCCGGCTGTTGTGGGAATTCACCGATCGGGCGGTACTGAAAGTGCGCCCCTTGTCTGAGAAGTTCATCACGCGCTATCTCGATGCGGAATGGCCGCAAGTGGCCGGCTGCGTCGGCGTGTTCCGGATCGAGGCCATGGGGGTACAATTGTTCGAAGATATCGCCGGCAGCCAGTTCACGGTGCTGGGCATGCCGCTGCTGCCGGTGCTCGCCGCGCTCCGCGACCATGGCGTGCTGGCGGCATGACCGGCGCGGACAAACGCCCGCTGCCGGTGCTTGCCGGCCTGATCGGTTGGCCCGTGGCACAGTCGAAATCGCCGATCATCCATGGCTATTGGCTGGGTCGGCTGGGCATCGATGGTCAATATATCCGTTTGCCGGTCCGCCCCGGTGACGTGGCGGCGGCGCTGCGCGGCATGCGCGCGCTGGGCTTCGCCGGGGTACAGGCGACCATGCCGCATAAACGCGCCTGTTTCGATGCCGTCGATCGCCACACTCCCGCCGCCCGCGCGCTGGGTGCGGTCAACACGGTCATTGTCGAGGACGATGGTTCGCTGACCGGCGAGAACACCGACCTGCCCGGCTTTCTCGAACCGATCGCCGATCTCGACCTGTCGGACCAGATGGTCACCGTGCTGGGTGCCGGGGGGGCGGCGGCGGCGGTCGTTGCCGGGCTGGTGCAGCTCGGCGCGCGCAAGCTCGCGATCGTCAACCGCAGCGCCGACGGCATCGCCCGCTTGCTCGCCGACCTTGCCGAAACTGTGGCCGATTGCGAGGTGATCAGCGCCAGCTGGGACCAGGCGCAGCAACTGGCCGACACCAGCACACTGGTCGCCAACGCCTCGTCGCTGGGGATGGCCGGATGTCCCGCGCTGCCGCTGGCCGTCACCAGCCTGCACGCCGATGCCGTCGTCTACGACATAATCACTTCCCCTTACGAAACGCCGCTGCTGCGCGATGCCGCCGCACGCGGACTGCGCCGGCACGATGGGCTGGAAATGCTGGTGGGCCAGGCGCGCGAAGCGTTTCGCCGCTTCTATCGCGCCGACCCCCCGCGCGACGGCGATGCGCAGCTGCGCGCGCTGCTGACCGCATGAGCCGCCCATATATCTTGGGCCTGACCGGCTCGATCGGCATGGGCAAGTCTGCCGTGGCCGCGATGTTTCGCGCAGCCGGCGTGCCGGTGTTCGACGCCGACGCCGAGGTCCACCGTCTCCAGGGCCCGGGCGGCGTGCTCCTCCCGCAGATCGAGGCGGCTTTTCCCGGCACTACCAGCCCGAACGGCGTCGACCGGCCAAGGCTGGGCACGGCGGTGTTCGGCGATCCCGAAGCCCTGGCACGGCTGGAAGCCATCGTCCACCCCGCCGTGGCCCAGGCCCGAGCCGGCTTCATGAAAACGCACGCCGACGCGCCGCTGATCGTTTTCGATATTCCGTTGCTTTTCGAAAAAGGCGGCCGACAAAGCGTGGATGCCGTTGCCGTCGTCTCCGCAACTGCCGCCGCTCAACGCGAACGGGTGCTCGCCCGGCCACGAATGACCGCGGAAAAGTTCGAGTCTATTTTGCGCCTGCAAGTTTCCGATACGGAAAAACGCGCGCGTGCCGATTTTGTGATCGATACCGGGGTTGCTTTGGAAGAGACAGCGAAGGCGGTTCGTGATCTTGTCGAGCGGTTGAAAGGATGAGGTTCGAGGGGCAAACCCCTCGCGCTCCCCGTCATTTTTGTTGCGCGATCATGCGGTGTTGCGCCCGCCGCAAAACGGCTTCAAAGCCTGCGGCGCTACCATTTTCAGCTGTGGCAGATCGTCGCACAACGCCGACAATGACGGGGTCTGGGGCCTTTGGCCCCGAGTCTACCCCCTCCCGAACTATCGCGAACCAAATCTGCACTATTGCTTCATTTCAACATGGGGTGGATATCAAACGACATGCGTGAAATCATTTTTGACACCGAAACCACTGGCCTGGACCCGCTCAGCGGTGATCGGATGGTGGAAATCGGCTGCATTGAAATGGTCAACCGCGTGGGCACCGGGGCCACGTTCCACGCTTATTTCAATCCCGAACGCGATATGCCGGGCGCGGCCGAGGCGGTGCATGGCTTGTCTGCGGTGTTCCTGTCGGACAAGCCGCGCTTTCGCGACAGGGCAGGGGAATTGCTGGCATTCATCGGCGACTCGCCGCTCGTAGCGCATAATGCCGGGTTCGATTTCGGCTTTCTCAATCAGGAACTGGCGATGTGCGGCATGGCGCCGGTTTGCAGGAGCCGGATGATCGACACGGTTGCTCTGGCACGCGTCCGTCACCCTGGCGCCAAGCTGTCGCTCGATGCGTTGTGTTCGCGCTATGGCATCGACCGCAGTCATCGCACGCGCCATGGCGCGTTGCTCGATTCCGAATTGCTGGCGCAGGTTTATGTCGAGTTGACCGGGGGGCGGCAAATCGGGCTGGAGCTGGCGGCGGATCGCGGCGAACAATCAGTCACGATCGGGGTTGGAGTGGTGCGGACACGGGTGTTCCGACCGGCGCGGGTGTTTGCGGCCAGCGATGCGGAACTGATCGCGCATGCCGCTTTTCTGGACAGCGTGAAGAATCCGTTGTGGAACAGCTGACCGCGGCGACAGGGCGAGCGGTCGGAACCTGACGGGGTGCGCTGCAAAACGTCTTGATTTGATTTAACTTTGGACCACATCAATGCTTGATTGTTACCAGCATGAAGGGAGTACCCGAGCCATGGATATTCGCATTTCCGGCCATCAGATCGAAACCGGTGAAGCGCTGCGCAGCCATGCCGAAGAGCGTTTGGCGACGATCGTAGAGAAATATTTCAGCCGGGCGCTGTCTTCGGTAGTCACATTCGGCAAGGCGCCGGCAGGCTTTTTCCGTTGCGATATCATTACGCACGTCCGCCATGGGCTGATCCTGAAGGCGGCCGGGCTGGCCAATGATGCGCATCTGGCGCTGGATCAGGCGGCTGAAAAGATCGACAACCAGTTGCGCCGCCATCACCGCCGTCTGAAGGATCACCATGAGCAGGGGGTTCATGCGGTGCACGAGGAAAACGCCGCTTATACGATCTTTGCCGAGCACGAACCGCAAGCCCAGGAAATCACGCAAGACGCGCCGCTGGTGATTGCCGAAATGCGGGTCGACGTGCCGGAAGCGACGGTGTCGAGCGCAGTGATCATGCTGGACCTGCGCAACACCAATGCCCTGCTTTTCAAAAATGCTGGTACGGGCAAGCATAATATGGTCTATCGGCGCGGCGATGGCTCGATCGGCTGGGTCGAACCATCCTGACCGGGGGGAATGATTGCTGCCCGGTCATAGCTCAAGCTTGCAGGATTGACTGGAACCATCGGCTCGTGACGGTGCCGGGTGCATCGGGCACCGGCGGCGATGACGGTTGGGCTATTTTGTCAAATAACGACTAGCAAATCACCGGCCTCCTCAGTGGAAGCCCATATATTTGCAGGCATTGCAACCGGCGGCGCTCGGGACAAGCGCGCGTGATGACAGGTGACTTGACGATTCTCGATGACCGCGCTGTTTAACCTCCTTCCCGAAGCCGTGGGTACGATCAGTGCCGATAGCAAAATTGCGATCATCGGTCAGCTGGCGTTGCGCTTCGCCCATGTCTATGGACTGGATCGCGGGTCCGTGCTGGCGCATATCGAAGATCGCGAACGGCTGGGGAGCACCGGTTTCGGGCGCGGGGTGGCCATTCCCCATGCCCGTCTGGCCGGGCTCGAGACGCCGGTCGCGGCTTTTCTCCGCCTGAAATCGCCGGTTGTTTTCGATGCCGCCGACGATATGCCGGTCGATCTGGTATTCGGGCTGCTCTCGCCTGAACATGCCGGTGCGGTGCATCTGCACGCCCTGGCGGCCATTTCGCGATTGATGCGTGACGATCGCATGCATACGGCGCTGAGCCAGGCGCCCAGCGATGAAGCCCTGTTCGGCCTGCTGTCCAATGTCATCGACCGTGACGCCGCCTAAGCCGAAGCAGGCGGGCGCAGCGCGTGCTCCGCTGGCGGGTGCACAGCTCCATTGGCGCGCACTCGAAAGCCTTTATGCCTCGGCACCGATCAACCATCTGTTTCGTTCGGAACTGACGATCACCGGCGAGGGGCATGCCCGCATCGCCTTCGATGTCGATGAAAGCTGCTTCCACGCGGCTGGCGCCGCCCATGGCACGATCTATTTCAAAATGCTCGACGATGCCGCCTTTTACGCGGCAAACACCCTGGTTACCGACCGGTTCCTGCTGACCACCTCGTTCAACCTGCACTTTGCCCGCCCGATCCGCGGCGGTCGCGTCTATGCCGAAGGGCGCTGGATCAGCGGTCGCCGCCGCGTCCTGGTCGCCGAAGCGCGACTGATCGATGGCGAAGAAGAAGAAATCGGGCGCGGCACCGGCACCTTCATGCGCTCGCACATCGCCTTGTCGGGGCTGGATGGCTACGCCCGCGCGCGCGCCGAAATGATCGGCTGATGGCCAGCCGATTACCCGCTGCGCTGGAAGTATCGGCGCTGACCCGGCAAGTGTCGGCTGCCGGGGGTTTCGCCATGATACTAGCCAAGGGCGAACCGGACTCGGGTTCGATTCTGGTCGTAATCATGGAAAATGGTGAAAATTCGCGCGTCTATGAACGCATGCCGCAACCTGATGGCAGCCGGGCATGGTACCTGGCCAGGCGAGAAGATCGACTCAAGCCTCGGGAATTTACCGATTATCTGAACCGCCGCCGGACACAGGACAGCGATTTATGGATAATCGAACTGGATGTCGCGCAAGGGGAACGGTTCATCGGATTAACGCCACCTGTCAATTGACATGCTGCACCGCGTCATAAAGGGATGCGGCTCTACCAATGCGCAGGCGGCTCAATCGGCATTTCGGCCGACAGGCAGGCACGCAGTCGGGGGACAATCGGCAGGTTTTATCGTGTCGCGGCTCATTTATTTGAGCTTGCGCGCCACGCAGCCTGCGCCGGATTAGTTCACCGCCCCAGAAATCGGGCGAATGAGTCGAATATTGAACAAGGCCGCCGGAGTTGCGCTGGCTGCTACACTTCTGGCAACCCTGCTGGGTACATCCGGTTCCAGCGCGGCCGCAGAAAATACCATTATCTCCCCGCCCCCGGTGGCCGAGAAATTCCTTACTACCGCCAAGCCGCTGGATGCCGATCCCCAGCCGCCCAGCCTGGCCGAGGGCGCCATTCAGCCCCCGCCGCCATCGCCCGCCGCAATCCCGCCAGCGATAGCCGCCTCGTCGCTGGAACAGTTGGTGGCCACTCAGCTCGATTCAAGCGAATTGACGCATGACCTGAAATGCCTGGCCGGCGCGATCTATTTCGAAGCCCGCAGCGAATCGCTGGAAGGCCAGCTCGCCGTAGGCCGGGTCATCGTCGCCCGCACCAGATCAGGCCGCTTCCCCGCCAGCTATTGCGGCGTGGTCTATCAGCGTTCGCAATTTTCATTCATTCGCCGCCAGTCGATGCCCAGCGTCGATGCGCAGTCGCACTTCTGGCAGCGCGCCGTCGCCCTGGCCAAGATCGCCGATGCCGGAAGTTGGCAGAGCCCGGCGGAAGGCGCATTGTTCTTTCACGCCGCGCGGGTGTCCGGCAGTGGTCGCATGACGCGGATAGCGCAGATCGATCATCATATATTTTATCGATAGATTTGAAGACATTAGGTGCAAGGGCCATGGCCCACAGGCGCCAACTTGATAAACGACTTTTTCACTTGCTTCGTCACCCTGACGAAAGTCAGGGTCCATTATTCCAGCGTTTCGGCTTACAGGCCAAGTTGCGGCAGAATGGATCCTGACTTTCGTCAGGATGGCGATAGAAGAATATTGATTTATTCCAGTGTCATACGCTAGAGTCTTTCCGACTTACGTCGAGACGGTGCCAGCCCGCTCCCCCGCCCGGCCACCCCATATTATACAATGACTTGGGTGGCCGGCCGGGGGAGCGGGCTGGCACCGTCTCAACCGGAAAGACGCTAAGTTAGCGCTTATGGGCCATTGCCCTCGCGCTCCCGCCATTCCGTCGCATATCATCGCGATGTTACGCCGCGCAGCGGCTATAACAGCCTACGGCGCCAAAAGGCAGTGCAGGCAACGAAGCGCAACGCAAAGTAACGGGGTTTGGGGCCTCGCCCCAGGAATCCCTTAGAGTCTTTCCGCATTTGCTTGAATCGGGGGATTCCCTTGATCGCGAATTTGTGATTCAAAATGGCCACTGGTAAGGAGGCCAGGACGGATGCGGCCATTATCGCAGGATTTGCGGTCTCGGTTTTGTCGTGCGCTTGACCGGGGTCTTTCGGCGCGGGGGGCGGCACGGTTGCTGGAGGTGAGTGCGGCGACGGGTGTTCGCTGGGCACAGGCGTGGCGGACGCGGCGATCGATTGAGCCGGGCAAGATGGGCGGCCACAAGCGCCCGCTGCTGGAAGACGAGCGCGAGTGGCTGCTGGCACGGCTTGAGCAGAAGAAAGATCTGACGCTGCATGAGTTGTTGGCAGAGTTGCGCGAGCAACGGGAGGTGGTGGTGTGCTGCGATACGCTGTGGCGGTTCCTCAAGCGTTGCGACAAGACATTTAAAAAAAGACGATCTTTGCCAAAGAGCAAGACCGGCCCGACGTCGTGCGCCGCCGCAAGCGCTGGGACTGGATTCAGCGCTGGTTAGACGCCAGGCACATGGTCTTTGTTGACGAAACCTGGGCCAAGACGAACATGACGCGCACCCATGGCTGGTGCACCAAAGGCGAGCCGCTGGTCGACAAGGTGCCGCAGGGCCACTGGAAAACGCTGACCTTTATCGCCGGCCTCAGGCACGATGGCATCGTTGCTCCATGTGTATTCGATGGGCCGATCAATGGCGCAAGCTTCCTAGCCTGGGTCGAGCAATTCCTGATCCCGGCGATCGAGCCGGGCACCATCGTCGTCCTCGACAACCTCGGTAGTCACAAAGGCAGTCAGGTGCGCAAGCTGCTCAGGGCGGCAGGCAGCCGACTTTTCTTCCTGCCGCCATGTAGCCCCGACCTGAACCCCATCGAGCAGATGTTCTCCAAGCTCAAACGACTGCTGCGAAAAGCCAACGAACGCACCGTCGATGCTACTTGGCAGCGGATTGGCAACCTGCTGGAAAAATTCTGCCCAGAGGAATGTGCAAATTACATCCGTGGAGCTGGGTATGCCTCAATCTAAAACAGAAAGACTCTAATTTTCAAAGCTTCAACCTGCGCTCAGTTCAACCCACACCGGCGCATGATCGCTGGCCTTCTCCCGGCCGCGATATTCCTTGTCGACCCCGCAGGCGATCAGCCGGTCGGCGAGTTCGGGTGACAGCAGTGCGTGGTCGATGCGAAAGCCGTGATCGCGTTGCCAGGCGCCGGCCTGATAATCCCAGAAGGTCCAGACCCCGCCGCGCGGGTAATGGGTGAGCAGGGCGTCGGTCCAGCCATCGCCGATGAGCCGGGCATAGGCGTCCCGGCTTTCCGGTTGCATCAGCGCGTCCTCGGCCATTGCCGGGACGGACCAGGTATCCGCATCGCGGGGAATGACATTGAAATCGCCGGTGACGATGGCGGGGATTTCCTCGGCGCAGAGCGCGGCCATGCGGGTGCGCAGCCGCTTCATCCAGCGCAATTTGTAATCGAATTTCGGGCCGGGCCGGGGGTTGCCATTGGGCAGGTAGATGCAGGCGACGCGCAGGCCGAACACTTCGGCTTCGAGATAGCGGCTGTGTTCGTCTTCGGGTTCGTCGGCCAGACCGCGTTGCACTTCGACGGGCTGCGCGCCATCGGCCAGGATGGCCACGCCGTTGAACCCTTTCTGGCCGTGCCAGATCGCGTGGTAGCCGATGCTGGCCAGATCGCCGTGCGGAAAGCTTTCGTCCTGGGTTTTGATTTCCTGCAGGCAGGCGACTGACGGTCGCGTTTCTTCCAGCCATTCCAGCAGCCGCGGCAGCCGCGCCTTGATGCCGTTGATATTGAACGAAGCAATCTTCACGCGAGATTGGACCGGAGTTCGATCATATCGAATTCGGGTCTAGATCGCGAAGCTGGAACCGCAGCCGCAGCCCGCGGTGGCATTGGGATTTTCGACCTTGAATGCCGCACCGCCCAGCGATTCGACGTAATCCACCACGCAGCCCGCCACCAGATCGAGGCTTACCGGGTCGACGACCAGCCGCACCCCGTCGGTTTCGGTGATGGCGTCGTCGGCCTCGGGCTTTTCCTCCATCGCGAAGCGGTATTGGAAGCCCGAACAGCCGCCACCATCGACTGCCAGCCGCAGGATCGCCGGCTTGCCCTGTTTGGTGGCAATGGCGCCTACCCGCGCAGCGGCCGACGGGCTGAGGGTGATCGATGAGGCTGCTTGCATCAGGTGGATGTAAGCCTCCCCCGCGCTTGCCGCAAGGCGCTACACGGCAATTACGCCATTTGGATAAAACTGCGCATCGCCTCGGCTTCCGACTGGATATGATCGATCCGGAACTTGACCAGATCACCGATCGAGATGAAGTCGATCATCTTGCCGTCCTGCACCACCGGCAGATGGCGAACCCGGCGCCGGGTCATCAGGGACAAGGCATCGAGCACGGTGGTCTCCGGGCTGACGGTGATCGGAGGCGCCGACATCAGTTCGCTCACCGTACGATTGAGCATGGTCGGCCCCAGTTCGTGCAATTGATGAATGACATCGCGTTCGGAAAAGATGCCGCAGAGTTTGTCGCCGTCGAACACCGGCAGGGCGCCGATGCGTTTGTCGGCCAGCAAACCCACCGCATCGCGGACGGGGGTATGGACGGTGCACCGGATCATCTGCACCGAACGGCCCTGGATCAGGCGCGCAATTGTCATGGCTGCTCTCTCCTGCTTTATTGTGGTGCCATCATGCCACCCGGCGGCGCGGATAGCTAGAGCATCAATAGGGTCCGCCTCCTTCAGCGCGGCGCGCTGTAATTCTGAACCATCCTTTTCCCCGCAAGCCTCCCCGGCACCGGCCCTTGCCAACACCCCCAAATGCACCGCATGGACTGCGGCGATGGCTTCGGATCCCGCAACCGCCGCTTACGCCTGGTCGCGCTACCGCCGCCTCATGCGATGGCTCATGGCTGTGACGGTCGCGCTGATGCTCGTGGCGCTGCGGCTGGCAATTCGGCACGCGGAAAGCGCATCGATTCGGCGGTATGTCGTGGCGGCGCTGTGCGTCGGCCTGGCGATGCTGCTCAGCGCAACGCTGATGGGGTTTCGCGTGCTGATGCGGCGTTCGCAGCCTGGGGCCGCAGGCGAAAATCCTCCACCGGCACGCCCGCAATCAGATGTTCCTGAATGATCCGTTCCAGCACCGGTTCGGTGCAGCTGTGATACCAGACGCCATCGGGCCAGACCACCGCGATCGGGCCTGCCGCGCAGATCGTCAGGCAATCGGCCTTGGTCCGGGCAATCCCGCCATCCCGGTCCAGCCCCAGTTCTCGCAAGCGTTTCTTGAGATATTTCCACGCGGGCGCCCCGACGGCCAGCGAACAGCATTCGCCCTTTTGCGCCTCTGCGCACAGGAAGATATGGCGGGCGATGCCGTCACCACCGGCCTTGGTCAGCGCCTCGGCCGCGCGCACGAGTTCCGCACGATCCGGCCTCATGGGCGCAGCATCCAGTCGCCAACGGCATCGATGAAGGGGCCGGGGATGGCAGCGGGCAGATTATCGGCCACACAGACCATGACCGATTGGGAAGAGCCGATGATGCGACCATCCTGTCGAAGCAATTGTTGCAAAACATAGCTGGTGCGCCCGATGCGCGCCACGGCAACATGCACGTCCAGCGCCTGTGGGTAAAAGGCCTGGCCCAGGAATTCGACCGAAAAGCTGACGACCATCACGGTCGGTCCCGACTTTGCGCCAAGGAAGCCGGAAGCATAGTGGAAGCGCACCCGGCCGTCGTCCAGAATGGCCACCAGCGCCACATTGTTGAGATGCAGATTGGTGTCGAGATCGCCAAAGCGGGGGGCGATCGCGCAATGAAACGGATAGCGTGCCGGGTCGAGCAAGGCGGAGTCAGGTTTGGCCATGGCGTGGTTCGAGCAATCTGAGCTATGTGAAATCCGGGGCGTTCAGGATTGCTTGCCGACGATCCGGGCGATTTCCCTGGCCACCAGCTTCTCGACCATGGCCGGCAAATGCCGGTCGAGCCATTCGGCCAGCGCCGGGCGCAGCAATTCGCGTGCCAGCGCCTCCAGCGAGGTTTCGCCCGAATGCACGGTCTGCGGGCTGGCGAGGGGTTCGGCCATCATCGCCAGTGCGGCGAGCGATTCGCGCATCGCGTCGCGCGCTTCCGGGTTTACCAGCGGTGCGGCCTCCGCACCGCTGCCCTGCGCCTCCGACGAATCGGGTTCAGCCTCAGGCGCCAGAAAGCTGGCCGACGCTGCCAGGTCCAGCACATCTTCATCATCGTGTTCCGGTTCATCATCGTGTTCCGGCTGGATCGCGGCGCCTTCCCCGCTGATTTCCGGCCGCGCGGCCAGTCCGGCGCGATCGTCGCGGGCGATGACTTTCTTGATCGAATCAAGAATTTCGTCAACGGAGGGTTCACCAGACAAGCGCATCGCGAGATCCTAAATTTGGCCGACATGGCTGGCACCCGGGGGATTTCCCCCCGCGCTGGCGGCGGTTCATCATGACTTGGGAATAGAACCGTCCTGCGCGGGCGTGTCAACGGTACGCGTCGCGCGCGCTACCGGGGCGGGATCGGAGCCCCAGTCCCAGAATGTCGCCTTGGCCGCGCGGTAATGCGGATCGGGGTCGTACAGCGCCCCGCCATCCAGGCCCAGATCACGCGCCTCGGCCTTGCCCATGGCCGCCAGCAGCGTGAAACCGGCGACATAGGCATTGCGCCGCGCGGTGGCCAATTGCTCCTGCGCGCTGACCTGTTCCTGTTCGGCGTTCAGGATATCGAGGATCGTGCGCCGGCCGACGCTGTTTTCGGCGCGAACCCCTTCCAGGCTGAGCTTGGCGGCGTCGACGGCGGTCTGCGTGGATTCGATGATCGAATTGGCCGCCTGAAACGCGGTAAACGCAGAGCGAACCTGCGAAATTACCGATCGTTCGGAGCCGATCTCATCCTCCAGCGCCGCGCCCTCGCGCGCCTCGGCCTGACGGACCTGGGCAGTGGGGCGACCACCCTGATACAGCGGAATCGTCGCGCGCACGCCGACATCGGCGGTAGAGCCCGATTGCGGAATGGAAAAACCAGGTGGCAACGACGTGCCGACGGAGCCGACGGACGACAAACTACCCAGATAATTGCCATACAGGCTGTCGGCGAACAGGCTCAGCCGGGGCAGCCTCGCCGCGCCGGCGGCCTTGACATCGCTTTTTGCGGCCAGGCTCCGCTCGTGGGCGCCGATCAGGTCGGGATTATGCTCCAGCGCGACCGACAAAGCCTCGTCGGCATCCTGGGGCAGGCCGGGGAGCGGCGGCGGGGGTTCCAGGCTGACGGGCGCGCGGCCCACCACCTGGATATAGCGTTCGCGCGCAGCTTCCAGATTGGCCTGCGCGCTGCGCAGCTGACCCTGGGCCAGCGCGAGGCGCGACTGCGACTGGGCGACATCGGTGCGGGTCAGGTCGCCGATCTGGAAGCGGTCGGTCGTGGCCTGCAGGTTGACTTGCAGCGTCTGCACCTGGGTATGGTTCAGGCGGACCACCGCTTCGTCGAGGATCACGTCCATATAGGCCGCAACCACCGAGCTGAACACGCTGCTTTCGGTCCCGCGCAGGTCGGCCTTGCCCGCTGCCACCCGGGTTTCGGCGGCCTTGACGGCATTGCGCACCGCGCCACCCGAATAGAGCGGGACGTTCAGGCTGCCGGCGACCGTCGCCAGGCGTTGCGCGCCGGTCGCACTCAGGATCACGCTTTGCTTCACATATTCGGTTTCTTCGGCAGTGGCACTGGCTGAGGGCAAGCCATCGGCCCGCGCGATCGGCACCGTCTCATCGGTGGCACGCTGCGTCTGGCGTGCCGATTGCAAGCTGGGATTGGTATTATACGCGGCCACCAATGCGCTGCGCAGGTCGTCGGCCTGGGCTGCGGACGGGCCTAGCGCTACGCTCAGCGCCGCACCTGCACGCAGGGTGGCCCGGGCCAGCGGTCCGGATTTTGCCCGGCAGGATATGTGGCGAAATTGGCCCATCACCTGAGACACAGCCTGAGGACGGGGCGACAGCTTTCTGCAAACCGCCGCCCCTCCGCCAAGTGCATGCCTTAAAAGCTCCAGCGTTTCGGCGCGGCAAACTCGGCGAGCACCGGCATGCCCAGTTCGGCCAGCGGCAGCAATGCCACCTCGCCCGCCACCTTGCGCCCGACCGTCAGCCGGGTCACGCCCCCCCCGGTCATCGGGTTGGTCACGGTGCCGGTGACGAGCCGCCCACCTTCGCCCAGCGCAGCGGCCAGGGCACTGGGCAATTGCCCGATGGCGCCGTCGATCACGACCAAAGGGTAA
>CAXTOS010000003.1:33007-57048 GCA_964245935.1 uncultured Novosphingobium sp.
CCTGCGCGAGTGATGCAGGTGCCAGCGTATCGAGCGACACCACCAATGGGCGCAGCAGCGCGGCGAGATAGCCGCCCGGCTCGCCGACCAGCAGCGCGCGATCGGCCAGGGTCGGCGCGGCCTCTGCCAGAAAGCGGGCATGGACCAGGGGTGCCGCGAGCCAGCGGCCTTCGCCCAGCGGGATGGCGCGATCGATATACGCCGCACCGCGCAGTGCTTCCGGCACAAAATCCTCTCGCGGCAGGGCCGCCATCGCGGCCAGCACCCAGGGCTCGTTGACGCCGCTGGTACGCAACTGGCTGTCGATCATGGCGCGGCGCGCGGCCGGCATGGCACCACCTGCCGCCGGCGTGGCGAGGCGCGCAGCTGGCACGGCGCCGCCCGCAGCAATCCCAGTCCCAGTCCCTCCAACCGTCGTCATGCCAAAACCCCTCAGCCGAGCCGCAAACGGTCGATGGCATTGCCCATCCAGCGGCCCGGTCGGCCAGCCTTCTAGGCGAAGGAAATTGGCCCGCCAAGGGCTTTGACGGCAGTGCTTTACGGGGGTGGCGGCTGCGCTTATGGCCCCTCGGGACAAACCTGCAGCAAAGGACGCTCCATGGCCGATATGGTGACCATCCGCGAGGAAGACCTCATCGAAAGCGTGGCCGATGCGCTGCAATATATCAGCTATTACCACCCGATGGACTACATCCGTGCGCTGGGCGAGGCCTATGCCGCAGAACAGGGCCCGGCTGCAAAAGACGCCATCGCTCAGATCCTGACCAACAGCCGCATGTGCGCCGAGGGCCATCGCCCGCTGTGCCAGGACACCGGCATCGTCAATGTCTTCATCGAATGGGGTCAGGAATGCCGGCTCGAATCGGGTCGCGCGCTGCAAGAGGTGGTCGATGAGGGGGTGCGGCGCGCCTATCTCAACCCGGACAATAAATTGCGCGCCAGCGTGCTGGCCGACCCCGCCTTTACCCGCCGAAACACTCGCGACAACACCCCCTCGATCCTGCATGTCACCATGGTGCCGGGACGCAAGCTGTCGATCGATGTCGCGGCCAAGGGCGGCGGCAGCGAGGCCAAATCCAAGTTCAAGATGATGAACCCCAGCGATTCGATCGTCGACTGGGTGCTGGAAATGTTGCCGCAGATGGGCGCCGGCTGGTGCCCGCCAGGCATGCTGGGCATCGGCATCGGCGGCACCGCCGAACATTGCATGCTGCTGGCCAAGGAAAGCCTGATGGCGCCGATCGACATGGGCCAGTTGAAGGCGCGCGGGGCGCAGAACGACATCGAGGCGCTGCGCATCGAGATTTTCGATCATGTCAATGCGCTGGGCATCGGCGCGCAGGGGCTGGGCGGGCTGTCGACCATCCTGGATGTCAAGATTCTGGATTTCCCCTGCCATGCCGCCAACAAGCCGGTGGCGATGATCCCCAATTGCGCCGCCACCCGCCACGCCCATTTCACGCTCGACGGCTCGGGGCCGGTCTATCTCGAAACTCCCAAGCTGGACGAATGGCCGCAAGTGCACTGGGCGCCGGACGCCGCTGCGAAAAAGGTCGATCTCGACACGCTGACGCCGGAACAGGTCCAGACGTGGCAACAGGGCGACCGCCTGCTGCTGTCGGGCAAGATGCTGACCGGGCGTGATGCCGCGCACAAGCGGATCAAGGACATGCTCGCCCGGGGTGAACCACTGCCGGTCGATTTCAGGGGCCGGGTGATCTATTACGTCGGCCCGGTCGATCCGGTGCGCGATGAGGTGGTGGGCCCGGCTGGACCGACCACCGCCACCCGGATGGACAGCTTTTCGGACATGATGCTCGACCTCGGCCTGCTCGCCAGCGTCGGCAAGTCCGAGCGCGGCCCGGCGGCGACGGCGTCGATTGCGCAGCATAAGTCGGCCTATCTGATGGCGGTGGGCGGCGCTGCTTATCTGGTGGCCCGAGCGATCAAGGCTTCGCGGGTGGTCGGGTTCGCGGACCTGGGGATGGAGGCGATCTATGAGTTTACCGTGCAGGATATGCCGGTGACGGTGGCGGTGGATGCCGAGGGGAAGAATGTTCACCAGTTGGCCCCGCTGGTATGGAAGGACAAGATCGCGCGGGAGGGGTTGTTGGTAGCGAAGCAGGAAGCATAATGGATTTATGAAACGAGATGTCGCTCTTGCCCGATTGAGGCCCTTGGAGTTCCATTTGCGGGAACGGGGGATCAACGCCTTGTACCTGTTCGGATCGACGGCCCGCGATGAGGCCGGTGACGCATCGGACCTCGATCTCCTGTTTGAATACGATGGTTCAGGACAATTCAGCCTTTTCGATCAGGCAAGTGCCATGCTCGAATTGTCGGACGGCCTTGGCGCCAAGGTCGATCTGGTGTCCCGTATCGGCTTGCGCCCCCGGGTTCGCGCCCGCGTGGAAAGCGAAATGGTCCGGGTCTTCTGATGCCGTCGTTGCCGGATACCGGGATAACCATCGCGTCGCCAACGGTTTTGATGATCACACTCGCGCCGTCTAAGGCCTGAAAGGCATCGGCTGCAAACGTCTGACCCACGCATCATTGGCGGGTTGTCGGAGCTAATGCAACATATGTATATTGCAACTGACCGAAAGTCAGTTTATATCTGACCTAAGATCAGTTGCAAAATGGATATGTTGCATGTTGTATGCCTACCCTGCTTTAGACCGACATGAGCTTGCTGTGCTCTCGCGAATCGATGCGCTCCGCAGCGACCTCCGCCATTTCGTTACCAACCCGCGCCGCTGGACGGGGCTTTTGGCAAGGATGACGCGCGCCAAAGCGCTGAGAGCGTCTAACAGCATTGAGAATATCAATGTGTCTCAAGAGGATGCGATAGCAGCGGTTGACGGCGAAGAGCCTGCGGAGACCGATCGAGCCACTTGGCGCGCAGTCGTTGGCTATCAGGAGGCCATGACTTACATCCTTCAAAGATGCCGCGACCGGAATTTCAGGCTCAGCGTTGATTCGATCCTCGCGGTTCATTTTATGATCAGCCAAAGTGATCTCGATGCCAATCCTGGTAATTTCCGGAGAGGGTGGGTCGGTGTGCGAAACACCCAGACAAACGAAGTTGTGCATGAAGGCGTGGATCGGGAGCAATTAGAGCCGCTAATCGACGAACTGGTGATGTATTTGAATGACCAAAACCCGCCAAACATTGTTGTGAAAGCGGCTCTTGCTCATTTGAATCTTACCCTTTTACACCCATTTTCTGACGGAAATGGACGAACCTCTCGCTGTTTACAGGCAGCTGTTCTTGCTAATGAAGGAATAGTTGCCCAAGAATTTTCAAGTATCGAAGAATATATTGGGAAAAATCAGCAAGAATATTATGACGTTCTGTCGACTTGTGGCGGTGGGGGCTGGAATCCCGATAGAGATTGCAAGCCATGGATTCGTTTTTGCCTAAAGGGTCATTACTTTCAACTTCAAACCATTTTAAAAAGGAATGAAGAGCTAGGTTTGACCTATAACGACCTAAGTACGATGATAGCTGGGTATAAGCTTCCTGAGCGGACAGCCTTAGGCTTGCTTGAGGCTGCGTTTGGTAGCCGCGTTAGGAATGCATCTTACCGTGTAGGAACGGATATTTCTAACAATTTGGCGAGCCGCGACTTGAAGCAGCTGGTAGATTCTGGACTCCTGATTGCCAAAGGTGAAAAGAGAGGGCGCCATTACGTTGCGAGCCCAGAGGTTCGTGCAATACGCGAGAGACATCGCCGTCAAAAGAGCATTGTTGATCCATTTGCCGAACTAGAAAAGGTAGTTCTTGGACCAGAACAATTAACAATGGCAGTTTAGGATGTGCCCAAAAGTGATCCGCCGACCCCGCTCGGCAAGTTCAAGGAAACCGCGCGCTCTTCAATAGGGTGTCGGGGGACACAAATTACGGAAAGCAGCCAGTAGGCCGTTGATGAGCTTTCCACCCTCACACCCTTTCGATCGGCCCGGGATATTGCGCGACGAGGTCGTCCGCAGTGAACAGCACGATCCCGGCGGTCATGGCCTGGGCAACGAGCATGCGGTCGAAGGGGTCCTTGTGCAACGGCGGCAGCGTCGTGACAGCGGCGGCGTGTTCGCCGGTTATCACCAGTTCCTCATAGCCGTTGTCGAGCAGCCCGCGACGCAGCACCGCGGCATTTACCCGGAAATCGTCGCGCCCGAGCCCGCTCTTGATCGCCACTTCCCAAATGCTTGCCGCGCTGAAAACGGGCAAGTTTTCCGCATCCTCGATCCGCCCGCGCGCGCGCGCAGACAGCCTTTCCGGGGCGGCGGCGGCCCACAGCAGAACATGCGTGTCGAGCAGCAGCCTCATCCCGCTTCGTCGTGATGGGTATTGAACATCACCGCGATCTCGCCCGCGCCCATGGTGTCGAAATCTTCGGGCACGGCGATGACATCAGCCATGAAGCCCAGGCGGCGGATCGGCGCGGCATCCTGGGTGTTCAGCGGAACCAGCTTGGCGACCGGCCGCCCCGCCTTGGCGATGACGAAACTGGTGCCAAGCGCCACCCGCCCGAGCAGGCGCGAGAGATGCGTCTTGGCATCATGAATGTTGATCGTGTCCATCGCTATCACTTCCAACTAAGTCCATACAGCTTAGTTCAAAATGGCCTTTTGGCAAATAGCCCTCGCATTCCCTTTGCGCTAAACGCCGACGATGACCAGCGCACTCACCCTCTTCCACGTCAGCGACCTCCACTTCGGCGCCGAAGACTCGGCTGCGCTGGACTGGTTTGCTCGGGCCGTCGAGGACGTCCGCCCCGATGCGGTGATCTGCACCGGCGATTTGACCATGCGCGCGCGGCATCGCGAGTTTGCTGCGGCGGCGGCGTGGCTGGGGGCACTGGCTGCGCCGGTAATGGTCGAGCCGGGTAACCACGACCTGCCCTATTTCAACCTGTTTGAACGCTTTACCGCGCCTTACGCCCGTTATCACGCGCTCCGCATGGCGGTGCACCGCGATCTGGTGCTGGACGGCGCGGCGATCATCGCGCTGCCCACCGTGGCGGCGGCGCAATGGCGGCTGAACTGGTCCAAGGGCCATGTCGGCTCCGCCGATCTGGCGCATGCGCTGACGGGCCTGGCGGGAGCCGCGTCGGAGGAAATCAGGATCGTCGCCTGCCATCATCCGCTGATCGAGGGGAACACCGTCGGCACCGCTTCCACGCGCGGCGGCAAGCAAGCGCTGGCGGCGCTGGCCGGGGCGGGGGCCGACGCGGTGCTGTCGGGTCATGTCCACGATCCCTTCGATGTCACGGTCGAGGCGGGCGGCAGGCCGATCCGGCTGATTGGCGCGGGCACGCTATCCCAGCGGGTACGCTCGACCCGGCCAAGCTACAACCGGCTGGATTACACCCCCGCGCAGGGGCTTGGCGTGACCGCGCAGGTAATGCCCGGTTAGCGCGAACCAAACCACCGCCCGCGCGTTGTCACGGGCATGGCCGTGCGGTACCCTGCTTGTCGTCGCCGCAACACCATTGCCGAGGTGCGCCTTTGCCCGCAGCTGATCTTGCATCCCATCATTACGATGTCATCGTCGTGGGCAGCGGTCCCGGCGGGGCGTCGCTGGCGCAGCGACTTGCGAAAACCGGCAAGCGCATCCTGATCCTGGAACGTGGTGAATATCTGCCGCGCGAAGAAGCGAACTGGTCAGCAGAGGAAGTATTCGTCCAGGGGCGCTATCAGGCCAGCGAGCGCTGGCTCGACGCCGACGACAAGCCCTTTGCACCACAACTGCATTATTTCGTCGGTGGCAATTCCAAGGTCTATGGCGGCGCGCTGTTCCGGATGCGCGAGCGCGATTTCGGCGAAGTGGTCCATTCAGGGGGCATTTCGCCGGCATGGCCGCTCGATTACGCCGCATTCGAACCCTGGTATCAGGCCGCCGAGGATTTGTTCGAAGTGCACGGGACACGCGGCGAAGACCCGCTGGAGCCATGGGCTGCCGCACCTTACCCCTATCCACCGGTCAGCCATGAGCCCCGGATTGCCGCGCTGGCCGATTCGCTGAGCGCCATCGGGATCAAGCCGTTCCACATTCCGCTCGGCATCCGGCTCGACGAGGTGGGCGGCAGGCCTACGCCGACCAGCCCGTGCATCCGTTGCAGCTATTACGATGGCTTTCCCTGCCCGCTGAACGCCAAGTCGGATGCGCAGGTGATCTGCATCGACCCGATGCTGGCCGCGCATGATAATGTGACGCTGCTGACCGGCGCTTACGTCAGCCGCCTGCTGACCGATCCTTTGGGCAAGACAGTGCGCGAGGTGGAGGTGACCCGCAATGGCCGGCAGGAACACTACATCGCCGATATCGTCGTGGTGGCGGCGGGGGCCTTGTCGTCGGCGCTGTTGTTGCTGCGTTCGGCCAGCGACGCGCATCCGGGTGGCCTGGCCAACGGCTCGGATCAGGTCGGGCGCAATTACATGCGCCATGAAATGAGCGTGCTGATGGCGGTGATGCGCCAGCCCAATGACACCGTGTTCCAGAAGACGCTGGCGTTCAGCGATTTTTATTTCGGCAGCGATGACTGGGATTATCCGCTTGGCCTCGTCCAGCTGATGGCGACAAGCCATACCGAGCAGATCAAGGCCGAGGTGCTGCCACTGTGGCTGGAGTGGCTGCCCGGGCTGCCGTTCTCGGAAATTGCGCGCCATTCGCTGGATTTCTGGCTGCAGGCCGAGGATCTGCCCGACCCCGACAATCGCATTTATTATCGCGACGGTCAGGTGCATCTGGACCTCAAGCCGACCAACCCGCAAGCACTCGAACGGCTCAAGGCCAAGCTCGAGCAGGTGCTCGATCGCAGCGGCAACACCGCGCTGCTGCTCGACCGCTCGCTGTACCTGGGGCAGGACATCGGCTTGCCCGGCACCGCGCATCAGGCCGGCACCGTGCGCTTTGGCAGCGATCCGGCGACATCTGTGCTTGATCTCGATTGTCGGGCGCATGAGGTCGATAATCTCTATGTGACCGATGGCAGCTTTTTCCCGTCGATTTCGGCGGTGAACCCCACGCTGACGATCATCGCCAATGCCTTGCGCGTGGCCGATATCATCGCCGCGCGTCTGAACGGGTCGACGCCGTGAGCGGCGGCGACTGGGGTGTGCTGGCGGTGCGACTGGCGACGGTCGCCTTGTTCCTGCCGTTCAGCGCGCTCGACAAGCTGCTGAACTTTCGCGGCGCCGTGGGCCAGTGCCGCAGCGTCTTTGCTCCGCCCGCGCTGGCCACGCTGGTGATACTGGGGGGGCTTGGGATTGAAGTGTTCGCCTCGCTGGCGATCGTCACCGGCTTTGCCGACCGGCTGGGCGCGGTGGTGCTGGCGGTCTATTGCGCGGCGACGGCGGTGTTGTTCAAGCCGTTCTGGCGGCCCGGTGATTTCTGGGGCCATGCCGACGGGCAGGGGCGCACCCTGTTCTGGGACTTCCTCAAGAATTTCGCGCTCGGCGGAGCTTTGCTATTGCTGGCGGTGGGACCAGACGGATCGCATGCGAGCGATCTGTGGCGCGATCCGCTATCCTCCACCCACCCCTATCGGAGCGGCGCGCGATGAGCGATCTGGGTCCGCAGCCGCATGTGCCCTACTGGCATTTATGGGTCGATGACGAAGGCGTCAGCCACCAGCAGCAATGCCAGCTGACCCAATACGCTGCGCACAGCGTTGGCCCCGCCGATCCGCAATGGAACAACCGGCAGCCGCGCGGCGAATCCACCGTGGTCTTCACCGTGCAACCGGTCGGCTGGCTGGGTGAATGGCACGAGAATCCGGCGCCGCAATGGATCGTCGTGCTGTCGGGCCGCTGGTTTATCGAAAGCATGGACGGGACACGGATCGAGCAGGGTCCGGGCGAATTTTCGCTGGGCGAGGATCAGGGCTGCATCGCGCGCGACGGCCGGCTGGGCCATCGCTCGGGCACGGTGAGCGATGTGCCGGCGGTGCTGATGACGGTGCAATTGCACGTCGATCCGGTCCGCGCCGCCTGTCATATCCGCTAAGCCGATGATCTGCGCCGGCGAACCCAGATACACCATCCACGACGAGCGCTTTCGCCCCATGGTCCTGGGCAATGCGCGGCTGGAAGTGCTGGGTGAGGGCTTCGGCTGGACCGAAGGGCCGGTATGGTTTGCCGAGCATGACATGCTGGTGTTCAGCGATGTGCCCGGCAACGCCGAATGGTGCTGGCGCCGCAGCGCGGGGGTAACCGTCTATCGCCGCCCGTCCGCTCACGCCAACGGCCATGCCCGCGACCGGCAGGGCCGATTGCTCACCTGCTCGCACGGGCGCCGCGCGGTCCTGCGTACCGAACGCGATGGCTCGCAGACGGTGCTGGCAGCGCGCTATCAGGGGCGGCGCCTGAATTCGCCCAACGACATCACCTGCCACCCGGACGGCTCGATATGGTTCACCGATCCTGTTTACGGCATCGAGACCGATTTCGAGGGCACCAGGGCGCCATCCGAAAACGCCCCCGCGGTCTATCGGATCGATGCCGGCGGCGGTGACCCGGTAGCGATGATCGCGCATCTTCCGGGGCCGAACGGCCTGGCCTTCTCCCCCAACCAGCGCCGGCTGTACGTCACCGAAACCGGCGATCAATTCGCCGCCCATCCCGAACGCAGCCTGCGCTGCTTTGCCGTGGGCGAGAATGGGAGCATCGGCGAAGACACCGGGTTCGCCGTCGTGTCGCCGGGTTATGCCGACGGCATGGCCATCGATGAAGCGGGCAATCTGTGGCTCAGCGCGGGCGACGGGGTGCATTGCCATGCGCCTGACGGCACGCTGCTGGGGCGCATCCACACCCCGGCACCGGTAAGCAATCTATGCTTTGGCGGCTACCAGCTGGCGCGGCTGTTCCTGTGCGCGTCGCACGACCTGCTGGCGATCGACATCAACATGCGCGGGCTGCTGCTGGCGTGATGCGCTTCGAGCGGTTGATCGCAATCCGGCTGGTCAGCCACGATGCGGCGGCGCTGGCCGAATTCTACGTGGCCGCGCTGGATTTCGCACGGGGTGCCATGACGGCGATCGCGGCAGAGGAACTGGTCGTGCTGGGGGTGCCAGGCACCGGATCGCGAACGTCGCTGGCATATAACCCGGCGCAAAATCCTGGCCCACAAGGGGACGATCGAGGTGAATGGGCGTTCTTGCTGGAGATCGATCAATTCGATCCCCCGGGTCAGCCTTACCCGCAGCCGCGCGCGTCGGACGATCGGCTGTTCCAGCATTTCGCCATGGTCACGGCTGACCTGCCGGCAGCCTGGGCACGGGTGATGGCCACTGGCGGGCAGCCCGTTTCGGCGGATGGACCGACGCAATTGCCGCCCGAAAACGGCAGCGTCCACGCGGTGAAATTCCGTGATCCGGAGGGCCATCCGCTCGAACTGCTGGCTTTTCCGAAACCGGGAGACCGCGCGCCGGCCATCGATCACAGCGCCATCGTCGTGCGCGACGTGGCGGCCAGCATCGCCTTCTATCAGGCGCGCGGATTGACCGTCGGGGCGCGCACCCTGAACCACGGCGCCGCGCAGGCGGCATTGGACGGCCTGGCCCAGCCCCGCGTCGATGTCGTCCCGCTGCACCCGGCCGGCGCCGGGCCGCATCTGGAATTGCTGGGCTATCGCGACCCCGCCCTCCGCCAGGAGAACGCCTGGGATGTCCACGATGTCGCTGCCACCCGGCTGGTGTGGGAGGCGGCAGGGCCGGCACTGATCACCGACCCCGATGGGCATCTCCATCAATGCCGGCTGCTCGGCACGCCGCGCGCATCCCGGTGAGCGAACGACCGACCACCGCGCCGAGATCGCCGTCGTACAGCGAATCATCGACATCGATCGAAAAGATTTCGGTGACATAAGGCCCGCGAAAACCGGCCGCATGAGTCGCGGCGATCAGGCGCGGCAAAGGAATGATCCCGTCGCCCGGCACGATCCGGTCCGCAAAGGAGCGCGGTACGCGCCAGTCGCTTGCCTGGACGGTGAAGATGCGATCCCCCGCCCGCGCGATGACCGCCTCGATGTCGGCATTCTGCCAGACATTCCAGTAATCCAGGCAAATTCCCACTTCGTCGCGGCCCGCTGCCTCGATCACCGCCAGCGCCTGATCGACCGTCCAGATCGCGCTCTCGGCATTGACCGAGGTGGGGTTGAGCGGTTCCAGCGCCAGCCGCACGCCATGGTCGGCCGCAACCGGCGCCAGCGCGCGCAATTGCTGCGCGACCACGCGCATCACCTCGGCCATGTCACCGCGCGGGTGCGCGCCGGTGTTGGTAATGAACGGCACGCCCGGTGCATGACGGCCAAGCCGCTCGATCGATTGGCGCAAGGCAGCGGCACGATCCGCCAGGCCTGACGGTTCGGGCGTCATCCGGCTGGCGAAAAAGGTCCGCACCTTGGGTTGCACCCCGCTGATCGTCAGGCCGGCAGCCCTGATTGCCGCCAGCTGCCCGGCGAATTGCACGGGATCAAGCTTGGCCTCGACCACTTCGATCGCATCGGCGCCCGCCGTGGCATAAGCTGCCAGATCCTGCTCGAACGACCACGGCATCGTCGTGAACTCGCTGATGCCCAAACTCGCCATGGCGCCCTCTCTCGTTGCAGGGCTTCAACGCGCGGCGCTCGCGGTTGCTCCCTGCGCTTCCCCGCCCAGCGCCAGCACCAGCGCGACATTGCTGCGCAGGCGCTGCGTCTCCAGATTGTTCAGCGTCAACTCGGCGGTCAGGGCTTCGGTCTGCGCGGTCACCACTTCCAGGTAATCGGCGGCGCCGTCGCGATAGCGGGTCAGCGCCAGATCGCTGGTACGCTGGGCGGAAGCGGCGGCATCGCGCTGTTCGACCTCTTCGGCGGACAAGTGCCGCAACGCCGCCAGCCCGTCCTCGACATCGCGAAACGCGCCTAGCACGGTGTTGCGGTAATTGGCGGCGGCCTCGTCATACTGCGCACGGGACAATCTGACCTGCGCGCGCCGCTTGCCGCCGTCGAAAATCGGCCCCAGCGCCTGCGCCGGACCCAGGCTCCAGAAAGTCGTCGGTGCGCTGATCAGCGCCCCTGCGGTGGTCTGGAATCCCGCCGCCAGTCCCAGCGTGATATCCGGGAACAGCGCCGCGCGCGCCACGCCGATCTGCGCATTGAAGGCGAACATGCGCCGCTCGGCGGCGGCGATATCGGGGCGGCGTTGCAGCAGCGTCGAGGGCTGGCTGGCCGGTATCGGCGGCAGGGGAATTGGTTCAAGCCGGGGCGGGATGGCGAAATCGGCGGTTACCGCGCCGACCAGCGCGGCCAGTTCATGCTCGTTGGCGGCGCGCTGGTTGGCGATATCGGAAACCTGCGCCAATGCGGACGCCAGCGTCGAGCGCGCCCGGCTGACGTCCAGGCCGTTGGCAATGCCGCCTTCGTGGCGGGTCCGGGTCAATTCATAGGCCCGGTTATAGGCCTCTACCGTGCGCCGCAGCAGGTCGGCCCGCGCATCCAGTCCCCGCAGCCGGACATAGGCATCGGCCACCGCCGCCTGCAGGCTGAGCCGGGCGGAGGCGAGGTCGTCATTGCCGGCAGCGGCATTGGCCCGGGCCGCTTTCACGGTATTGCGAATGCGCCCCCACAAGTCGACGTCGTAGCTGAGCGTGCCGCCGACGATATAGTCGTTGTAGGTGCCGGGTACGCCAAGGCTGTTGCTCGGGGCATGGGCCGAGACGCGGTTGTGGCTGGCCTGGCCCGACGCGTCGATCTCGGGGAATTCGGAACCGACCGCCACCCCAACCTGCGCGCGCGCCTGGTCATAGCGCGCCAGCGCTGCGGCCAGCGTCGGGCTGGCCGCATCGGCGCGGGTTTCCAGATCGTCTAGCGTGGGATCACCGAACGCTTGCCACCAGGCGCTGCGCGCGTCCATCGGGGTGGCGCCGGTCCACCCAGGGGTCCACCCCGGCAGCGGTTCCGTTGCCGCGGCCTCCTTGTACTGCGCGGGCACCGGCACGGCCGGTGGGTGATAGGCGGGAGCCAGTGAACAGCCGGCGACCAGAAGCAGGGCCAGCAGCGCGCCTTCAGCTCGCATTCGGCGCGCCCTTGCCACTGGAAATATGCACCTGATCGCCGGTGCGGATCGAATCGGGCGGCGTGTCGATGATCCGGTCGCCGGCGGACAGCCCGGCAATCGACACCACCGCGCCGGCATCGCGGGTGATCTGGATCAGCTTGACGGTGACCCGATCGTGTTTATCGACCAGCGCCACGGCCGGGCCGTTGTTGGTGTACAGCACGCAGCTGCCGGGCAGGGTCAAGTCGCCACCCGCATTTTTGGCCCCCACGAAGCTGACCTCGGCAAAAGCTCCGGGCTTGAGCGCGCCATCCAGATTGTCGGTCTGCAGTTCGACCAGCACCGATCCCGATTGCTGGTCCACCGCGCCCGAATTGTGAACCAGCACGGCGGAGTATTTGCGCGCCGGAAATTCGGGCAGGGTGATGGTCGCGGCGGCGCCGTTTTCGACCATCGCCGTCTGCCCCTGCGGCACGCGCACATAGATGCGCATGCGATGCACGTCGGAAATCGTGAACAGCGGCTGCGAATTGGCGTTGCCGGCTACCACCAGCTGACCGATCTGCGTGGCGCGGCTGCTGACCACGCCCGAAAACGGCGCGGTGAGCCGGGTAAAGCCCTCCAGCGCCAGCAACCGGCGCACATTGGCCAGTGCCGCGTTCGACAGTGCCTGCTTTGCCTGGAGATCGCCGGTCTTCTCGTCGGATTCCTGACGCGACACCGCATCCTTTGCCAGCAAGGTCGTCCAGCGCCTCGCGGTAATTTCGGCCAGGTGCTGATTGGCGAGTGCGGTTTCGTAATCGGCGCGGGCCTGGGCCAGCTGCTGATCCAGATCGGGCGCGTCGAGCGTGGCCAGCTCCTGGCCGGATTTCACTTTCTGGCCGATGTCGACCAGCCATTGCCGGACATAGCCATTGGTGCGGGCAAAGATCGCCGCGCTGTTATAGGCCTGGATACTGGCCGGCAGCACCAGCGGGTTGCTCTGTGGCCGGCTGGGCGACACCACCGACACGACCGGCACGGCGGCCTGCGTGGCGGTGTCGCGTAGCGCGTCGTGCGAATGGATGCGATTGAAGATGCCGATGGCCACGATCACCAGCGCGCAGATCGCAGCGATGATGCCCCAGCGTTTCAGGGTGCGGCTGTCTGGCCCTGCTTCCGTGGAATCCGGAGCCAAGGCAGGCGGGGCGGCGGGTGAGCGGGTAGGGTCAAGCATGGCGGGGTTGCGGCTCCGGTGCGGAGGAAGTGTGGTCGGCCTCGGCAGCGCCGGCGCTGCGCCGCCCGGTCTGGCGATGAACGATGCTGAACACCGTGGGCACGAAGAACAGCGTGGCGATGGTGGCGCACAGCAGCCCGCCGATCACCGCCCGACCCAGCGGCGCATTCTGCTCGCCACCTTCGCCCGTCCCCAGGGCCATCGGGATCATGCCGATGATCATCGCCAGCGCGGTCATCAGCACCGGGCGAAACCGCACATAGCCGGCGTTCAGAGCGGCGGCCATCGAATCGCCGGTCTCGTCGAGTTGCTCGCGGGCGAAGCTGACCATCAGGATCGAATTGGCCGTGGCCACGCCCATGCACATGATCGATCCGGTCAGCGCCGGTACCGACAGCGGCGTACCGGTGATAAACAGCGTCCAGACGATTCCCGCCAGCGCCGCCGGCAAGGCGGTAATGATCACGAACGGATCGGCCCAGCTCTGGAAATTGACCACGATCAGCAGGTAGACCAGCACGATCGCCGCCGCCAGACCCAGTCCCAGCCCGGAAAAGGCCTTGTTCATCGTCTCGTACTGCCCGCGAATGGTGACGGTCACGCCCTTGGGCTGCGATTTGGCCAGCGCCTTGATCGCCGACTGGATATCGCCGGCCACCGCGCCCATGTCGCGACCCTGGGTGGTCGCGTAAAGATCGATCACCGGCTGGATATTGTAATGCGATACCACCGGCACGGTGCTTGACCGTTGCAGCGTCGCCAGCCCGCTCAGCGGCTGGACGGTCGCGCCGCCCTGGCCGGAAATCGGCACATTGCCCAGCGCGTTCAGCGATCCGACCAGATATTCCGGCGCCTGCGCCACCACGGCGTAAGACACCCCATTTTCCGGATTGACGTAGAATACCGGCGCGACCTGCGACGATCCGGCGAGCGAGGTGGACAGGCTGTTGGTCACATCTCTTTCGGTCAGCCCGTATTGGCCGATCCGCGAGCGATCGACGTTGACGTTGAATTGCGGCGTGGAGGCAGGCTGCTGGATGCGCGGATCGGCGATGCCCGGGATCGCGGATATCCGGGGCAGCAGCAAATTGGCATAGGCACGCACCGCGGCAGGATTGCGGCCGGTCACCTGCACGTCGATCGGCGCAGGCGAGCCGAAATTAAGGATCTGGCTGGTAATGTCCGCCGGCAGGAACGAGAATGTCGTGCCCGCAAAACGCTGCGCCAGTTCCCGCCGCAGCGTCGCGATCACCTCTTCGGTCGGCGGGTGCCCTTCTTTCAGGCCGATCAGGATGTCACCGTCCTGCGGACCGATCGTGCCGCTGTTGTTATAGGTGGTGTTGATGGCGCTGACCGGCAGGCCGATATTATCGGCGATGGTATTCAGATCGCCGGCGGGGATGATCTGGCGAACGGCGGCCGTGATCCGGCCGAAGCGGGCGGAGGTGTCCTCGATCCGCGATCCCATCGGCACCCGCACATGCATCTGGATCTGGCCCGAATCGACATAGGGAAAAAAGGTACGGCCAAGGAACGGAAACAGCAGGAACGACAATGCCACGACCGCCAGGAACCCGATCAGGAACGGCCGGCCGGTTGCCAGCGCGCGGCGCAGCAGACTTACGTAAACGCCGCGGGCGCGCTCGAACCGGCGCTCGAAGCCCTGCTGGAAACGGTGCAGGATATTGCCGCGCGGCGGCGCCTGGCCGTCTTCGCGATGCGCGCCCTCCCGATGCGGCTTCAACAGGTACATCGCCATGGTGGGCACCAGCGTGCGCGACAGGATGAACGAGGCGATCATCGCGAACACCACCGACAATGCCATCGGCACGAACAGGAACCCGGCCACCCCTGGCAGCAGGAACATCGGCACGAACACGATGCAGATGCACAGCAGCGACACGAAGGCCGGCGTCACGATCTGGGCCGAACCGTCCATGATCGCCGGGATCACGTCCTTGCCTTGTTCGAGGTGCCAGTTGATGCTCTCGATCGTCACCGTGCCTTCATCGACCAGGATGCCCACCGCCAGCGCCAGCCCGCCCAGCGTCATGGTGTTCATCGTCTGGCCGAACGCCGCCAGCGTCGCGATCGCCGCCAAAATCGACAGCGGGATCGACATGGCGATGATGATCGTGGAACGCCACGAGCCCAGGAACAGCAGGATCATCAGCGAGGTCAGCGCGGCGGCGATCAAGGCTTCGCGGATGACGCCGGACACCGACGCTTTGACGAACACCGACTGGTCGCCGATCGTCAGCACCTTGAGCGAACCGGGCAGGCCGGTGGTAATCCTGGGCAACAGCTGCTTGACCCCGTCGATGATCGCCAGGGTGGAGGTCGAGCCGTTCTTGAGCACGGTCAGCAGCACCGAGCGGTCACCGCCGACATGCACGATATTCTGCTGCGGCGGATAGCCGTCGCGGACGTAGGCGACATCGCGCATGTAGATCGTGGCGCCATTGACCACCTTGACCGGCAGGTTGTTCAAGCCCTCGATGGTGCTCGGCGCATCGTTCAGGCGCACGCTGTACTGGGTCGGACCGACCTTCATGAAACCGGCGGGGTTGATCTGGTTCTGTTCGGCGATGGCATTGGCCACGTCCTGGGCGGACAACCCCTTGGACTCCAGCGCCTGCGGATTGAGGTCGACCTGGATCTGGCGCTGCTTGCCGCCGGAAGGATAGGGCATGGCCAGGCCCGGCACGGTCACCAGCTGCGGCCGGATCTGATTCTGGCCCAGGTCGAACAGCTGCTGTTCCGACAAGCCCTTGCCCGACAGGACCAGCTGGATGATCGGCACGGTCGAGGCATTGTAATTGAGGATCAGCGGCGGCGTGGTGCCGGGCGGCATCGACCGCAGCACGGTCTGCGATACCGAGGTGACCTGCGCCGTGGCAAGGCGGATATCGGCGCCCGGCTGGAAGTAGATCTTGACGATGCCGATGCCCTGGAACGACTGGCTCTCGATGTGCTCGATATCGTTGACGGTAGTGGTCAGCACCCGCTCGTAGGGGGTAATGATGCGGTCGGACATGTCCTGCGGCGGCAGGCCGGCATATTGCCAGGCGACCGCAACCACCGGAATGCCGATGTTGGGAAAGATATCGACCGGCGTCCGGAATGCCGCGAGTGCGCCCATCACCGCAATCAGAATGGCCATGACGATGAATGTCAGTGGCCGTTGCAGCGCAACCAGGACGATCTTGATCATTCGCGACTCCGGACGGGCGCCATGGCCAGCGGAAAAATCTGTGGAAAACTCTTCTCTGGCTAGCGTCGACCCGGATCGACCTTTTGCCCGGACAGGTCAACCACGGCGCGCTGCGTGGCGAACCGTGCGACAATTTCGGACAGGTCGGTACTAAACTCCAATGATACGTAAAACTACCTGTAAAGTTCCCGCAGGTACGACGGAATTTCGTTTGTTTTGCTTCACTTGCTCAATCGGCCTGGACTCGTAGCGCCGCTTTGACCTTCCGAAAGCCACTGATACACCCCTCGCACGGGTAGAACAAAGAGGGGTCGCAGGCATGGCCAACGCGTTTTTTGAAGCGGCGGCGTTTTGCCTGGTTCTGTTCCTGCATCCCTACCTGACCTACATCATCAGCCTGCGGCTGTTGCGGACAGCACCGCTGGCGCTGGGCACGGCGCTTGCCCCGGTTGGCGCCACCCTGGTGTTCGCCGCCTATAATGAGCAGACTGCCCTGCCGCACAAGATTGCCAATCTGCGGGCGATCCTGCGGGCTTGTCCGGATATCGAGATCATCGCCTTTTCCGATGGCAGTTCCGACGAGACCGTGGCGCTGCTCCGGCAGGCTTCCGATATCATCCGCCTGATCGCCAGCCCGCACCGCATTGGCAAGGCCGCCGGGATGCGGCGCATGGTGCGCGCGGCAAGCGGCGAGATCGTGATCTTCACCGACGCCAACGTCATTCTCGATCTCGCCTCGATCGCGCCGCTGTTGCGGTATTTCACCGATCCCCAGGTGGGCGGCGTAGCGGGCAGCCTGCGCTATGTGAACGACGATGCCGGGGCCACCGCCCGGGCCGGCGGTTTCTACTGGCGGCTGGAAGAAAAGATCAAGCAGCAGGAATCGCGCGTCGGCTCGATCATGGGCGCCGATGGTTCGATCTTCGCGATGCGCCGCGCGCTGTATCCCATGGTGCCGCCCGATCTGCTGGATGACATGACCGTGTCGTTGTCGCTGACCCTGGCGGGGTTTCGCCTGATTCATTCCACCGCCGTCATTGCCTATGAGAGAAATGTCACCTCGGCGCGTGAGGAATTCCGCCGCAAACGCCGTATCGCCTGCCGCGCGTTCAATACCCACCGCTACCTGTGGCCGCGTCTGGCCGGTAGCTATGGGGCGCTCGATCTTTACAAATATGTCTCGCATAAATTGCTGCGCTGGCTGGGTCTGGTGCCGCTGGCGCTGGCGGCGGCATTATTGGCCATCGGACTGGCGCTTGCGGGTCACCTGCTGATCGTGGCGCTGCCGCTTGCGGCGCTGCTCCTGTTCGGGGTCACGGGCAAAGCCGGCTTGCCGGGCCTGGCCACGGCCTTCCAGATCCTGTTGGCCGTCATCGCCACCTTTCTGGGAGTAACCGACGCCTTGCGCGGCCGGTCGGTGCAGGTCTGGACCCCGGCGGCCTCGCGCAATTGAGGCGCAGTCAGGATCGCCGGGTGACGAGTTCGACAAATCTAGCTAGGAAACCTTGCCCAAGAGGAGTCGTCATGCCGGTCACCGTCCTGATCACCGATGATAGTAGGCTGGCCCGGATCGTCGCCGGCAAGGCGCTTGCGCAATTGCAGCCCGAATGGCGGAAAGCAGAGGCGTCGAGCGCCGTTCAGGCGCTTGAAATCATCGCCGCCGAGCCGGTTGATGTATGCCCGATCGATTTCAACATGGCGGAAAAAGACGGCCTGACCCTGGCCGAAGAGCTGCGCGCCGCTTATCCAGATATGCCGGTGGCGATCATCACCGCGAATATCCAGGACGAGATCGCGCGCGCACGCGCGGTCGGTGCGACATTCATACCCAAACCGGTCACCGGCGAGGGCCTCCAGGGATTTCTGTCGGGCGCCGCGCTGCACTTGAGATCCAGCAGGGGATGATCCCCGACAGCGTCAATCTGGGCGAGCTTGAACGCGACGCGCTGACTGAAATCGTCAATATCGGGGTCAGCCGCGCTGCCTCGAATCTGCGCAAGATGATCGGCGACCAGGTATTGCTGTCGGTGCCGTCGATCGAGGTGGTAAGCCAGCGCCGTGCCGCAAGGCTGATCAGCGAACGAGAAATATCCGAGCTGGTCGCGGTGCGTCAGGGCTTTTCCGGGCCATTTTCGGGGCGCGCGCTGTTGATCTTTCCCGAGACCAACAGCCTGGAACTGGTGCGCGCGGTCAGCGGGGGCGAATTGACCGCGCAGGAAGTGCTTGATCTGGAGCATGAAGCGCTGGCGGAGACCGGCAATATCATCCTCAACAGTTGCCTGGCGACCATGGCCAACATGCTCAGGCGCTCGCTGACGATGACCATTCCCGAAGTGTCGCGCGGGTCCGGGGCCATGCTGTTCGAAATCGACGAGCACGGCATGTCCGACGGCCTCGTGCTGTTCCTCTACATCGACTTCGCGGTGCGCAAGCATGATATTCGGGGCTATATCGCCATGATCATGGACCTGCCATCGCTCGTGATGCTCAAGGAACTGCTGGGGGAGTTCATCGCCCGCATCATGGACGGCGAGGGCTGACGTGGACGCCGGCGGCGCATCGAGCGAACAGGTTCGGGCAATCCTGGCCGCAGCGGGTGCCAGCGGCACCTGGGACTGGGACGTGGACGCCGGGGAATTGCGGATCGACGCGCGGTTCGCCGAGCTATACGGCCTGCCTGCCGGCGACGCCCGGCGACCGCTGCCGACCAGCATCTTCTTCACCGCGATCCATCCCGAGGATTTGGCCCGGATGAAGATAGCGGTGGCCGGGATGACCGCGGGGGCGGAACGTTTTTCCAAGGAATTCCGGATCGTGACGCCCGGTGGGGCGACCTTGTGGATGCATGGTCGCGGCCAGTCGCATTATGGTGTCGATAACCGGCCGGTCCGGTTTACCGGATTGCTGGTCGATGTCACCGAACGCAAGCGCACCGAAGAGCGGCTGCGCATTGCCCAATCGGCGGGCGGCGTCGGTACTTTCGAATATTCCGACGGCTATGCGACCGCGACCGTTTCAAGCCAGTTCTGCAAATTGCTGGGATTGCACCCGGCCAGGGTGCTGCCGGTGCGCACGATCAACGCGGTGCTGGCGCAACCCGGTGCGCCCGACATTATCCCGGAGACGCATCGCGGCGGTCCACCCGACACGCTGGACGGCAGCTTCGAGGTCGTGCGTAACGACGATGGCGCGCGGCGCTGGATCGCGCGCCGTGGCGAGATCGTCCGGGATGGCGATGGCGGCTATCGGCTGATCGGCGTGATCTACGACGTGACCGAAGCCAAGGCGCAGGAAACGGCACTCCGCGAGCTCAACGAGACGCTGGAAAGCCGGGTCGAACATGCGATCGCCGAACGCCGGGAAGCGGAGGCGGCGCTCCGCCAGGCCCAGAAGATGGAAGCGGTCGGCAATCTGACCGGCGGTATCGCGCATGATTTCAACAATTTGCTGACCATCATCATCGGCAATATCGACACCGTCGTACGCCGGTTCGATACGACCGCAGATCCCCGGGCCAGGCGCGCGCTCGACCACGCGCTGAAAGGTGCGGATCGCGCGGCCGCGCTGGTGCAGCGCCTGCTGGCTTTTTCACGCCGACAGCCGCTCGACCCCAAAGCCATCGATGTCGAGCGATTGCTGGCCGGCATGTCCGACCTGCTGACGCGAACGATCACCGAGTCGGTTGCGATCCAGATCAAATCCCAGAGCGATCTGTGGAAAGTGGAGGTCGACCCGAACCAGCTTGAAAACGTCATCCTGAACCTGGCGGTTAATGCCCGCGACGCGATGCCGCAAGGTGGATCGCTGACGATCGAGGCGACCAATGTCACGCTGACCGCCAGCGCCGTCGCGGATTATGTGCCTGGTGGCTATGTCGCGATCAGCGTGATCGACACCGGCTCCGGCATGTCGCCCGACACGCTGACCAAGGTTTTCGATCCGTTTTTCACGACGAAGGAAGTCGGCAAGGGCACCGGACTCGGCCTTTCGATGGTCTATGGCTTCGTGAAGCAGTCGGGCGGCCATATCCGGATCGAATCCCGGCTCGGCGAAGGCACCTCGATCACGCTCTATCTCGCGCGGTACCTTGGCGCAGACGCGGCCGCTGCGGCGGATTTGCCGGAAACGGCGATGCCGGATGGCGGAACCGAGACCATTCTCGTGGTCGAAGACGATGATGATGTCCGCGCCTATACCGTCGGCATCCTGCGCGAACTCGGCTATCGGGTGATCGAAGCGCATGATGGGGCGACCGCCCTCAAGCTCGTCGACCGTGCGGAGCTGCCGATCGCCTTGCTGCTGAGCGATGTGGTCATGCCGGCCATGTCTGGCCTGGAACTGGCGAAAGCTGCGCGGGCCATCCAGCCGGTGCTGCGCGTGCTGTATGTGTCGGGCTATACCCGCGATGCGATCACCCGCGATGGTCGTCTGGAGCCGGGAGTGGACCTGCTCTCCAAACCATTTACCTTCGGCACGCTGGCGCAACGCGTGCGCGACCTGCTCGACCGCCCGGCTTAGAGTCTTTCCGGTTAAGACGGTGCCGGCCCGCTCCCCCGCCCGGCCACCCAAGTCATTGTATAATATGGGTGGCCGGGCGGGGGAGCGGGCTGGCACCGACTCGACGTAAGTCGGAAAGACTCTAGAGTCTTTTCTTTCTTACCGGGGCTCGGAACGGGTCAGCAGCGAGCGGAGCGTCAGCGCATCGCTCACGGCAGCGCCCGACGCGGTGTTGTCGAATATGCACCAGCATTTGACGCCCGCATCCCGGTCATGCGCGAGCGCGTCTGCCAGCGCCGCCAGTTGCTGCGGATCGTAGGAAGAATAATAGACGCGGGGCGAACCATGCAGGCGGTGGTAGCGCAGGCCCGCCCAGCCGCCTGGCAGTTCCCCGCCCGGCGCAAGGACGGGATCGGCGATGACGCGGGCGACGCGATGCTCCGCCAGGCAGGTATCGGCCTGCTCGGTGAACCAGGTCGCATGCCGTGGCTCTGTGGCGATTTCGATGGCGGGATCGAGCCGAAGCCTGAGGGTTCGCAGGAAATCCGACGCCACGCGACGGTCGAACGCAAGGCTGGGTGGCAGTTGCAGCAGGACGACGCCCAGCCTGGCGCCCAGACCGCCGATCTGCTCGATGAACGCGTCCAGCGGCACGTCCACGTCGACCAGCTTGCCAATGTGTGAAATCGCCTTGGGCATCTTGACCGCAAAGCGAAAATCGCCGGGCGTGCTGGCTGCCCATCGTTCGTAGGTAGCGCGGCGGTGCGGCCTGTAGAACGATGAATTGATCTCGGCGACGTTCATCACGGCGGCGTATCGTTGAAGGTGGCTGCCCTGGCCGGGAAAGGCGTGCGCGACACCTCGCGGAATCGACCAGCCCGCCGTACCGATCGCGATGCGCCCGTCTGCGTCATTCCAGTCCGGCTGGGCGGCGGTCAGCGCCTCATACCATCGCGCGTAGTCGGTATTCTTCACCAGGTGCCGGTTCAGATCGGGTGCTCCGTCGCTCCACCACGGTGCACCTCGTTCGCCGAGCGCGTGCTTGGCCGCGTCGACGGCGTCATGGGCAGCGGCTTCGGCCACTGCATCGCGCGACCGCTTCGCCACACCTGCCGCGCGGCGGGCGATCATCAGTTCACTGACCAGAAGGTCATGCTGTTGCGCAGTCAGGTCGGGGTCGGCAGCCCGCCACAGACGTCCGCCCACGACGATGTAGCGTCCGTCCGGCGTCAGCGGCGGTGGTTCAGCCCGGTTCGAGCCCCTGGCAGCCCCGGTGGCAGTCAATCCGTTCAACCTTTGCCGATTTCGCGCCAGTCGTCCTCTTTGATTGCGACGCCGTGCTTGTTGGCGGCCGCCTTGATGCGTTTCCACGCAGCGTCCCGTTCGTCGTCGCTGACGTCCTTGACCTGGTTGAACCGTGCGACGGCACTGCGCACGTGAGCGGCGTTCTCCAGCGGCTCCTTGCGTTCCTTTGGAAAGGCAAACGAGCCCTTGTCCAGTTCATCGCGGTCTTCGGCGCCGAGTTTGGCCATCGTCAGTCTCCAATCATGGAATCCTTGAACGATCGACGGAGCGGTTGGTTCTCGGGTAGCCTCGCGCCGGGCTTAGCGCAGCAGCTCGGCCCTGCTCTGCGACGCGGTCAGCTTGCCGTTGACATCGCTGAGGATGGTGGCCGGGATGGTGAGCAGGCGACCTTCCATGATGAACTGTACCGAACCATCGGCATTGACGCGATAGACGGGAGCAAGCCGCTGGCCATTGGCACCGTAGATCATCTTGCCCTCGGCGATCTTGAACGGGGCGGCGCCGTCCGAATGAGCGACGCCGCTCGCCAGCGCATCGGCATGGGCAGCGATGGGCACCAGCGAAAACGTGGCGAGAGTAGCGAGGACGGCGAGCGGAGCAAACCTGATCATGCGATATCTCCGAATATAAACAGCGGATGTGTCCGAGGATTACTAACCTAGGTAAGTAAACCGGGGCCAAAAGTCAATTGCTTTTATTGCAAATGCGAAGGCCGGTTGTGCAAGCGCAGCATCGCCTTCAACCGAAATCGATGGGGCGAAATTCGGTTTCGCGCGTTTATAGCCCATCAGCCGCTGTGAAAGGGTTAGTCGATGGCCGATTTGAGCCAGGTTAAAGAACATGCAGAAGTGATCGGCGCCGACGGCGTCCATGTCGGCACGGTGGATTCGGTAGACGGTGACCGGATCAAGCTGACCAGGGCGGATAGCGGCCAGGGCAGCCACAAGGGTCATCACCATTTCATTTCGGGCGGGTTGGTTGCCGAGGTGGAGGATGGCGTAGTTCGGTTGAGCGCGAATGCCGATGTCGCGATCACCTTCGAAGAAGAGAAATAGCGTAAGTTCCGATCCGGATCGGCGCTTGCTAACTAAAGTTGCCGCAACAATTAGATAGCGCCCGGGTCGGCCGTTCGTTACGCGCTGCTGACCATGGCGTATCCTGCACGCCGCTTTCAGACGGAACCCGATGCTCCAGATCGTCAACGGCGCCAGCCTGCCGCCCCTGTCGGGCGGTGCGCCCAAGCGCATCGTGCTGTTGCTGCATGGCTTCGGTTCGAGCGGCAAGGATATGATCGCGCTGGCCCCGAGTTGGCGGCAGGGCTTGCCCGACACGCTGTTTCTCGCGCCGCACGCACCGCAGCAGTCGGGTTTTGGCGGAGGGTATCAGTGGTGGGGGCTATCCAACCTGAACCCGCAGGCCCTCGCCGCGGGCGCCGCACAAGCGGCACCGGCAATCGACCGGTTCATCGATCGCAAGCTGGCGCAATATGGCCTGGCCGAGGCCGATCTTGCCATCGTCGGCTTCAGCCAGGGAACGATGATGGCGCTCCATGTCGGCCTGCGCAGGCCTCGCCCGATTGCCGCGATCATCGGCTATTCAGGCATGTTGACCGGCGCGGACGGGTTGCGGCATGCCACCATCACCAAACCGCCGGTCCTGCTCGTGCACGATGCCCACGACCCGGTGGTGCCGGTCGCCGCGCTGCATGCCGCCGAGAACGAACTGAAACGCCTCGGCATTGCCGTCACGACCCATATCTCGTCCGGCG
>CAXTOS010000004.1:0-52435 GCA_964245935.1 uncultured Novosphingobium sp.
GATCACGCCAAGCGCGAAGCCATATGTGCACCTGAAAAATGTTCCGAAATGGAATGCGTCCATGTTGCCGCCCTGGAATTCCGCGATATAGGCGCACGAAACCGCCGCCACGAACACGCAGATTGCTGCCAGTATATTGCGCGAACCACAGACACGAAACAGCACCGCGAACATCAGATAGGTCCACATTTCGACGGCAATGCTCCAACTTGGGACGTTCCACACAATGGCGCTGGGCAAGACGAATGTCTGGGTGAGCGTCAGGCTGGCCACCAGTGTTTCAATCGAGGTATTGCCCTGAAACGCCTTGCTTCCGCCCTTCACCAGCAAGGCGAGTTGCACCATGATGAACAGTCCCGTGACCAGCAGGTGAACCGGATAGATCCGTCCCATCCGCAACCACATGAACGAACCGATCGGCAGCCCATCGGCAACTCGTCGACGATAGGCTGTCGCGATAACGAAACCACTGAGAACGAAGAAGAAGTCCACGAACAGCCAGCTGCTGCGTAAAAACGACAGGTTCGAGATCCAGCCTACCGTATGAAAATGATACAATACCACCATGCAGGCACAGATGCCGCGCAGACTGTCGAGTACCTGGTAGCGGTGTTTCGCGGGCTTGTTCATATCACCAGAACCTGTCCCGTTCGAGTTTGGCAGCATCCGGCGGCCCCAGTTGCGCCATCGCCGCAGTCAGCGCGAGCAGTCCGGCCAGCGACAGCAGCACCAGATCCCCCATATCGCGGTGGCCGAATTGCGCGCTGATGATGCCTGGACGCAACGCCAGCGCGACAGCAGCGCACGCAAAATAGCGCGGCGCCCCGCTCAGCACCACGCCCAGCATCGCAACCGGGCCCAGCGCGACGGTATCATAAGCATGCAGCGGCAGAAAAAACATGCCCGACGCGATGAGTCCGATCGCCAAGGCCGCCTCATCCCGATCACCCGGTCCGTGGCGCCGATGGATCAACAGGCCCAATGTGCCGGTGGCGACGAGATCGAGGGCAACATCCCAGGCGTTGGACAGATTTATGGCGCTTATTTGCCAAACCAGATGACTGAAACCGATCAGGTTTTCCGGCCTGTTCGAAGGTAGCTGCCCATGGGCCGCCATGTTGCCAAGCATGCCTTTGACTGTCGGCAGCAGGCCGTATTGCATCACTTGGGGCAGGCTGGCAAAGCCCGTCACGGCCAGTGCGATCAGGACCGACTTGCGCCACTTTTTGGTGATGGCAAAACACGTCACGACCGGAAATGCGAACTGGGGTTTCAAGAGTAACAGGACCAAAGCGGCCACCATCGGCAACTGGCCAGAGGTCAATAGTGCAATGGCCATCAAACAAAAACCAGCGCATACCAGTATCGAAGTCTGCCCCGACAACAGGGTCTGCGCCGTACCTTCCATGAGCGCCATGATGGCAATCAGCGACATCAGGGCCCACGGCGGCGTTGCCGGTCGCACCCGGCGAACCACCAGCGCCAAAGCCGATGCGGTGGCAATCAGCAGGACCGCATTCAGCCCCCGCCAGATGACCAGCGCCTGGCCGACCGGCAAAGCCGCCAGCGGCCGGGCGATCACCCACCATTGCGGCGGATAGAGCCAGTAGGCGATGTCGTTTCCGGTGGGAAACATCGCATGCCCCAGCGCGGTGAAGCGCGGTGAATAGGGGTCTATGCCGAGGGCCCAGAGTTTTCCGGCTGTCCAGATGAACCGGAAATCAATATCGGCGGAACGCTCAAGAATTGATCGCTTGAACAGATATCCAGTAGCTGAGGTCAGCAATATTATGGAAAAAACGGTGAGGATATTGCGCAGTATCGATCTAGCCGGCATCTTCATGCTTTCCACAACAGCACAATTTTGGCATGCATTATCTATTGGCGAAGATCATGCGCTTTGGCAATGAACAACAGCTTTTGCGCGCAGGATTTTAGTGGCCCTGTCCGGGCCGACGACACGGCCTGATCGTCGCGGCATTGCCCGATATTCGATAGCCAGCCCGCCGAAGCCGATGTCGGTTGGCCCAGCGCGGAATTATCGGACCAGCGGAATGTCCGGGGTATCCGGCAAGGTTACGCCGGACGCATGCGGAACGAGACGTTCTTGACCACCGTGTAGGACTGCAATCCCTCGACCCCGCCCTCGCGCCCGTGGCCGCTGTCCTTGACGCCCCCGAACGGGGTTTCGGCCAACGACGCCACGAAGTGGTTGATGGACAGATTGCCGCACTCCAGTTCGTCCATCAGGCGGTCGGCATTGCCGGCGCTATCGGTAAAGGCGTATGCTGCCAGGCCAAAGGGCAGCGAGTTGGCCATCGCAATGGCGTCGCCCAGTTCGCTGAAGCGCTGGATCAGCAACAGCGGCCCGAACGGCTCCTCATGCAGCACCCGGCAGTCCGCCGGCATGTCGGCAATGATCGTCACCGGGTAGAAAAAGCCGTCACCCTCGGGCCGGTTGCCGCCTGCGGCAATCGTGGCACCGCGCGCACGGGCATCTTCGACCAGCGCGGCGATTGCCTCTACCCGGCGCGGGTTGGCCAGCGGGCCGACGTCGGTCCGGGCATCGATGCCGCTGCCCATGCGCAATTCGGCAGCACGCTTGGCGGCGGTTTCGACAAAGCGGTCGTGGATGCTGTCATGGACGATCCAGCGGGTCGGCGAAACACAGACCTGCCCGGCATTGCGCGTCTTCATCATCACCGACGACTGCGCCAGTGGCACCGGATCGACATCGGCGCAGACGATCACCGGACCATGCCCGCCCAGTTCCATCACCACCGGCTTCATATGTTGCCCGGCCAGCGCCGCCAGATGTTTGCCCACCGGCACCGAGCCGGTGAAATGGACCAGCCGCACCGAGGGATGCGGGATCAGCGCCTCGGAAATCTGCGACGGCGTGCCGTACAGCAGGTTGAACACGCCCGGCGGCAGTCCCGCGTCGATAAACGCCTGCGCCAGCTGGATCGAACCGGCCGGGGTTTCCTCCGCAGCCTTCAGGATGATCGCGCAGCCCGATGCCAGCGCGCCGGCAATCTTGCGCGCGGGGGAACTGACCGGGAAATTCCACGGCGAAAACGCGGCGACGACGCCGATCGGTTCACGCAACACGATATTGCGCAATCCCCGCTCGCCCGGAATTACCCGGCCATACAGCCGCAATGCCTCGTTGGCGTCCCACTCGAGGATGTCGCAGGCGCGCAGCACTTCCTGCCGCGATTGCACCAGCGGCTTGCCCTGTTCCAGCGTCGAGGCATAGGCGATTTCTTCGGCGCGCTCGCGGATCAGCTGCACGGCGCGCAGGATGATCTTTGCCCGCTCGCCGGGCGCGACGCGGCGCCATCCGGCAAAGCCACGCTCGGCAGCGGCGATGGCATCGGCGATATCCTCCGGCCCGGCACACGGCAGCATACCCAGCACGCTGTTGTCGGCGGGGTTGAGCACGGGAATGCGCGACGCGGGCCGGCGCCATTCGCCATCGATCAACAGGCCAAGCTCGGGATAGGTGGTCATAGGATTGTCCATGTAAATTGCGGCGTCGGGCACCCGTGCCAGCGCATAGCCAGCGCATTGAACGCTGTCACGGGCAAGATTATGCGATGGCAGGCCGTTTTGCGGCAAACGGTTACAACTACCGGGTTGAGAAGCTATCGCGCACGCTATACGCGCTGCGCCGATGGACACGGCGCCGCCCGAGCATCATGCCTATCTAGGCAACCCGACCTGGCGCAGCCGGCTGGTATCGTTCCTGCTGGCAGCGGCGGTAACAGTGCTGATCGCGTTGCTGATGCTGGCGATGGGCGCGCTGGGGCCCGGCGAGACAGCGAAAACGCCGGCCAATCTGGTTGCCGTGCAGTTGCCGCCCGAGCAGTCGGGTTCGAAGTCGGCCCACCCGCACACGATTACCAGGCAATCGGCGGCGGCTCCGCACCCCCAGCCACCGGTGCCGCAACCGCAAGTGGTCAAGCCGCCGGTGCCGCTGACACCGTTTCTCCATTTGTCCAGGCAGGAATACGCGGCCTCCGACATCTCGAAACTGCCCAGTCATGCCGGGGAAGGCAGCGCCAGCAGCAGCGGAAGCGCGAGTTCGTCAACGTATGGACCCGGCGACGGGCCGGGCGGCGTGCATCTTTACAACGCAGAATGGTACCGCGAGCCGTCACGCGCCGAACTGGCGACATACCTCTCGCAAACCAGCGGCCAGGGTGACTGGGCAATGATCGCCTGCAAGACGATCGAGCATTACCATGTCGAGAATTGCCAGGAACTGGACGAATCGCCGCCAGGATCGGGGCTGGCGCGGGCGCTGCGGCAAGCTTCCTGGCAGTTTCTGGTCCGCCCCCCACGCGTGGACGGTCATGTCTTGATCGGCTCGTGGGTGCGGATCAAGTTTACCTTCACCAAGCCCCCGAGCAGTGAACCGATAGAAGCCATGCCGGGCGCCGATAATGGGCCCTAGAGCGTCTTGAATCACGCGAAAACACCGGTTCCACATGCGGCCGTGCCTAAATCCGCACGCCTGCCCGGGCTGGAGGCGCTGCGCCTGGTCGCGGCACTGTGCGTGCTGCTGTTCCATATCGCGGTGATTTTCGGGATGCGGCCCGTCTTTGGCAAAGGCTATCTGGGTGTCGATCTGTTTTTCATGCTCAGCGGTTATGTCATGGCGCGCAGCTTCGAAAGCAGACCGCCGCGTGCCCGGCCAGCAGGCCGATTCATAGTCGATCGCTATTTCCGGATGTGGCCGATCATGGTGGTGGGCGGGGTGATCGGCCTGCCGCTGCTCCACGGGCGAGAGCCGGACCTGCTGCCGTTCCTGGGCCTGGCGGCGGCCAATCTGGCGCTGGTCCCGGTGGTGTTCCAGCATGAGACCTATCCACTGAACGTGCCCGCCTGGACGATGGCGTTCATCCTGCTGGGCAATCTGTTGCATCGGCTGGTGTTGTTTCGGCTGCATGGGCGATCGCTGGCGCTGGCGATCGCGCTTGGCGTGGTGACGACGGGTGCAGCGGCGGCCTATGCCGGCAGCCTGGATGTGGGCGCGCGGCCCGAAAACACCCTGCTGGCGCTGCCTCGCCTGCTGCTGAGCTATCTGATCGGCGTCGCATTGCGAGAAAACTCAGCGGACCGGCCGAAAATTCCCGTGCCGCCGTCGCTGGCGCTGGTCGCCATGCCGGTGCTGCTGGCCGGCGCGTGGTGGTGCGGGGTGACCTCATGGCTGTTCGACATGGGCTTCGTGGTGATCGCCTGTCCGCTGATGATCGCCGCGGCCATGCGGGTCGAGACGCGCGCTGCCTGGGCCGGCTTTGCCGGGGCGTGGTCGTTTCCGCTGTATGCGATCCATTTCCCGCTGTTGATCCGGCTGCGCAATGACGGCTTTACCCCATGGTCAGCAGGTCTGATCGTCCTGGCGCTTTCGGCGCTGGCCACATGGCTCGAAGTCCAGCTAAGGGCAAAGTCGAAAAAGGCGGGCGGCTGGCGGGCCGTGATTTTCGGACCGCGGACAATCTCCTGAAACGGCAATCCTGAAGGACACCAAGTGCATGGCCAGATTTTGCATCGTCGAAGCGCGCTTCTACGACCACCTCAACGATATGCTGGTGGCCGGTGCCCAGGCGGCGCTGAAGGCGGCCGGCCATAAGTCCGATGTGATCATCGTGCCGGGCGCGCTGGAAATTCCCGGCGCGATTTCGCTGGCCGAAGCCAGCGGCAATTACGCCGGCTTCATCGCCATCGGCGTGGTGATCCGCGGTGAAACCTATCATTTCGAGATCGTCGCTGGAGAAAGTGCGCGCGGGTTGATGGCACTGACCATGGACGGCATCCCCATCGGCAACGGCATCCTGACCGTGGAAAACGAAGCCCAGGCCCTGGTCCGCGCCGACCCGAAGCAAAAGGACAAGGGTGGCGAGGCCGCGCGGGCGGCGCTGGTCCTGCTGGCGCTGAGGGAGAAATTCGATAGCTGAATTGCGCCCCGCCGCTCATCCCGCGCCGGCCGGTCTTTCAGATCGGCATCCCGCCACGTCCGGAATTCGCCTGGTTTTTGGTGGCAATGTCTTTGGCGCCGCGATAGATACGGACGGTGGGTGAAACCTTGGCCGATGGCACCGTTTGGTCATGGCCCGGTCAATGCTGGCTCGGTCCGGGGGATTGCTTTTCGATAATTTTGAGCACACATTGCAGCTATGTCAGACGCAACCAATACCTCGATCAAGACTCATAAGGCTGCCGTTCTTGGTAAAAGCGCGGCGACCGGTCGTTATGTGATGGCCCCCCTCGTGACTAAGAAGAGCACTATTTCCGACAACCAGATCAGGGCTGCCATTAAGAGCGTTATCGCAAAGAAAAAGTAGCGTGCCATCTTCGCCGACTTCGACAGACGATGTTTTCATAAACTGCCCGTTCGATGATGCGTTTGCCCCGACATTTCGGGCGCTTATTTTTGTAATTCTGGCTTGTGGATTTCGGCCAAGATCGGCGCGTGAACTTGACGATGGCAGTCAGACTCGAATCGATAAGATTTATGATCTCATAGAGGTATGCCGATATGGCATTCATGACTTATCGCGCACGGAGTTGGATACGATAAACAAGCTGCCGCGCTTCAACATGCCTCTCGAGTTAGGGATGTTTCTTGGCGCCAAACGCTACGGCGGCAAACATCAAAAGGCCAAGCGGGTTCTGATCCTCGATATTGAGCCGTTTCGTTACCAGCGCTTCATTTCCGACCTGTCCGGCATGGATATTCATGAGCATGGCAGCGATCCAGTGCGCGCGCTAAGTGAAGTACGTGACTGGCTGGCAAACGTGTCGCGCCGCGAACTGACCAGCGCCGGGCGGGTTCAGGGTCTTTATAACGCATTTCTGGCTGACTTGCCTGAACTGGCCGCGGCGCTCCAATTTGACCCCGCCATGATACCTTACGTCGATTATGAGCGCATCGTCGCCACGTGGCTCATAGCAACACCTGCATCTACCGGGACATGAATAGCTCACCCTGAGCGAGACAGAAAATGACGGGGCGCGAGGAGATTACCTCGCCGCCCCTAGTCTCTCGTAAATACTTACCGCACCGCCAACCCATAGCCCGACCGCCCGGCATACACCGCCGAACTGCCCAACTCCTCCTCGATCCGCATGAGCTGGTTGTATTTCGCCAGCCGGTCCGATCGGGCCAGGCTGCCGGTCTTGATCTGTCCGCAATTCGTGGCGACGGCCAGGTCGGCGATGATCGAATCCTCGGTTTCGCCCGAGCGATGCGACATCACCGCGGTGTAGCCATGGCGTTGCGCGATCGATACTGCTTCCAGTGTTTCGGTCAACGTGCCGATCTGGTTGACCTTCACCAGCAGCGAATTGGCCAGACCCTTTTCGATGCCCATTGTCAGGCGCCGAGGATTGGTGACGAACAGATCGTCGCCGACCAGTTGCACCTTGCTGCCGATCCTGGCGGTCAGCGCGGCCCAGCCTTCGAAATCGTCTTCGCTCATGCCGTCCTCGATCGATACGATCGGGTAGTCGGTGGACAATTGGGCCAGATAATCCGCCATCGCTTCGGGTGACAGCGACAGGCCCTCGCCGCTGATTTCGTATTTGCCGTTCCTGAAAAATTCGGTCGCCGCGCAATCGAGCGCCAGCGCCACATCGGTGCCGGGCTTGAAACCCGCCTGCTCGATCGAGGCCAGCACGAAATCCAGCGCATCGCGGGTGCTGGCGAGATTGGGCGCAAAGCCGCCTTCGTCGCCAACGGCCGTCGCCAGGCCCTTGGCATGCAGGCCCGCTTTCAACGTATGAAAGATTTCCGAACCCCAGCGCACGGCTTCGGTCAGGCTGGGCGCGCCAACCGGCACGATCATGAATTCCTGGAAATCGATCGGATTGTCAGCATGTTCGCCGCCATTGATGATGTTCATCATCGGAACCGGCAGGACATGCGCGGACACGCCGCCGACATAGGCGTAAAGCGGCAGGCCGCGTGCATCGGCCGAAGCCTTGGCGACCGCCAGGCTGACGCCCAGGATGGCATTGGCGCCCAGCCGGCTCTTGTTCTCGGTCCCGTCCAACGCGATCATGGCCAGGTCGATGTCGCGCTGGTCTTCCGCGTCGAAGCCTTCCAGTGCTTCGCCGATCTCGTCGTTGACCGCAGCCACTGCCTTCAGCACGCCCTTGCCGAGGTAACGGCTCTTGTCGCCATCGCGCAGTTCGACCGCTTCATGCTTACCGGTCGAGGCGCCCGAAGGCACCATCGCACGGCCAAAGCTGCCGTCTTCCAGCAACACATCGACCTCGACCGTCGGGTTGCCGCGGCTGTCGAGAACCTCACGTGCATGGATGTCAATAATCGCGGTCATAAAAACCAATTCTCCTGTAACTGTATCGGATAGCGAAAAAAGCGACGGTCAAAAGCCGCAAGAGGCGCGGTTTCGTGGATTGCGGTGATTTAGCAGGGGAACCTTGGCAGGCAAGCCGCATTGCAGCACCATAGGTTGGATGGCATGATCGATCGCGTCGTATCTGCACTTTTTACCAGGCGTTGATATTCGCATACCTAAGAAAGGAACTTACTATGCCCGACAACGAACAGCAGGCGTCCGACAACGAACTGCTGGCACCCGTCACGCAGGACCAGGTTCCCGAGGCCAAGGTGCGCTTTGCCAAGGCGCTGGAAGAAGCCAAGGGCGGCGCAGCGGCGCTGGGCGGGGCGGCGCAGGATCGCGCCGGGGCCTACGCCGACAAGATCTCGGCGAAAAGCAGCGACCTGGTCGACACTGCCAAGGAGCGCGCGGCCGCGCTGGCCGAGGATGGCAAGACGCGCGCCAGCGGGGCGCTGTCTGGCCTTGGCAAGGTCGTTTCCGACAATGCGCCGGCCATCGACGAGAAACTGGGGCCGCAATATGGCGATTATGCCCGCACCGCTGCCCGTTCGATCCAGGATGTCGCTGCGCGGATCGACGCCAAGGATTTGAACGAACTGGGCGACGATGTTGCCGCGTTCGTGCGCAAGAGCCCCGGCCTGGCGGTCGGTCTGGCCGTTGTTGGCGGGTTCATGCTGTCTCGCTTGTTCCGGGGATCGGACGACTGAAGCGTGATGCGGACCAGTGGATTCCGGTTTTTCGCTATCCACCGCACATCAGGACGGAAATCGACCGGGTTGATGGGGAAATCGACACGGCGTCACGCAGCAGCCTCCGGGGGAACTAGACGTGGCTGAATTTGACAGACCACCGGGATGGGACGGGATGGCCGAGCCATCCCCGGCCTCTCCGCCGATTGCACATGAGCTGCGCCTCCTGATCGCAGCCGCCCGCCAGATGGCCAGCGCCGAAGTGGCCTACCAGTCGACGCGGGCGCGGTTGATGGCAAAGGCGGCGGCGTGGATCGCGGGCGGCGCGGCCATGGCGCTGGCGTTGCTGTTTTTTGCGCTGATGGCGCTGGTGGTCGGCCTGTTGCTGGCGCTGGCACCGGTACTGGGCCATTGGGGCGCGCTGGGTGCGGTGGTCGGTGGTCTGGTGCTTGCCACATTGATCGCTGCCTTGATTGCGTATTTCGGGCTGCGCCGGTTCATGGCGCTGCTGCGCGACGGAAAGGACCGGGCATGAGCAAGCCCGACCCGCAACTGGCCGACACGCGCGCTGCGCGTGATCGCGCTCGTGCCGAATTCCAGCGCCGGCTGACGCAGGCAAAGGTCGATCTGGCACCGGCCGTGCTGAAGCGCCGCGCGATAACCGAGGCACAGCGCACCAGCCTGGCGGTGGCGCATCAGGCGATCGACATCGCCAATGACAGTCGCGGTGTGGTCGCGGCGACCGTGGCGGCACTGTTGTTGTGGCTGGCCCGCAAGCCGATCATCGCAAGAGCAGCCCCGCTGCTGCGCCGGTTTCAAACCCGCAAGGCCGCACCCAGGGCGGTTGGCGACCGGCTAAAGCTGCTGATCGACGATTATTGGCACAGACTAAAGGAATACGCAGATGAATGACGACCCGACCATGAACGATCTGAGGGAAACGACGGCACAGGAAGCGGCTGAATTCACCGCTCCGCTGACCGATGCCGCAGCCACCGTGTCCCGCACCGCCCAAGAAAATGTCGGCCTGACACTCATCGGCGGGCTGGCGGTCGGCCTGGCCGTGGGCGCGCTGCTGCCGTTCGGCCGCCGCCGCAAACCGGCGAAAAAGGCCAGCGCCTTGGCGGCCAATTTGCTGGCCGGCATCACCGAACTCAGCCAGAGCCTGGCCGCACAAGCACGCGACCGCGCCGAATCCACCACCGATGATGCCCGCGAGAAACTGGACAGCGCAAGCCGGACAATCGGCAAAAGCGTCCGCGATCATTCCGATAACCTGGGCAAGCAGACGAAAAAGGTCGCCGACGACGCCACCCACCACTTGAATGACGGTGGCAAGGCGATCGCCCGGCAGGTGATAAAGCTGGTCGAAAAGGCCCGCCGCTGAATTACCGGCGTCGCGGACACTTGCATGCTGCATCTGCGAAGCGCTATTGGCAGTGCTTTGATCGCTTCAGGATAGGCAGCCAATGCAAAAACTTCATCTGGTCATGGGCGGCCGCGTGCGCGATCCGCAGCGCCTGGAATTTACCGACCTGGACAAACTCGATCTGGTCGGCGTTTATCCGGATTACGCATCGGCGGAACATGTCTGGCGCAGCAAGGCACAAGGCACCGTGGACGATGCAGAAATGCGCTATGTGATCGTGCATCTGCACCGGTTGCTGGAACCGGAGCTGCCGGCTGGATGAGGCCAACCCGGACCTGTCCACCCTGACCCGGCCGTTGTGACCGGTCCGTTCTGTCGGAACCAAGCCGGACCCGTCCGTCCTGAGCCTGTCGAGGGGCTGCCCTTCTTGCTTGAATCAGCTCAAATTTCGCCACCCTCCCCTGATCAGATAAATTCTATTTTTTTCACCAGATAGCAGCGGTCGCCCGAAGGAACCGTTACTTCGACTTCATCGTTTGCGCGGCGGCCGATCAACGCCCGGCCCAATGGCGACGCATAGCTGATCCGTCCGCGCTTCGCATCCGCCTCATACGGCCCGACGATCTGATATTGCACCGGCTTTTCATCGTCATCCAGCAACGTCACGGTCGCGCCAAAAATCACCTTTTCGCCGGACAGCGTGGCGGGATCGATGATCTGGGCGCGGCTGACGCGATCTTCCAGGTCGCCGATCGATGCTTCGACCTGGCCCTGGCGTTCCTTGGCGGCGTGGTATTCGGCATTTTCCGACAAATCGCCATGCGCACGCGCTTCCTCGATCGCCTCGACGATCAGCGGGCGTTCCTGGCGCAGCGCCTTCAGCTCGGCCGTCAGCCGTTCGTAGCCCTCCGCCAGCATCGGCAGCTTCTCAATACTCGCCATTCGGTTCTTCCTGCAGCTCCCCGTTTTGGCGATGAACCGGCCTCCCCCTGGCTGTCCTGCCAACGGGGTGAGTCAATCGCGAAGTGGGGGAGCAATTGATCGGTCAGCTATAATAGTCCTGTAAGGACCGGACTTCAAGTTTTGCCGACCGCATCGCAGCGATTGCCGCCGTGGCCGCCACGCTGGCCGCCGCGGTCGTGAAATACGGCACCCGCGAACTGAGCGCCGAGGCGCGGATCGATTGCGAATCCTTCAGGCTTTGCCAGCCTTCGGTGGTGTTGATGATGAACGCCACTTCGCCATCGACGATCCGGTCTACGATATGCGGGCGCCCTTCGGCCACCTTGTTCACCTGCGACACGGCCACGCCCGCATCGGCCAGGTATTTCCGGGTGCCGCCGGTGGCGATGATCGTGAAGCCGAGTTCGGCGAGCTGGCGCACCGCGGGCAGGATCACCGGTTTGTCGCTGTCCTTGACCGACACGAATACCACGCCGCCTTGCGGCAGGATGGTCCCTGCCCCAAGCTGTGCCTTGGCAAAGGCCATGGCGAAATCCGTCGCCAGGCCCATGACTTCGCCGGTGGACTTCATCTCGGGGCTGAGCACCGGATCGACGCCGGGGAAGCGCGCAAACGGAAACACCGCCTCCTTTACCGCCATATATGGCAGGTCGCGACGGAACGGGGGAAACGCCGACAGCTTTTCGCCGGCCATCACCCGCGCGGCGATCTTGGCCACCGGCTGGCCGATCGCCTTGGCTACGAACGGCACGGTCCGCGACGCACGCGGGTTGACCTCGATCAGGAAGACTTCGCCCGCCTGCACCGCGAACTGGATGTTCATCAGGCCCTTGACGCCCAGCGCCAGCGCCAGCAATTCGGCCTGGCGCTCCATCTCGGCGATGATCGGCTGGGGCAGATCATACGGCGGCAAGGTGCAGGCGCTGTCGCCCGAGTGGATCCCGGCTTCCTCGATGTGCTGCATCACGCCGGCGACGACCACGACATCTCCGTCGCACAGCGCATCGACATCGCATTCGATCGCATCGCGCAGATATTGGTCGATCAGCACCGGACTGTCGCCCGACACCTTGACGGCGGTAGCGATGTAATCGTCGAGCTGGGCCACACTGTCGACGATTTCCATCGCGCGGCCGCCCAGCACATAGGATGGCCGGATCAGCACCGGAAAGCCGATGCGCCGGGCCACCGCAACCGCTTCGTCGCGGCTGCGAGCCATGCCGTTTTCAGGTTGCCTCAGGCCCAGCCTTTCAACCAGGTCGGAGAAACGCTCGCGGTCTTCGGCCAGGTCGATGGCATCGGGCGAAGTGCCAAGGATTGGAATGCCCGCATCCTCCAGCGCCTGCGCCAGTTTCAGCGGAGTCTGCCCGCCGAACTGGACGATCACGCCCACCAGCTCGCCGTTCTGTTGTTCGACGCGCAGTATTTCCAGCACGTCCTCGGCAGTCAGCGGTTCGAAATACAGCCGGTTCGAGGTGTCGTAATCGGTGCTGACCGTTTCCGGGTTGCAGTTGATCATGATCGTCTCGTAGCCGGCTTCCTCGAGCGCGAAACAGGCGTGGCAGCAGCAATAGTCGAACTCGATGCCCTGGCCGATGCGGTTAGGTCCGCCGCCCAGGATCACGATCTTGCGCGCACCGGTCGGCGCGGACTCGTTCTCGGGCTCTCCAAACAGCGGCGCTTCATAGGTCGAGTACATATAGGGCGTGATCGCCTCGAACTCGGCGGCGCAGCTGTCGATGCGCTTGAATACGGGAAATACTCCCAGCCGGTGGCGCAGTGCGCGCACGTCCTGTTCGGTAGACGCGCCGGCCATCGCGGCGACCACATCGTGCAGCAGCCCGGAACGGGTCGCCAGCGTTTCCCCCATCCCGCCCGCCACATGGACCGAGCGCACCGCGAGCGTGGCAAGGCGCCGGTCGGAAAAGCCCATGGCTTTCAGGCGCCGCAGCCCGGCTGCATCGTTGGGCAGGCCATTGGCGACGACATCGGCCTCCGCTTCGATGATCTCTGCGATCTGGCGCAGAAACCACGGATCATAATGGGTAATTTCGTGGATGGCATCGACGCTGAAACCCTCGCGCAGGGCCTGTGCGGCGTGCAGCAGACGATCGGGCGTGGCGCGGGCCAAGGCAGCGGTGATCTCTGCGCGCGCCGCTCCGACCAGTTCCTGGGCCTCGTCGAAGCCATCAAGCCCGGTCTCCAGCCCGCGTAGCGCCTTTTGCACCGATTCCTTGAAATTGCGGCCAATTGCCATGACTTCGCCGACGGACTTCATCGCGGTTGACAACAACGGCTCGGCGCCCTTGAACTTTTCAAAGGCAAACCGGGGAATCTTGGTGACGACGTAATCGATGCTTGGCTCGAAACTGGCCGGGGTGGCGCCGGTGATCTCGTTGGTGAGTTCGTCGAGCGTATAGCCGACCGCCAGCTTGGCCGCGACGCGGGCGATCGGAAAACCGGTTGCCTTCGATGCCAGCGCGGACGAGCGCGACACGCGCGGGTTCATCTCGATGACGATCAGCCGGCCATCCCTCGGATTTACCGCGAACTGGACGTTGGAACCCCCTGTTTCGACGCCGATTTCGCGCAGCACGGCAATGCTCGCCGAGCGCATGATCTGATATTCCTTGTCGGTCAGCGTCAGTGCCGGGGCGACGGTGATCGAATCACCGGTGTGGACGCCCATCGGATCGACGTTCTCGATCGAGCAGATGATGATGCAATTGTCGTTGCGGTCGCGCACGACCTCCATCTCGTATTCTTTCCAGCCGAGCAGCGATTCCTCGATCAGCACTTCGGTGGTCGGCGAGGCGTCGAGCCCGCTGCGCACGATCTTTTCGAACTCCGCCCTGTTGTAAGCGATGCCGCCGCCGGTACCGCCTAAAGTAAAACTCGGACGGATGATCGACGGCAGGCCGGTGCGCTCCAGCACCCTGAATGCATCCTCAACGCCATGCGCGATCCCCGACCGGGCCGACTCCAGGCCGATCCGATCCATCGCATCACGGAATTTGATCCGGTCTTCGGCCATGTCGATGGCCTCGGCATCGGCGCCGATCATGATGCAGTTATATTTCGCCAGCGTGCCGTCATTGAACAGTGCCAGTGCGGTGTTGAGCGCAGTCTGCCCGCCCATCGTCGGCAGCACCGCGTCGGGGCGCTCCTTTTCGATGATCCGCGCGACGATTTCGGGGGTGATCGGCTCGACATAGGTGGCGTCGGCCATGTCCGGGTCGGTCATGATCGTCGCCGGATTGGAATTCACCAGCACGACCCGGTAGCCTTCCTCCTTCAGCGCCTTGATCGCCTGCGTCCCCGAATAATCGAACTCGCAGGCCTGGCCGATGATGATCGGGCCGGCGCCGATGACCAGGATCGAGGAAATATCGGTGCGTTTGGGCATTGCGGATCAAACTGCCATAATAGCCCTCCCCCATGCGGGGGAGGGTTGGGTGAGGGCGTAGGAACAATAGTTGAAAAGCGCCTCACGCGAATTGCGCAAAGGTTGCGCCGGGAACCGACCGAAGCCGAAAAGCGCCTGTGGTCGCGCCTGCGCGGCAAGCAACTGGCGGTTCAATTTACGCGGCAACTGCCGATTGGCGGCTTCGTCGTCGATCTTGCCTGCCGCGCGGCGAGGCTGGCGATCGAGGTCGATGGCGGACAACATGTCGACAGCGCGGCGGACCTGGTGCGGACGCGAGCGATAGAGGCTTATGGCTACCGGATAATTCGCTTCTGGAACAATGATGTGCTGACCAATCCCGAGGGCGTCGTAACCATGATCCTGGAAGAACTCGCTATCGCCCGCAACCAAGTCTGAAAAGCTCTCCCCCGAAAGGGGGAGGGTTGGGTGGGGGTTTCCTGCACCAGGAAGAGGACGCGAGGCTTCGCCTCGCTCCCCCACCCCCAACCCCTCCCCGCCGGGGAGGGGAGTTTTCAGGCTTGTTACGGAGGATTTGCCAAGCGGTCGAACAGATCGACGCTGAAAAGCCCTCCCCCGTGCGGGGGAGGGTTGGGTGAGGGTTTCCTGGGCCGGGAAGTGGAGGCAAGGCTTCGCCTCGCTCCCCCGCCCCCAGCCCCTCCCCGCCGGGGAAGGGAGTTTCTGGCTCATCACAGCATCTCTACAAAACGGTCGAACAGATAGAAGCTGTCCATCGGGCCGGGGCTGGCTTCAGGATGATATTGTACGCTGAAGGCCCGCTTGCCGGTGATCGCGATGCCGCAGTTGCTACCGTCGAACAGCGAGACATGGGTTTCGACGATATTTGCCGGCAACGCTGAATTATCGACGGCAAAGCCATGATTCATGCTGGTAATCTCGACCACATCGTCGCCCAGTCGCTTGACCGGATGGTTGGCGCCGCGATGGCCCTGGCTCATCTTGATGGTGCGGCCGCCGGCGGCGAGCGCCAACAGCTGATGGCCCAGGCAAATGCCGAAAACCGGAATATCGCGTTCAAGCAAGCCCTGGATCACCGGCACGGCGTAATGCCCCGTGGCAGCCGGATCGCCGGGACCGTTCGACAGAAATACGCCGGCGGGGTTCAGTGCCAGCAGATTGTCCAGCGGGATTTCCGCAGGTACGACTGTTACTTGTGCGCCGGACTTGACCAGATTTCTGAAGATATTGTCCTTGGCGCCATAATCGATCGCAACGACATGCGGGCGCGGTTCGTTTGTACTGGCTGCGAAGCCCTTGCCCAGCGCCCAGATGCCGCCCTCCCAGGGCTCATCGCCAAGCCGGGTCACGACCTTGGCCAGATCCATGCCGAGCAGCCCCGGCCAGTTGCGTGCCTGTTCCAGCAATCGGGGAATGTCGAACCTGCCCGAAGGGTCATGGGCGATCACCGCGTTGGGCGCGCCCGACAAGCGGATGCTGCGAGTCAGCGCACGCGTATCGAGCCCCGACAAGCCGATCTTGCCCCGCGCCGCCAGCCATTCTCCAAACCCGCCGTCGGCACGGAAATTCGATGGCGCGGTGACAGCTTCGCGCACCAGGCAACCGACCGCGCCATCGGCATGCGATTCGACATCCTCTTCATTGACACCGACATTGCCGATATGGGGAAAGGTGAAGGTGACGATCTGGCCGGCGTAGGACGGGTCGGTCATCACTTCCTGATAGCCGGTCATCGCGGTGTTGAAACAGACCTCGCCCACCGCGCTGCCCACCGCCCCGAAACCGCGCCCCCACGCGACATGGCCATCCGCCAGCACCAGCACGCCGGTGGCTCCGGCTGGTTGTGGCGCATGCGAAAAGGCGGGGTCGGCCATGCGTGGCGCTCCGTACGAAAGTCTGGCGATGGTGCTAAGCGATGGCAGCTAAACCCCGGTTTGCACGGCGTCAACCCCGGCTTGCACAGCGCCAAACTAGGAAAGCCGGAAAATACCGGCTATCAGCATGAGGCCATGCGACGGGGTGATTATGGGGATAACGAAAATATGATCCGCGACTCGATCAAGGCGGCCCAGATCGCCGCGATGAAATCCGGCGACAAGCCGCGTCTGGCAGCGTTGCGCCTGATCCTGGCCAAGTTGAAGGATCGCGACATCGAACTGCGCACCGCCGCCCAGCAACCCGACGATGATGCGCTGGTGGTCGATGTGCTGCAGAAAATGGGCAAGCAGCGCCGCGAATCGATCGCGCTGTTCGAACAGGGCGGCCGCGGTGAACTGGCGGAAGCCGAAACCGCCGAACTGGCGGTGATCGAGGAATTTCAACCGCAGCAACTGAGCGAGTCAGCCACCACTGACGCGATTCTGGTAATCAAGGCGGAACTGAACGCCGACGGGATGAAGGACATGGGCAAGGTGATGGCCGAATTGAAGGCACGCCACGGTGCACAACTCGACATGAGCAAGGCCAGCGGGCTCGTCAAAGCAGCCTTGGTCTAAGTGGCGCTGTCGCCCCAATGGCTGGACGAGTTGCGCGCGCGCATCAGCTTGTCCGGAGTCATCGGGCGCACCACGCGGCTGACCAAGGCGGGGCACGAGTTCAAGGCGTGCTGCCCGTTTCATAACGAGAAATCGCCCAGTTTCACGGTCAATGACGCCAAGGGTTTCTACCATTGCTTTGGCTGTGGCGCGCATGGCGATGCCATTCGCTGGATGACCGACCAGCGCGGGCTGTCGTTCATGGACGCGGTCAAGGAGCTGGCCGCCGAAGCCGGCATGGAATTGCCGGCGATGGAGCCTGGCGAAGCGCGCAAGGCCGATATTCGCAGCGGGCTGCATGAGGTCATGGCGGCGGCGCAGGACTGGTTCGTGGCCCGGTTGGCGGGCGCGGAAGGCGAAAAGGCCCGCGCCTATCTGGATACACGCGGCTTCGATGCGCATACCCTGGCGCGGTTCGGCTTTGGCTACGCACCGGAAGGTCGCCAGGCGCTGAAGGCTGCGCTGGCGCAATTTCCCGAGGAACTGCTGATCGAGGCCGGCCTGCGCATCGCGGTGGATGAGCGCGAGCCCTACGACCGTTTCCGGGGGCGGCTGATGCTGCCGATTGCCGATGCGCGCGGGCGGGTAATCGCGTTTGGCGGGCGCATTCTCGACAATACCAGAACAGACGCACCTAAATACCTCAATTCGCCAGATACTCCACTGTTCGACAAGGGGCGTACGCTTTACAATCTGCACCGCGCGGGCCCGGTTTCTCGCCAGAGCGGGCGGCTGCTGGTCGTTGAAGGCTATATGGACGTGATCGCGCTGGCGGCGGCCGGTTTCGGCGAATGTGTTGCGCCGCTGGGTACCGCGCTGACCGAGCAGCAGATCGAATTGCTATGGCGGCTGGTGGAAACACCGGTGCTGTGTTTCGATGGCGATGCCGCGGGCCAGCGCGCTGCGGTGCGCGCCGCGACGCGGGCCCTGCCGCTGCTGCGCCCGGCGCATAGTTTGCGCATGGTTCGGCTGCCGGTCGGGCTCGATCCCGATGATCTGGTCAGGCGCGACGGACCCCAGGCGATGGAGCGCCTGCTGGGCGAGGCGCGCGGGCTGCTCGACATGCTGTGGGAGCATGAGCGCGATGTGCTGCCGCTGAACACGCCGGAAGACAAGGCCGGACTCAAGGCGCGCCTGATGGCGCATGTCGATACGATCGCCGATCCCGATATCAAGGCGATGTATCGGCGCGAATGGCAGAACCGGTTTTCCGATTTCGCCTTTCCGCGCCGCGACGCCCCGGCTTTCGTACCGCGTGCGGCGGGTACCCGCAAATTCGCGCCGGGGAGCCGTTTTCGGGATTTGCCCCCGGCCCGCCCCCTGCCGGAAACCACGCGCGCGTGGCGGACGCAGGAGGATGACGGGCAGCGGGCGCTGATTTGTGCAGTGGTGGCGGGGCTGATCCGCTGGCCCGAGGCAATTGCCATTCATGCCGAGGTGCTGGCCTCGCTGACCGGTGCCGACCTGCGAATTTCTGCCATTCTCGATCATTTCGAGGCAGGCGGCGCGCTTGAAACCGGCGCACTTGCCACCATATTCGACAGGCAGGGCCTGTTGCCGCCAAGCGCCGACGATTACAATCGCATCCGCTATCCTTTCGTTATCGCTCCGGGTGATCGCGACCTGGCCAGCGAGGCATTGGCGGCGGCAATTGCGAAGCTGGTCGAAGAACCGCTGGTAAATGCCGCGCTTGATGCGGCGACCGAGCGTTTCGATATCGAAGAGCAGCAGCGTTTGCGCCGCCGCAAGCAGGATATCAACGAGCGGCTGATGGGAACGGCGCCAAAATCCTGAATGGCAAATCCGTTGATTAGCCGCGCAGTTGACGCCGATCGAAGAGAAAGCTGGAATTCGAGTCGGGTCTGGGGCACAGGACCGGACTCAACGCATTGTATAATTATAGAATGAACCGGAGGGTCTTGCCCTGCCGGTCAACCCCAACCAATGGCGGAATAATGGACGACGAAATTACCGGCGTGGAAAAGGGCGAAGGCGATGCACCGCTGATCGACCTGAACGAAGCTTCGATCAAGAAGCTGATTGCGCGCGCCAAGCGTCGCGGCGTCATCACCTATGATGAATTGAACGAGGCCTTGCCGCCAGACCAGATGTCTTCAGAACAGATCGAGGACATCATGGCCGCGATCAGCGAGATGGGCGTGAACATCGTCGAAAGCGACGAGGATGCCGTCGATCCCGAAGACAAGGCCGTCGAGGAAGAGGCCGAAGAGGTCGACGCCATCGGCGAACGGCCCGATCTGGTCAAGAAGAAGGAAATCATCGAGCGTACCGACGATCCGGTGCGGATGTACCTGCGCGAGATGGGCGCGGTCGAACTGCTTAGCCGCGAGGGCGAAATCGCCATCGCCAAGCGGATCGAGGCCGGGCGCGACACGATGATCCTGGGGCTGTGCGAAAGCCCGATCACTTTCCACGCCATCATCCAGTGGTCCGAGGCGCTGAACGCCGGCGAGATGCAGCTGCGCGAGATTCTGGATCTCGACGCGATGCTGTCCAAGGAGCCGCCGCCGGAAAATCTGACCGATGATGGCGAGGTCTCCGCCGATGGCGAGATCAGCGAATCGGTCGCCGGCCCGACCTACAAGGAAGAAGAAGATGTTGCGGAAGAACCCGCAGCTGACGCAACCGACGAGGACGAGGATGGCGTCGAACGCCGTGCCCGCCGTCCGGTCGAGGAAGAGGAAGAAGACAACACCCTCAGCCTGGCCCAGATGGAGGCCCAGCTGAAGCCCGAGGCGCTGTTGAAATTCGCCAGCATCACCGAGTTGTTCGGGCAATTTGAAAAGCTCCAGCGAGATCGGCTTGAATCGCTTGGCCTGGGAATCGATTTCCCGGCCGAGAAGGAACGCCTGTATCATCAGCTGCGCGAGGATCTGACCGCGCAGGTCGAGAGCGTGCAGTTTCACGCGACCAAGATCGAATATCTGGTCGACAACCTCTATGCCTTCAACCGCCGCCTGACCGCGCTGGGCGGGCAGATGCTGCGCCTGGCCGAGCGTCACAAGGTCAGCCGCAAGGACTTCCTGGACAGCTATGTCGGTCGTGAGCAGGACGATGCCTGGCTGCCCGAAGTCGCCAAAAAGGACAAGAAGTGGGCGGCTTTCGCCACTACCGAAGCCGATCCGGTCGAGCGCATCCGTGCTGAAGTCGCCGACATCGCCACGGCCACCGGCATGTCGCTCCCCGAGTTTCGTCGCATCGTCAACATGGTGCAGAAGGGCGAGCGCGAGGCGCGGATTGCCAAGAAGGAAATGGTCGAGGCCAATCTGCGGCTGGTGATCTCGATCGCCAAGAAATACACCAACCGCGGCCTGCAATTCCTCGATCTGATCCAGGAAGGCAACATCGGCCTGATGAAGGCGGTCGACAAGTTCGAATACCGCCGCGGCTACAAGTTCAGCACGTATGCGACATGGTGGATCCGGCAGGCGATCACCCGGTCGATTGCCGATCAGGCGCGCACCATCCGCATCCCGGTGCACATGATCGAGACGATCAACAAGCTGGTGCGCACCAGCCGGCAATTCCTGCACGAGCAGGGGCGCGAGCCCACGCCCGAGGAAATGGCCGAGCGTCTCTCGATGCCGCTGGAAAAAGTGCGCAAGGTGATGAAGATCGCCAAGGAACCGATCAGCCTGGAGACGCCGATCGGCGACGAGGAGGATTCGCATCTGGGCGACTTCATCGAGGACAAGAACGCGATCATCCCGGTGGATGCCGCGATCCAGGCCAACCTCAAGGAAACCGTCACCCGCGTGCTGGCCTCGCTCACCCCGCGCGAGGAACGCGTGCTGCGGATGCGCTTTGGCATCGGCATGAACACCGATCACACGCTGGAAGAAGTGGGGCAGCAGTTTTCGGTAACGCGCGAACGGATTCGGCAGATCGAGGCCAAGGCTTTGCGGAAGCTGAAGCATCCCAGCAGGTCACGGAAGATGCGCAGTTTCCTGGATCAGTAAGGTTACGAGAGAGCTTGCGGGTGAAAAGGAAGACGCAGGGGCCATGGCCCCGTGCACCGCATTCGTTTTTATTTTGCGTGCCGGTTCGATCTCTTGCGACAGTGGAGATTGGGGGATAAGTGACGTGTCACCGTAATTCCTTGGAGATGCGCAGCCGCTAACCAAGGGACTGACCAACGGAACTGTGCTGGACAATCGCCTAGGTGTTCATGAGGTGGTCAACGGTGTCCTGCAATTCAGGATGATCGACGGGAAGATGACTGGGACAGAACGAAGCGACATGCAGCAGAACCTCAATGCAGAGCAGAGGATTTTCCCGTGAGGCGCATGGTCATCATTGCTCTGACGTCGGGCCTGATCTGTGGTTGTGGGGTCATAAGTTCAGCGAAGCCTTCGGTAAATGGCGCAGCAGTATTGTCCCCCGGCGACTTGGTCAGTGACCCAGCGAAATACGATGGCAAGCACGTCAACGTTAGAGGCTATGTCATCGTAGGACCAGAAAGTCGAAATATCTTCCAGTCTCGGGAAGGGTTGAATAATCCTAACGAAGCGTGCCTTGGGCTAGATGGTCCTGACCAAATGTTCACTTCCTTCCACAAGGGATACAGGCGAAACATATCCGGTATATTTCGTCGCAATATATGTGGTGAACATGATGTGTGCCTCTATTGGTGTGGAAAATCCGGCATAGAATTAGATAAGAGTAGCAAGCCCTAGCGCCGGATTAAATGCGTTCGCCCACTTCATTGCCTCACATCGCCCTGGGCATGTGCGAGGGCGCGCTGGCGGCGGTAGCGCGTCTTGCTGAACTGGTGTTGCGCTGAGTAAGACAGTGCCTCGCATGTTCCAGATGTGGAATTACGGTGGGAATTACGGTGACACGTAAAATAACCCCTCAATTGACATATCGAGAGGGCTGTGGTAATTGGGGATTATAATTCATCTGCCCTGCTCGGGATGCGCACTCTAACTTTTAATAATTAGGGGTTATGGCACGTATCACCGTAATCCAGGGCCCCCTGCACCCCATGCATTTTTATTTTGCGTGCCGGTTCGATCTCATGCGATAGTGGAGATTGGGGGTTAAGAGACGTGTCACCGTAATTCCCGCGCGAGGAACGCGTGCTGCGGATGCGCTTTGGCATCGGCATGAACACCGATCACACGCTGGAAGAAGTGGGGCAGCAGTTTTCGGTAACGCGCGAACGGATTCGGCAGATCGAGGCCAAGGCTTTGCGGAAGCTGAAGCATCCCAGCAGGTCACGGAAGATGCGCAGTTTCCTGGATCAGTAAGGTTACGAGAGAGCTTGCGGGTGAAAAGGAAGACGCAGGGGCCAAGGCCCCCTGCACCCCATTCGTTTTTATTTTGCGTGCCGGCTCGATCTCTTGCGATAGTAGAGATTGGGGGTTAAGCGACGTGTCACCGTAATTCCGTAATTCCTTCTCAGCCTTGGTGGAAATTTTGTTAATGACAAAGATGGTAAGTTACCGTGACACGTCCGAATTACGGTGACACGTAAAATAACCCCTCAATTGCCATATCGAGAGGGGCTGTGGTAATTAGGGATTATAATTCATCTGCCCTGCTCGGGATGCGCACTCTAACTTTGAATAATTAGGGGTTATGGCACGTGGCACCGTAATCCGCGGCTTCGCCCTACGTCCGCTATGGGGCGAAACTGCCATTGCCAGAAATGAGAATTGAATCCCAGTTTCGACCACAAAGTTTTCCAAGGCTTCACTGCGCAGGCACCGGTCCCCCACCCTGGCCAAATTCGCCCTGCTCCGCCTCCCCCTTCCTCCGCCGCCGCAGCTTGTCCAGGTAAGTATAAATCACCGGCGTCGTAAACAGCGTCAGCACCTGGCTCACGATCAACCCGCCGACGATCGCATAGCCCAGCGGCTGCCGGAACTCCGAACCCGTGCCGCCCATCAGGATCATCGGAATACCGCCCAGCGCGGCGCAGGCGGTGGTCATCAGGATCGGGCGGAACCGTTCCAGCGAGGCCCTGGTCGCGGCGTCTTCGGGGCTCAGGTTTTCGTCGCGTTCCAGCCGCAGGGCGACATCGACGATCATGATGCCGTTCTTCTTGACGATGCCGATCAGCAGGATGATCGCGATGATCCCGATCACGTTCAGATCCTGGCCCGCCGCGCGCAGCGACAGCAATGCGCCCACGCCCGCCGAGGGCAGCGTCGACAGGATCGTCAGCGGGTGGATGAAGCTTTCGTACAGCACGCCCAGGATCACATAGACCGCGATCAGCGCGGCCCCGATCAACACCGGTTCGGATGACAGCGATTGCTGGAAGGCCTGGGCATTGCCCTGGAAGGCGCCGCTGAGCGTGGCGGGGGCGCCGAGCTCTGCACGCGCCTGTTCCACCGCCTTCGTCGCCTGGCTCAGCGCGGTGCCTGGGGCCAGGTTGAATGACAGCGTTGCCGCAGGATATTCGGCCTGGTGATTGACCGTGACCAGGCTGGTGCCGACCTGCGCGGTGACGAACATCGCCAGCGGCACGGTCTTGCCGGTGAGCGGCGACAGCAGGTAGATCGCATTCAGGATATCGGGCGAGCCTTGCAGTTCGGGCGACGCTTCGATGACGACGTGATAGCTGTTTTGCTGGGTGAAAAACTGTGTGACCTCGGCTTGCCCGATCATCTCGTAAATGGCGCTGTCGATCGCCGTGGGGGTGATGCCGAAGCGCGCCGCCGCATTCCGGTCGATGGTCAGGTTGAGCGAGCCGCCCTTCGACTGCTGATCCGAACTGACATCCTTGAGACCGGGCAGCTTTTGCATCGCTGCGACCATCTTCGGCGCCCAGCTGTTGAGTTCGTCGATATTGGCATCGGACAGGGTATATTGGTACTGTGCCTGGCCGTTGCGACCGCCGACATTGATGTCCTGCCGCGACTGGAGGAAGGTCTGCGCGCCGACGATTTGGGCGAGCCTGGGGCGCAGGCGGGCGATGATCTGATCGGCGGTATCCTGTCTTCCGCTATCCCTGGGTTTCAGGGAGACGAACAGATTTGCCTGGTTGGCGCTGGTCTGGCCGATGGAAATGCCGATCCCCGCGACCCCGGGATCCGCTCCGATGATCCGCCCGACCTGGTCGATCTTTTGCCTGGTCCTGCCGATCGAAGCGTCTTGCGAGGTTATCATGATCCCGCTGAGGAACCCGGTATCCTCTTGCGGGAAGAATCCGGTATTGGCAGTCGCATAGAGCACGACCGCAGCCACCAGCGACAGCCCGAAGACGATCAGCGTCGCCAGGCGATGGCCCATGACGAAGGTCAGGCCTCTTTCATAGCTTTTGTCGAGCCGCTGGAAACCATCCTCGAACGCCTTGGTCAGGCGATGGCTGGGCGGCCTGGGGGCCTTCAGGAACTGGCCGCAGAGCATCGGGGTGAAGGTCAGCGTCAACAGCATCGACACCAGTACCGCAAAGCTGAGCGCCAGCGCAAATTCGCGCATCAATAACCCGACCACGCCGCCCATGAACATCAGCGGGGTGAACACCGCGATCAGCGAGATCGATATCGCCAGAATGGTAAAGCCCACCTCGCCCGCACCGGCCAGCGCGGCCTGCAGCGGCTTCTGCCCGGCTTCGATATGTTTCCAGATCACCTCGACCATCACGATCGCGTCATCGACCACGAAACCAACCGCGATGCTGAGCGCCATCAGCGACAGATTGTCGAGCGTATCGCCCAGAACGAACAGCAGCGCCGCCGCGCCCAGCAATGCCAGCGGAATTACCGCACTGGGGATCAGCGTGGCGCGCACGTCGAGCAGGAAAATGAAGATCACGATCACCACCAGCGCCATGGTGATCAGCAGCGTCTTTTCCACGTCGGAAACCGAGGCCTGGATCGTCTGGGTGCCGTCGCGCAGGACATGGACGGAGATGCCCGGCGGGATATTCGCCTCCATCTGCGGCAGTGCGGCGCGGATGGCGTTCACCGTCTGGATGACGTTGGCGCCGGGCTGCTTGAAGATGACCAGGAACACGCTCTGCCCGGATTTGAACGCGGCATCGTCATTGGCCTTGCCAGGAAATGCCCAGGCGCCGATCTGATTGTTCTCGGGCCCCGGTATGGCATTGCCGATATCCGAAATCCTGATCGGCGCACCCTTGCTGTACCCGACCACCAGATCCTTCCAGCCGCCGGCATCGAGGATCTGGTCGTTGGCATAGACCGTCAGCCCCTGCTGCGGGCCGACGATCGCCCCCTTGGGCTGGTTGGTCGTCTGCGCGACGATGGCTGCGCGCACCGTGTCGTACTGCAGGCCGCGCGCCGCGATCCTGCGTGGGTCGAGCTGGATGCGCACCGCCGGTTTCTGCTCGCCGCCGATGGTCACCAGCCCCACGCCGGGGGTGCGCGATACCTGCTGGGAGAAAATCACGTCGGCATAATTGTCGACCTGATCCAGCGGGATCGTGTCCGAACTCAGCGACAGGATCATGATCGGCGCGTCGGAGGGATTGACCCGGCGGATGGTCGGCTGGGCCGGCAGGTTGGACGGCAATTGCGCGCTGGCCGCATTGATCGCCGCCTGCACCTGCTCGAAATCGGAATCGATGCTCTGCTTCAGCTGGAATTGCAGCGTGATGCTGGTGGTGCCCAGCGAACTGGTCGAAGTCATCTGGCTGATACCGGCAATTGCTGAGAATTGCCGTTCCAGCGGCGTGGCGACATTCGACGCCATGGTCAATGCGCTGGCGCCGGGTAGCGAGGCGTTGACCTGGAGGGTGGGGAAATCGACATTGGGCAGCGGCGCCACCGGCAGCGAAAAAAAGGCGACCAACCCGATCAGCAGGATGGCGATCGCCAGCAGCGCCGTGGCCACGGGTCGCTCGATGAACGGGCGCGAAATATTCACCGGGCGCTCACGCGATTCGTCACACTCATTGCCCGGACGCGCTGGCGGGCTTGACCACGCGCACGGCGGCCCCCGGCTTGAGCGTCATCTGGCCATCGGTGACCACCATCTCGCCGGGCTTGACGCCGGATTTCACCGCAACCTGCGTTCCCTGGAGCGTCAGCGTGACCAGCGGCCGCATCGCCACCTTGTTGTTGGGCCCGATCACGAAGATAAACTTGCCCCTGGGGCCGCGATTGACCGCCGCCAGCGGTATGATCGTAACATTGGGGATCGTTTCCTCGGCGAGTTTGACGTTGACGAACTGGCCGGGCCACAGCCGGCGGGCGGCATTGGCGAAGCGCGCTTTCAGCTCGACCGTTCCAGTCGCGGGATCGACCGCATTATCGGCGATTTGCACGATGCCGCTGTCAAGCAGTTCGCCGGTTTCCTGGCTGAGCGCCTGCACCGCCAGCGATTTGCGGAAACCACTGGTAATTTGGCCCAGATGTTCGAACTGGCCTTCGGGCACCGTAAACGTCACCGCAATCGGCTGGATCTGATTGATGACGACAATCCCGCTGTTGCCCGTACTTGCCGGCGGCGTCGTATTGGTCGCCGCAGCCGTGTTCTGGGTGCTGGCGGTCGAACCGCCGGCGCTGACCAGATTGCCCGGATCGACCAGCCGCACCCCGGCGCGACCGCTGACCGGCGAGACGATCCGGCAATAGCCCAGATTGATCCGCGCCGCCGCCACCGCGCCCCGGTCGATTTCCACCGTGCCCTGATATTGCGCGACTGTCGCCCGCTGGTCTTCCAGCGTCTGGCGGGCGATCGAATCCTGACCGGCCAGCAGCTGATAGCGGGCCAGATTGACGCGCGCCCCCGCCAGTTGCGCCTGGTCGCGGTGCAGGGTGCCCAGCACCTGCATCAGCGCGGCGCGGTACGGCGCCGGATCGACCTCGGCCAGGACTTGCCCGGCGCGAACATCGCTGCCTTCGTGGAAATGCACCGCGATCAGCTTGCCGCTGACCTGGGCAAAAATGGTATCGCTGGTCCACGCCTTGGCCGCCCCCAGCGCAGTGGCCGCGATCGGCAGATTCGACGACACCGCTTTCACGGCGGTGACGGGAACGGCAGGCGGCGGCACGGGCGGTTCGGGCTTCCGGTGAAAGATGAACCACAGGACGAGGGCAACTGCAACGCATGCAAGAAGGCCAAACACCAAGCGCCGCCTGCGCTGCTCGTTAGCCATTCACGTCCGCCTTTTGCCATATATCATGCGCTTCGACCGCTGTTCATCGCCGGCCATGGCCTGAAAAGAGATTTCACGCCCGCTTTTTCGTCCAAACCGGTTTCAGTCAAATTGCAACTCGTCTTGAATTGTCGCAACCCTGGCCATAGGTGCAGGAACGCGGATTATTCGGTTGGTGCCCGGGCCGGAACCCGAAATTGCGCTAAAACAATATCCCCTTTTCGTGATGATGCTTTATGGGGGCGCCATCGAGTCCCCTCGCGCCTGTCTTTGCCAGCCCACTGTTCTGCGAGTACCGCCGCCCATGCGTATTGCCCTGGCTTCCGATCACGCCGCCATCGCGCTGAAGGCCGAGCTGGCGGCGTGGCTGACCGCGGCCGGGCATGAGGTGGCCGATCTTGGGCCGGACAATGCCGCTTCGGTCGATTACCCGGACTACGGCTACCGGCTGGCCAATCACATCGCCGCGGGCAAGGCGGCACGCGGGATCGCCATCTGCGGCTCGGGCATCGGCATTTCCATCGCGGTCAATCGCCATCCCGCAATGCGTTGCGCGCTGGTGTCGGAGCCGCTGTCGGCGCGCCTTGCGCGCGAACATAACGACGCCAATGTGCTGGCGCTGGGCGCACGGCTGACCGGCAGCGACATGGCCAGGGCCTGCGTCGAGGCCTTCATCACCACCGACTTTGCCGGTGATCGCCATTTGCGGCGCGTCGAAAAGCTGTCCAACCCCTTGATCGACAGGGAACTGCCATGACCACCCAAACGCTTGCCGCCGTGACGCCGAAAGGCTTTTTCTCCGCCGGGCTGGCCGAAACCGACCCGGTCATCGCGGGCTGGATCGGCAAGGAGCTGGAGCGCCAGCGCGACCGTATCGAGCTGATCGCCAGCGAAAACATTTGCAGCCGCGCCGTGCTGGAAGCGCAGGGATCGGTGCTGACCAACAAATATGCCGAGGGCTATCCCGGCAAACGCTATTACGGCGGCTGCGAATTCGTCGACGAGATCGAAACGCTGGCGATCGAGCGGGCCAAGGCGCTGTTTGGATGCGGTTTTGCCAACGTGCAGCCCAATTCGGGTAGCCAGATGAACCAGGCGGTGTTCCTGGCGCTGCTGCAACCCGGCGATGCCTTCATGGGGCTGGGGCTGGAAGCGGGCGGGCACCTGACGCATGGCCATCCCAAAAACATGTCGGGGATGTGGTTCAAGCCGATCCCCTATGGCGTACGCCCCGACGACCAGCTGATCGACATGGACGAGGTTGCCCGCATCGCCCGTGAAAATCGCCCCAAATTGATCATCGCCGGGGGCACCGCTTATTCGCGCTTCTGGGATTTCGCGCGCTTTCGCGAAATCGCCGATGAGGTCGGCGCCTGGCTGATGGTCGATATGTCGCATTTTTCCGGCCTGGTCGCGGGCGGCGTGCACCCCTCGCCCTTCCCGCACGCCCATGTCGTGACCAGCACCACCCACAAATCGCTGCGTGGCCCGCGTTCGGGCATCGTCCTGACCAACGACGAAGTGATCATCAGGAAGGTCAACAGCGCGGTCTTCCCCGGCCTGCAGGGCGGCCCGCTGATGCATGTCATCGCGGGTAAGGCGGTGGCTTTTGCCGAAGCGATGACGCCCGAGTTCAAGGCCTATGCGCGAGCTGTGGCCGAAAACGCCAAGGTGCTGGCCAGAAGCCTTCAGGAACAGGGGCTGGATATCGTCTCGGGCGGCACCGACAACCATCTGATGCTGGTCGATCTGCGGCCCAAGGAGGCCAAGGGCAGGCATGCCGAACAAGCGCTGGACCGTGCCTGGATCACTTGCAACAAGAACAATATCCCGTTCGACACCGAAAAGGCGATGCTGACCTCGGGCATTCGCCTGGGGACGCCGGCGGGCACGACGCGGGGTTTCGGCGTGGAGGAATTTCACCTGATCGGGCAACTGATCGCCGAGGTGGTGGAGGGCCTGCGCAAGAATGGCGAGGCCGGCGACGCCCAGATCGAAGCCTCGGTGCGCGGCCGGGTCGAAGAGCTGTGCGCGCGCTTCCCGATCTATTCCGGCCCCGGGTTCGGGGGATAACGGCAGTTGCGCTGCCCCTTTTGCGCCCATGACGACAGCCAGGTGAAGGATTCGCGCCCTACCGAAGACAATACCGCGATCCGCCGCCGCCGCCAGTGCGAGGGTTGCGGGGCGCGCTTCACCACCTTCGAGCGGGTGCAATTGCGCGATATTGTGGTGTTGAAAAACAGCGGCGATAAATCCGATCCACGCCGCGAACCGTTCGACCGCGCCAAGATCGAGAAATCGGTAGCGCTCGCCTGCCGCAAGCGCGGGATCGCGCAAGAACGGCTCGACCAGCTGGTCTCGGGCATCCAGCGCCAGATCGAGACACTGGGCGACAACGATGTGGCTTCCGCCACGATCGGCGAAATGGTGATGGACGGGCTGCGCCAGCTCGACAGCGTCGCCTATATCCGTTTTGCCAGCGTGTATCGCGATTTCAACGAAGCGCGCGATTTCGAGGAATTCGCCAGCACCGTGCGCGACGCGGGCCAGCCTTGACAGGCCGGCCTGGAGACTCCCCTCCCCGGCGGGGACGGGTTGTGGGTGGAGGAGCGGTGCCCGGCACCGCGTCCACGCTGGCGTCGAAAGCCCCCACCCGGCCTCCCCCGAACGGGGGAGGAGGTAGCGGCCCGGTGATCGTGCTGGTGCGTCCGCAACTGGGCGAAAATATCGGCAAGGCGGCGCGAGCGATGCTCAATTTCGGCCTGACCGAACTGCGCCTGGTCGCCCCGCGCGACGGCTGGCCCAACCCCGCCGCCGGGCCGTCTGCGGCCGGCGCGGACATCGTGCTGGAACGCGCGACGGTGCATGATTCGCTAGCCGAAGCCGTGGCCGATTGCGCCCACGTCCACGCCACCACCGTGCGGCGGCGCGGCGTGACCAAGCCGGTACTGAACCCGGAGCAGGCCGCGCAAGCGATCCACACGACGCAGGGCCGCTCGGCGATCGTCTTCGGCCCCGAACGCTCCGGTCTCGAAACCGAGGATGTCGCTCTGGCCCGCACGATCATCACCGTGCCGGTAAACCCTGAATTCGCGTCGCTGAACCTGGCGCAGGCGGTGGTGCTGTGCGCGTATGAATGGTCGAAGCTGACCGGCGCGGTCGCCCCGCAACGGCTGGTACAACCCTCCGCCGAGCCGCTGCTGCCCCCAGCCCCGCAAGCCGAACTCGAAGGCCTGATCAGCCATTTCGAAGCCCTGCTGGAACCGCGCGACTATTTCTTCCCGCACAGCCGCGCCGAGGCGACGCGCCTGACCCTGCGCACGATGCTGACGAAGCCGGGCTGGAACCACCTGGAAGTGCGGGCGATGCGCGGGGTGTTGACGGCAATGATGCGCAAGCCGGACGGTGGCGCGGATTGACATGGCCCGACATGCTTTGAAAGGTCGAGTAGATGGGTCCGTCAGTAATGATACCGGCATTGCGCGATCATCAAACCGTCGTCTTTCGCCTGATAGACCAGCCGATGCTCAAGATCGATGCGGCGGGACCACCAGCCCGATAGTGGTCCCCGCAATGGTTCCGGCTTGCCGGTGCCGCTGAACGGGGAGCGGGTGCATTCCTGGATGAGGGCATTGATCCGGCGCAGCAGCCTGGTGTCGTGCTGTTGCCAATAGCAATAATCGTCCCAGGCCTGTTCGCTGAACACCAGCTTCATTCGCTCAGAGCGCGCTCCACACCCCCGCCTTGCTCCAGCGCAGCCACGGCCGCCTGGAGCCGCGCGGCATTGACCGGGCTATTCAGCAGGTAGCGGTTTTCTTCGTAGGAGGCGAAATCCTCCAGCGACATCAGCACGGCCGACGGCTTGCCGCGATCGCGAGTAATGATAACCGGTTCGTGGTCGGCGTTGACGCGGTCAAGCATTGCGGACAGGTTTTTGCGCAGATCGCTGTATGAAGTTGTTTGCATGACATCTTTGTACGTGAATACGTACGTCTTGGCAAGCGATACTCAGGCAACAGATTCCTCGCCCGCTTGCGGGCGGGGGAGCAGATGGCGCAAACTGCCTTGACTTTCCGCTCCCTCGCCGCCAATGGCGCCCTTCCACATGGGTCCGGGCGCTTTGCGTTGCCGGAATTAACCCGATTGGCCCCGCACTCCGGTGAAGCGGCGGCCGCGTCATGCAGCAGGTATGATGGTGCGATTCCGGGCTTGAAGCGCGGGCATCCAGCCTGCGCGTGCAAATATGGAGCAAACGCATGTCGAAGCGTCACGCCTCGAAGTATAAACTCGATCGCCGCATGGGCGAAAATATCTGGGGTCGTCCCAAGAGCTCGGTCAATCGCCGCAGCTATGGCCCGGGGCAGCACGGCCAGCGTCGCAAGAGCAAGGTGTCGGACTATGGCATCCAGCTGCGCGCCAAGCAGAAGCTGAAGGGCTATTACGGCGACGTCACCGAAAAGCAGTTCAAGAGCACGTACCAGGAAGCATCGCGGATGAAAGGCGATACCGGCCAGAACCTGATCGGCCTGCTGGAACAGCGGCTGGACATGGTGGTGTACCGCTGCAAATTCGCACCGACCATCTTCTCGGCCCGCCAGATCGTGTCGCATGGCCACATCCTGGTCAACGGCGTGCGCTGCAACATCGCCAGCCGCCGCGTGAAGCCCGGTGACATCATCAGCCTGGGCAAGAAGGCCCAGGATATGGCCCTGATTGCCGAAGCGCAGGGCCTGCCCGAGCGCGAAGTGCCTGATTATGTTGCGCCTGACGGCACCGACAAGGCCACTTACACCCGCGTGCCGACGCTGGACGAAGTGCCCTATCCGGTGAAGATGGAGCCCAATCTCGTGGTCGAATTCTACTCGCGCTGATTTTTGGGGATCGGACTCCTCCTCGTTCAGGGGGAGGTTGGGTGGGGGTGTGCCAACGCTGGCGTGGACGCTCGGCTTCGCCTCGCTCCCCCACCCCCAATCCCTCCCCGGCGGGGAGGGGAGTTAAGACTGCATCACGGCAGTCTCATATCAGCCTTCCATCCAGTCGCGGAAGAAGGCTTCGTTTGCTTCTCGCAACACATCCCAATCCAAGCTGATGCCACCGGCCCGACATTCCTCGATGCCATGGCCCCCCACCCCACCGATGGCCTCCGCGCCGGGAACGGTCACCCCGCGCGGCGCAGTCACGATGTAGCGGCCCTGATCCTCGCCGAACGCCTCTGCGGCCGAGGTGATCGAATCGAGGATTATTCCCATGCCGGGGCTTGCAAGTAACATCTCGGCCAGTGCCACCATTAATCCGCCATCGCTGATATCGTGAACTGCGGTGACGACGCCATCGGCGATGAGCTGGCGGACCAGTTCGCCGTTGCGGCGCTCTTTCGCCAGGTCGACCGGAGGCGGCGGACCCTCCTCGCGCCCGTGCACCTCGCGCAGCCATAGCGATTGGCCCAGATGCGTGCCCTTGCCGCCGATCAGCCAGATCACCTCACCTTCGCTCTTCAGCGCGATCGTTGCCATCCTGGCGTAATCCAGCATCAGCCCGACGCCGCCGATTGCAGGCGTTGGCAGGATCGCCGAACCGCCGCCGGAATCCTTGGCACCCTTGCTTTCATTGTACAGGCTGACATTGCCGCTGACGATCGGGTAATCCAGCGCGCGGCAGGCGTCGCCCATCCCGGCCAGGCAGCCGACGATCTGGCCCATGATTTCCGGCCGCTGCGGGTTGCCGAAATTCAGGCAGTTGGTGATGGCCAGCGGCGTTGCCCCCACCGCGCAGATATTACGCCAGGTTTCCGCGACCGCCTGCTTGCCGCCTTCATAGGGGTCGGCGAAGCAATAGCGGGGTGAGCAATCGGTGCTCATCGCCAGCGCCTTGGTAGTGCCATGGATGCGCACCACGGCTGCATCGCCGCCCGATCTCTGCAGCGTGTCGGCGCCGACCTGGCTGTCGTATTGCTCGTAGATCCAGCGGCGCGAGGCGAGGTCGGGGCAGCCCATCAGCGTGAGCAGATCGGCGGCCAGGTCGGTCGATTCGGGCACGCTTTCCAGCGGCGCCGGCTTGGCCGGCGCAACATGCGGGCGGTCATACAGCGGGGCGTCATCCGCCAATGGCCCAAGCAGGATATCGCAGACCACCGCGCCACCCCATTCCAGCACCATGTGACCCGTATCGGTCACTTCGCCGATCACCGCGAAATCCAGCTCCCATTTGCGGAAGATCGCCTCGGCCATCGCTTCCTTGCCGGGCGCCAGCACGATCAGCATCCGCTCCTGGCTTTCGGACAGCATCATTTCATAAGGCGTCATCCCGGTCTCGCGGCACGGCACCTTGTTCATGTCGAGCCGGATGCCCGCGCCACCTTTGGAGGCCATCTCGACGCCGGATGAGGTCAGCCCCGCCGCGCCCATGTCCTGGATGGCGACGATCGCGTCGGTGGCCATCAATTCGAGGCAGGCCTCGATCAGCAGCTTTTCGGTGAACGGGTCGCCGACCTGCACCGTCGGGCGCTTTTCATCGCTCTTTTCATCGAAATCCGCGCTGGCCATGGTCGCGCCATGGATGCCGTCGCGCCCGGTCTTAGAGCCGACGTAGACGATCGAATTGCCCAGGCCGGTCGCCGCCGAATAGAAGATCCTGTCCTGGTCGGCGACGCCCACGGTCATCGCGTTGACCAGGATGTTGCCGTCATAGGCGCGGTGGAAATTGGTATCGCCGCCCACGGTGGGCACGCCGACGCAATTGCCATAGCCGCCGATGCCGGCGACCACGCCCTGCACCAGATGCTTCATCCGGGGATGATCGGGCCGCCCGAAGCGCAGCGCGTTGAGGTTGGCGACGGGCCGCGCGCCCATGGTGAACACGTCGCGCAGGATACCGCCGACGCCGGTCGCCGCGCCCTGGTATGGCTCGATGTAACTGGGGTGGTTGTGGCTCTCCATCTTGAAGATCGCGGCTTGCGGCTTTCCGTCGGGGCCCGAGCCGATGTCGATCACGCCGGCATTCTCGCCGGGGCCACAGATCACCCAGGGTGCTTCGGTAGGCAGCTTTTTCAGATGGATGCGGCTCGATTTATACGAGCAATGCTCCGACCACATCACCGAGAATATGCCCAGTTCCAGCAGATTGGGCTCCCGGCCGTGAGCCACCAGCACGCGCTGGTATTCTTCCTCGGACAGCCCGTGGGCAGCGACGACTTCGGGGGTGATCTCTGACATGGGGCGCCTTTAGCGGTGACAGGGTTGCGATGCTACCCCTCCCCCCGCCCGGGAAGGGCAGGCATTGGTCCAGCACCTCCCACGAGCTTGACCGCGATCATGTCCCGCGCCATGGCGAGCCCATGGCCGAAATTGCCCCAGACATCGCCGCGATGAGCTTCGAAGACGCCTTGCGCGCGCTTGAGGATGTCGTTCGCAAGCTCGAAAGCGGCGATGTGCCGCTCGACGATTCGATCAACCTGTACGCGCGCGGCGAAGAACTGCGCCGCCATTGCCAGGCCCGGCTCGATGCGGCCAGCGCGCGGATCGAACGGATCGTATCGGGCCCCGATGGCCAGCCGACCGGCACCCGCCCGCTCGACGGCCCGGAGGCCTGACCATGGCATTGATCGCGGCGACTGATTCCATCCTGGCCGATGGCCTCGCCCGCATCCAGCGCGAGGTCGATTCCGGTTTCGATGCCCTGCTGCCTGTCCACGGCGACGCCCGCGCGCGGCTGATCGAGGCGATGCGCTATGCCACGATCGGCGGCGGCAAGCGGATTCGCCCGTTGCTGCTGGCCGCGACCGCCGACCTTTATGGCGTCGATCGCAATGCGGCGGTCCGCGCGGGGATCGCGATCGAGGCGGTGCATTGCTATTCGCTGATCCATGACGATCTGCCGTGCATGGACGACGACGCCATGCGCCATGGCAAACCGACCGTGCACCGCGCCTTTGACGAGGCAACCGCGGTGCTGGCGGGCGATGCGCTGCAATGTTTCGCTTTCGAGGTGCTGTCCGACCCCGCGGTGTTCACCGACCCGTTCGTGCGCGCCGAACTGGTGTACGCGCTGGCAACGGCATCCGGGATGCATGGCATGGTCGGTGGCCAGATGATGGATATCGTCGCCGAGGGTGGCGGGTTCGACCTCCAGACGGTCACCCGGTTGCAACAGTTGAAGACCGGCGGATTGCTGGCGGCAGCGGTGGAAATGGGCGCGGTGCTGGGCCGCGTGGCGGTCGAGGGGCGCGCTCATCTGCGCGGTTTTGCCCGCGACATCGGCCTGGCGTTCCAGATTGCCGACGATCTGCTGGACCATGAAGGCGACGAAGCCGCCGCCGGCAAGGCGCTGCGCAAGGATGCGGGCGCGGGCAAGCAGACCTTCGTATCGTTGCTGGGTGCGGACCGTGCGCGCGAACAGGCGCGGATGCTGGTCGAGCAGGCGATAGCGCATCTGCACCAGCACGGCAGCGAAGCCGATCTGTTGCGTGCGCTGGCGCGCTTTATCGTGGAGCGGGACCGTTGATCACTAATGCTTCCGGTCGCATCGGCGTCTATCCCGGCACGTTCGATCCGATCACGCTGGGCCATGCCGACATCATCCGGCGCGGTGCCAAGCTGGTCGATCACCTGATCATCGGGGTGACCACCAACCTGTCCAAGAACCCGATGTTTTCGCCCGACGAACGCATGGCGATGGTCCGCCGCGAAGTGGCCGGTCTGGGCATCGCCAATGTTTCGGTCACCGGATTCAACGCCCTGCTGATGAAATTCGCCGAAGCGCAGGGTGCAAGCATGATCATTCGCGGCCTGCGCGCGGTCGCCGACTTCGAATATGAATACCAGATGGCGGGAATGAACCAGCAGCTGAACGACCGGATCGAGACGGTGTTCCTGATGGCCGACGTGTGCCTGCAACCGATCGCATCGAAACTGGTCAAGGAAATCGCCCTGTTCGGCGGCGAGATCGGGCCATTCGTCAGCCCGGACGTGCGCGGCGATGTGCTGGCGCGGGTTGGGGAAGTGGGGCGGCTGGGCGATATTTGAAGCCTTGTGCATCCGTCATCAGGTTCATTGCCACGACAGCTTGCCGCCGCTATCGGGTGGCGCGCATCTCGTGAAAGTGCCAAAATCCATGAAGCCAAGAATCCCATGAAAATCGCCTTCCTTGCCTCGATCACCTGCAGCATCGGGCTGGGGCTGTCGCTGGCCTGTGCTCCGGCGCTGGCTCGTGGCAACCACAAGCCGGTGACCCCGGCGGGGCCGGTGCTCAGCGCGGTGGTCGATCCCGACCCCAGCCACGATCCCGACAATGTGCTGTTCCTCGACTTGTCGACCGGCGGGCGCGTCACCATCCGGCTGATGCCGAAATGGGCGCCGAACCATGTAGAGCGGATCAAGACGCTGGTGCGCCAAGGCTTTTACGACGGGCAGATCTTTCACCGCGTGATCGACGGCTTCATGGCGCAGACCGGCGATCCCACCGGCACCGGACAGGGCGGTTCCAAGCTGCCTGACCTGAAGGCCGAATTCAACACCATCCCGCATGTGCGCGGTTCGGTGTCGATGGCGCGCACCGACACCCCGGATTCGGCCAACAGCCAGTTCTTCATCGTGTTCTATCCCCATTTCGCGCTGGACCGGAAATACACCAATTTCGGCCGGGTGATCGGCGGGATGGATGTGGTGGATGCGGTCGCGCGCGGCGAACCGCCCGACAAGCCTTCGAAGATCGTCCAGGCTTCGATGGAGACCGACCAGAAGGCCCCGCCGGCGTCCGCCAGCCTGCCGGGTGCGACTCCCCCGATCCTGCCGCCCCCCATCGTGCCGCGCGCGCCAGCCACCGGCGCGCCCTGATCTGCTGCGCATGAATTAGCCTGGGCTGATGCGCGCAGACCTGTTCGATTTCGACCTGCCGCCCGAACGCATCGCCTTGCGCCCGGCGCGCCCGCGCGATTCGGCGCGGTTGCTCGCGGTGAGCGGCACGGGGGCGATGACCGATCACCTGGTCAGCGACTTGCCGGGGTTGCTGCGGACAGGCGACGTGCTGGTGTTCAACGACACCCGCGTGATTCCCGCCCAACTGGAAGGCGCGCGCGGCCAGGCGCGGATCGGGGCGACGCTGCACAAGCGGCTCGACCTGCGCAGCTGGCGGGCCTTCATCCGCAACGCCAGGCGGCTGAAGGTGGGCGATACGATCGAATTTCCCGCTGACGTGGCGGCCATCGCCACCGAGCGCCATGAGGACGGCAGCTGGACGCTGGCGTTTGCCGGAAAGGAACCGGTCGAGGTCTTGCTCGAACGCGCCGGGACCATGCCCCTGCCCCCCTATATCGCCGCCCGGCGCGGCATCGATGATGCGGATCGCAGCGATTACCAGACGATGTTCGCCGCCCGGGACGGCGCGGTCGCCGCGCCCACGGCGGCGCTGCATTTCACCCCCGCATTGATGCAGGCGCTGTCGGCAGCCGGTATTGCCAGCGAAACGCTGACGCTCCACATCGGTGCCGGCACCTTCCTGCCGATGAAGGCGGATGACACCGCAGACCACGTGATGCATGCCGAATGGGGCCGGATCGACCCCCAAACCGCCGCCCGCCTCAATGCCGCGCGCGCCGCCGGCCGCCGCGTGATCGCGGTGGGCACCACCTCGCTGCGCCTGCTGGAAAGCGCGGCGCGCGAGGACGGCATGATCGATGCGTTCGCGGGCGATACCGCCATCTTCATCACTCCGGGATATCGCTTTCGCGCCATCGACGGCCTGATGACCAATTTCCACCTGCCACGTTCGACGCTGTTCATGCTGGTGAGCGCGCTGATGGGGCTGGAGATCATGCAGGCCGCCTATGCTCATGCGATCGGCGAAGGTTATCGGTTCTACAGCTATGGGGACTCGTGCCTGCTGTTGCCGGAATAAGGGCAGTTCAAATCCCCCTCCCGCAGGCGGGCAGGATCAACCTCCGCCTGTTCCCCTCCCGCCTGCGGGAGGGGTTAGGGGTGGGCACTTCTTGCTGTGTTTTAAAAAGAGCAAAGTGCCCACCCCCGGCCCCGCCCGCAGGCGGGAGGGGAGTCAAGGTCAGCCATCCTCTGGCACTTCCCCCGGCAAACGGCTAGGCGCGCGCCATGTCACCGCGCTTTGCTTTTGCCATCCATGCCATCGACGGTCGCGCCCGTACCGGTACCATCGCCATGCGGCGGGGCGAAATCCGCACGCCCGCGTTCATGCCGGTGGGCACCGCCGCCACGGTCAAGGCGATGAAGCCCGAAGCGGTGCGGGCGAGCGGTGCCGACATCATCCTGGGCAACACCTATCACCTGATGCTGCGGCCGGGCGCCGAGCGGATGGCACGGCTGGGCGGGATCCATCGCTTCATGAACTGGGATCGCCCGATCCTGACCGACAGCGGCGGCTATCAGGTGATGAGCTTGTCCGACCTGCGCAAGATCACCGAGGACGGGGTGACCTTCGCCAGCCATCTCGACGGCTCCCGCCATCTGCTCAGCCCCGAACGCTCGATGGAAATCCAGCGGCTGCTGGGTTCGGACATCGTCATGGCCTTCGACGAATGCCCGCGCGCCGATCTGCCGCGCGATAGAATCGAGAAATCGATGGCGATGAGCATGCGCTGGGCCCGGCGCAGCCGCGTGGCATTCGACGCCGGCGGCGAGCATGCCGAGGGCGCGGCGCTGTTCGGCATCCAGCAAGGCGCGCTGGACGAAGGACTGCGGCGGGAAAGCGCCGGTGCGCTGGCCGACATCGGCTTCGATGGTTACGCCATCGGCGGACTGGCGGTGGGCGAAGGGCAGGAGGCGATGTTTGCCACGCTCGATTTCGCACCGGGGCAATTGCCGGCTGATCGCCCGCGCTATCTGATGGGAGTGGGCAAGCCGGACGACATCGTCGGCGCGGTGGAGCGCGGGGTCGATATGTTCGATTGCGTGCTGCCGACCCGGTCGGGCCGCAATGGGCAGGCGTTTACCTGGGCGGGTGCGGTGAACATCCGCAACGCCCGCCATGCGGAGGATCTGGCGCCGCTGGATGAAGGCTGCGGGTGTTATTCGTGTGTGAATTACAGCCGGGCCTATTTGCACCATCTGGTGAAATCGGGCGAGATGCTGGGGGCCATGCTGATGACCGAGCACAATCTCTGGTTCTATCAGCGGCTGATGGAGGCGATGCGCGGCGCGATTGCCGATGGGCGGTTTGCAGTGTTTGCGACAGGGTTTCGACGGGAATATCTGGGTAAGGGTTAGGTGTGCCCTTCTGCCGCCTGTCCTGAGTTTGTCGAAGGGCTACTTTTCTTTTCACAGCTGCGAGCAAGAAGGACAGCCCTTCGAAGCTCAGGACGGACGGGAAAGGTGACGAGGCTCGTGTATATTACCCCTCACCCACTCCGCTTCCGGAATATCGAACAGGCGCAGCACCGCTGTCAGATCCCCACGATCAATCCAGCCATCGGCGGCGGCGCGGGCCTTGGGCTTGGCGCAAAAGGCGATTCCCCAGGTAGCCGCTTCCAACATCGGAATGTCGTTGGCGCCATCGCCTATCGCCAGGCTGGTGGCCCCTGCCCCGAGTCCGGCCATTTCCGCCAGCAAAGTTTCGCGCTTGGTCGCACTGTCGCAGATCGGGCCATCCAGCCGACCCGTAAGCTTGCTATCGGCGACCTCCAGCCGGTTGGCAACCACGTGATCAAAGCCCAGTTGCGCCGCCACCGGGTCGGCGAACTGGTGGAACCCCCCCGTCACCAGCACCGTGCGACATCCGGCGGCGCGCAGCGTCTGGACCAGCACCCGCGCACCGGGCATCGAGGCTATCCGTTCGTGCAGGCATTGGGCGATCGCGGTTTCGGACAAATCCTTCAGCAGGGCGACGCGTTCATGCAGGGCGCTGACGAAATCGAGTTCGCCGTGCATCGCGCGCTCGGTAATGGCCGCGATCATCGGCTTGATCCCGGCGAAATCGGCCAGTTCGTCGATGCACTCGGCCGAGATCATCGTCGAGTCCATGTCCGATATGAACAGCGCAGGCAGGATCGGCGGGTGGTCGGTGATGAGCACGTCGGCGGGCGCGAAATGCTGATCGATGATTTCGCGCAGGATGGCAGCGTTGCCGTCGTTGGCCGAAAATTCCAGTGCGCCGGTGACCAGGTGGGTGAGGCTCGCATCTATCCCGCGCATGGCGAGCGCGGCCAGCGCGCCATCAGCCTGTGCCGCAATGCGCGCGGGATCTGCTAGGAGCCGGGCGATGACCACGAATATTTCCCCTGAAATGGCATCCGGCCACAGCGCGGACCGGCCACCGCTGGCGCTCATTGCAGGGCCGACCGCCAGCGGCAAGAGCGATCTGGCGATTCGCCTGGCGTTGGCGCTCGCCGCAAACGGGCGCCATCCGGTGATCGTCAACGCCGACAGCGCGCAGGTCTATGCCGATCTGACCGTGCTGAGCGCTCGGCCCTCCCTGGAGGAGATGGCAGGCGTCGAGCACCGCTTGTTCGGGGAGTGGGACGGCGGCGTGGCTTGTTCGGCGGCGGATTGGGCGGGGCGGGCGGCACAGACAATCACGCAGGTCCACCGCGCTGGCGGCGTGCCCATCCTGGTTGGCGGAACCGGGCTTTACCTGCGTACGCTGCTCGACGGGATTGCGCCGATCCCGGAGATCGACCCCGCAGTCCGTGTCGGCGTGCGCGTGCTGCAGGTGGATCAGGCTTATGCCGCACTGTCCCGCGAAGATCCCGACCGTGCGGCTAAGCTGGCGCCTGCCGACGCCACGCGGGTGGCGCGGGCGCTGGAAGTGGTGCGCTCGACCGGGCGGACGCTGGCGGATTGGCAGCGCGAGAAATCGGGCGGGATAGGTGACAGGGTGACGCTTCACCCCGCCGTGGTCCTGCCCGCCCGCGAATGGCTTTACCCGCGCTGCGATGCGCGTTTCGCCCACATGCTGGAGCGCGGCGCGGTGGCGGAAGTCGAAGCGCTGCTGGCGCGCGAGCTTGACCCGGCCTTGCCGGTCATGCGCGCGATCGGCGTACCGGAAATAGCCGGTTATCTGCGCGGCGATTACAGGCTGGAACAGGCGCAGGTGCTGGGCTGCCAGGCAACCCGAAACTATGCCAAACGGCAATATACCTGGTTCAGGCGCCAGCCGCCCACCGAATGGGCAAGGCTGGAAACGCAAAATTACCAATTTGAGGATATATTCGCATCATTATTTCTCACTTACATGTTGACGTGATATTTCCTTTCGCATATCCGCCCCGCTCCCGTCATCAGTGAACTTTGTGTCGTTTTCGAAAAGGTTTGAACAGTGAGCCAAGAGCGCAGCGGCGCCGAGATTCTGGTCGAAAGCCTGGTTCGTCAGGGCGTCGAATTCGTGTTCGGCTATCCCGGCGGCGCGGTCTTGCCGATCTACGATGCGCTGTTCAGCGACAATCGGATTCGTCACATCCTGGTGCGTCACGAAGCCGGCGCGGCGCATGCGGCCGAAGGCTATGCGCGCTCCACCGGCAAACCGGGCGTGGTGCTGGTTACCTCCGGCCCCGGCGCGACCAACGCGGTCACCGGGATTGCGGATGCCTATATGGACTCGATCCCGGTGATCATTCTCACCGGGCAGGTGGCGACCGCGCTGATCGGCTCCGACGCATTCCAGGAGGCCGACACCATCGGCATCACCCGCCACTGCACCAAGCATAATTATCTGGTGAAGGACCCCGCCGACCTGGCCGCGACCATCGCCGAGGCGTTTCAGATCGCCACCACCGGTCGCCCCGGCCCGGTGTTGATCGATATTCCCAAGGACGTGCAGGTCGCCAGTGCCATCATGCCCGATGGCCCGCCGCAACGGCAGATTCGCTACAATCCGCAGATCGAAGGCGCGGCGGACGACATCGCCCGCGCCATCGAACTGATCGCACGGGCGCGGGCGCCGATCTTCTACACCGGCGGCGGGGTGATCAACTCCGGCCCACGCGCCAGTGCCCTGCTGCGCGAGTTGCAGGCGCTGACCGGCGCGCCGGTCACCTCGACGCTGATGGGGCTGGGCGCGTTCCCCGCCGATCACGCCGACTGGCTGGGGATGCTGGGCATGCACGGCACTTACGAGGCCAATCTGGCGATGAACCAGGCCGATGTCATGGTCTGCATCGGTGCGCGTTTCGACGATCGCGTGACCGGGCGGCTGGATGCGTTTTCGCCCGATTCGATCAAGATCCACATCGATATCGATCGCGCCTCGATCAACAAGATCGTGCCCGTAGCGGTGCCGATCGTCGGCGATTGCGCTCGCGTGCTGGAACAATTGATCGATGCGTGGAATGCATCGGGGGACCAGCGTCAGCCGCAGGATTTGTCGGCGTGGAAGGAACGGATCGCCGGTTGGCGGGGCAGGCAGAGCCTAGCCTATGCGCGGCTGAAGTCCGAAATCGCGCCGCAATATGCGGTCGAGCGGCTGTATGAACTGACCCGCGACCGCGATCCGATCGTCTCCACCGAGGTCGGGCAGCACCAGATGTGGGCAGCACAATATTTTCCCTTCTTCGGGCCTAACAAATGGCTCACCTCGGGCGGGCTGGGTACGATGGGCTATGGCTTGCCCGCCGCGATCGGCGCGCAACTGGGCAATCCGGACTCGCTGGTGATCGACATTGCCGGCGAAGCCTCGATCCAGATGAACATCCAGGAACTGGGCACGGCGAGCCAGTACCGCTTGCCGGTCAAGGTTTTCATCCTGAACAACGAATATATGGGCATGGTGCGGCAATGGCAGCAGCTGACCTATGAAAGCCGCTATTCGAACAGCTATTCCGACGCGCTGCCCGATTTCGTCAAGCTGGCCGAGGCCTATGGCTGGAAGGGCATCCGCATTTCCACCGAGGATGAACTCGATGCGGGCATCCAGGCGATGATCGATCATGACGGGCCGGTGATGGTGGATTGCCGGGTGGCCAAACTGTCCAATTGCTTCCCGATGATCCCCTCCGGCGCGGCGCATACCGACATGATCTTGCCGGGTGATGTCGTGATCGGGACAGTCGACGATGAGGCCAGGGCACTGGTGTGATGTAATTGTCCCCCTCCCCTTCAGGGGAGGGGCCAGGGGTGGGGCCTCGCGTTCAAACGCAACGTGGGACTTGGACGAGAGGCCCCTCCCCCAACCCGCTCCCCTGAAGGGGAGCGGGCCTTAAATGGAGCAAGGATTCGCGATGAAGATCAAGCAGGAAGCCAGCGAGCGCCATGTGCTCACGGTCACCGTGGATAACGAGGCGGGCATCCTGGCCAAGATCGCCGGGCTGTTCACCGCGCGCGGCTATAATATCGACAGCCTGACGGTGGCGGATATCTCCGAAAACCACGCGGTCAGCCGCATTACCATCGTCACCCACGGTCCGCCGGCGCAGATCGACCAGATCCATGCCCAGTTGGGCCGGCTGGTACCGGTGCACAAGGTGATCGACCTGACCGAAGTCGGGCCATTCGTGGAGCGCGAACTGGCGTTGATCAAGGTGGCGGGCACCGGCGATATTCGCGTCGAGGCACTGCGCGTCGCCGACATCTTTCGCGCCAAGGTGGTCGATACCACCACCGCCAGCTTCGTCTTCGAACTGACCGGCCCGCCCGACAAGATCGACAGCTTCGTGGCGCTGATGCGCGAACTGGGGCTGGTCGAGGTGGGCCGCACCGGTATCGTCGGCATGATCCGGGGCGCATCGGCGGCGTAGAACTCCGTTCATGTGAAACCCCCACCCGTCCTGAGCCTGTCGAAGGGCTGTCCTTCTCACTTTGGCCGGGCGCCAGGTCAGAAAGAAATACAGCCCTTCGACAGGCTCAGGACAGGCGGAAAATGGGGCCAACAACCGCTCCGCCGCATTTGAGTTGATCCAGCGCCCCGGCTGAGGCAGGGGCGCCACACAGAGGCCCAAGGGGAACCAGCGTGAAAGTCTATTACGACGCCGATTGCGACATCAACCTGATCACCGGCAAAAAGATCGCCGTGCTTGGCTATGGCAGCCAGGGCCACGCCCATGCGCAGAACCTGCGCGACAGCGGTGTGAAAGACGTCGCCATCGCTCTGCGCGCCGGCTCGGCGACCGCGAAAAAGGCCGAAGCCGCCGGTTTCAAGGTGCTGAGCAACAAGGACGCCGCCGCCTGGGCCGACATCCTGATGATCCTGGCCCCCGACGAGTTGCAGGCTGCGATCTACGCCGAAGACGTTCACGCCAATCTGAAGCCCGGTGCGGCGCTGGCCTTTGCTCACGGCCTCAACGTCCATTTCGGCCTGATCGAGCCGCGCGCGGACATCGACGTGATCATGATCGCGCCCAAGGGCCCCGGCCACACCGTGCGCAGCGAATATGTGCGCGGCGGCGGCGTGCCCTGCCTGGTGGCCATCGCGCAGGATGCCACCGGCAATGCCCATGACGTGGCCCTTGCCTATGCCTCGGGTGTCGGCGGCGGCCGGTCGGGGATCATCGGGACCAATTTCAAGGAAGAATGCGAAACCGACCTGTTCGGCGAGCAGGCGGTGCTGTGCGGGGGCATCACCCACCTGATCCAGGCGGGCTTCGAGACGCTGGTGGAAGCCGGCTACGCACCCGAGATGGCTTATTTCGAATGCCTCCATGAAACCAAGCTGATCGTCGACCTGCTGTATGAAGGCGGCATCGCCAACATGCGCTATTCGATCAGCAATACCGCCGAATACGGCGACATCACCAGCGGGCCGCGCGTCATCACCGCCGAGACCAAAGCTGAAATGAAGCGCATCCTGGCCGACATCACCTCGGGGCGCTTCGTAAAGAATTTCGTGCTCGACAACCGCGCCGGCCAGCCCGAACTGAAGGCCGCGCGCAAGGCCGCCGCCGCGCACCCGATCGAGGAAACCGGTGCCAGGCTGCGGGCGATGATGCCGTGGATCGGCGCGAATGCCCTGGTCGACAAGAGCCGGAACTAAGAGCCGGGCCAGCGCGCAAGTCGCGGATCGGTCGAACAGCTTGTCGACATCGCCAGCCGCCAGGGATCGCACCGACGCGGCGGATTTTTTTGCGGACGGCGCAGTGGTGCCCGGCCCCCCGCGCCGCATCCTGATCTGCTTTCACGATTTCCCGCGCGGCGGCACCGAGCGGATTGCCATCGGGCTGGCGCGGCACTGGTGCGACCGGGGCCATGAGGTGGCGATCCTGTGCGGGTCGGGTCACGGCGATGCCCGCGCCGATGTCGATCCGCGCGTGCAAGTGATCGAACTGGACCCGCCGATCCTGCGCAGCCTGTTTTCCCGGGTGCGGCTGGGGCCGGCGATGGCGCGGATGATAGCGACGCTCGATCCCGACGTCATTTTCCTGCCGGGCAATTTCCACCTGACCCTGGTGCCGGCCTTTTCCAGGATTCCGGGACGCGGCGCGCTGGTGGTCAAGATATCCAACCCGGCGCTGCCACGCGGGTTGCTGCGCGGGCCGTCGCGCTGGGTCATGCGGCGCTATCACGCCTCGGTCGATGGCGTGGCGGCGATGAATGCCGGGCTGACCCGCGATCTGGCGGAGATGCTGCCGGGGATCAAGGTGCGCACGCTGTACGATCCCGCATTCCTGGCCCCGGTGATCGAACCCGCCCGGCCGGCGCAGGCAGATGGCTGTTTCGAAATCGTCTGGGCGGGCCGCTTCGAGCCGCAGAAAGACGTGCCGCTGGCCCTGGCCACGATCGCGGCGCTCAATCGCCGGATGCGCGATAGCGGGACGCGCGATAGCGGGATTTTGGCGCATCTGACCATGCTGGGCGATGGTGCCGGGCTGGACGCGGCGCGGCGGCAGATTGCGAAAATGGGGCTGGCGGCGATGGTCGCCACGCCGGGCCATGTCCCGGGGATCGATCACTGGCTGCAAGGCGCCGGTGCATTGCTGGTGACCTCGCATTTCGAAGGTGGCCCGGCGGTCGCGGTGGAGGCGCTGGCGCATGGCGTGTCGGTGGTGTCGACCGATTGCTCGCCGTTCCTGAGCGACTTGCTGGCGAGCGCGGAAGCGGGGCGGATCGTGCCCGAACGCGATCCGGAGGCCCTGGCCGACGCGCTGTTGGCGGTGCGCGCGGCAGGCGCACCCGATCCGGCGCGGCTGGCGGGTTTGATCGCCCATCTCGCGCCCGGGCCCTGCGCCGATGCCTATCTGGACTGGTTCGAGACGCTGGCGATCGCGCGGGGGCGCTGAACCGCGCTACCGTCATCCTGATGAAAATCAGGATCCATTCGCCCTACGCTGCGCTGCTGAATGCAACGGAGCGTGAATGGATCCCAAATCAGGTTTGGGATGACGAAGGTGGGATTACCCCCTTTACAGCGCCGCCTGCGATCCGCATAGGCCGCATCATGACCGTGTTCGCTCTTGCGCTAGGCCTGCGACTTATCCGCCCTTTGGCGTGAATCGGCGTGCCCTAGGCGCGCCTGGGGCGCCAAGGGGCAGATGCAGGCACAAGTCGTAAATCCTCAGGTTCGAGATCCAGTCATGACCATGCTCAAAGACCCCTCGGTCAAATACCGGGCGTTTCCCCAGATCAATTTGCCCGACCGGCAGTGGCCCGCCCGCACCATCACCCATGCGCCACGTTGGCTGTCCACCGATTTGCGCGACGGCAACCAGTCGTTGATCGATCCGATGGGTGCCGAGAAGAAGAACCGCTTTTTCGACCTGCTCGTCAAGGTCGGGTTGAAGGAAATCGAGGTCGGTTTTCCGGCAGCCGGTGCCACCGAATATGACTTCATTCGCGGGCTGGTCGACGGTGGCCGCGTGCCTGCCGACGTGTTGATCCAGGTCTTGACCCAATCGCGCGAGGATTTGATCAAGACGTCATTCGAAAGCGTGGCGGGCGCCCATGCCGCGATCGTCCACCTTTACAATGCGGTGTCACCGCTGTGGCGGCAGGTGGTGTTCGGGCTGGAACGTCCGCAGATCAAGGCGATTGCCGTGGGTGGCGCCAAGGTGCTCCGCGACCAGGCAGCGCGTTTCCCGCAGACCGACTGGCATTTCGAATACAGCCCCGAAACCTTTTCGACCGCTGAACTCGATTTCAGCCTGGAATGCTGCGAGGCGGTGATGGACGTGCTGCGCCCCAGCCCCGAGCATCCGATCATCCTGAACCTGCCGGCGACGGTGGAGGCAGCGACGCCCAACATCTACGCCGACCAGATCGAGTATTTCTGCCGCAACCTGCCCCGTCGCGACGCGGCGGTGATCAGCCTGCACACCCATAACGATCGCGGCACCGGCGTGGCCGCAGCGGAACTGGGGCTGATGGCCGGCGCCGACCGTGTCGAAGGCTGCCTGTTCGGCAATGGCGAGCGCACCGGCAATTGCTGTCTGGTGACGGTCGGGCTCAACCTCTACACGCAGGGTGTCGACCCGCTGCTGGACTTTTCGAACATCGACGAGGTCATCCAGACCGTCGAATATTGCAACCAGTTGCCGGTCGGCGAGCGCCATCCCTATGGCGGCGAACTGGTGTTCACCGCCTTTTCGGGAAGCCACCAGGACGCCATCAAAAAGGGCTTTGCCGCGCAGCACACGCGCAATGACCAGCTGTGGGCGGTGCCTTATCTGCCGATCGATCCGGCCGATCTCGGCCGTTCCTACGAAGCGGTCATCCGCGTCAATTCGCAAAGCGGCAAGGGCGGGTTTGCCTGGGTGCTGGAACAGGACCAGGGGCTGAAACTGCCCAAGCGCATGCAGCCCCATTTCTCGCGCCACGTTCAGGAACTGGCCGACGCGGCAGGCCGCGAACTCCACGCCGATGATATCTGGCAGGTGTTCCAGCGCGTCTATCATCTGGCATCGCCGCAGCATTTCCAGCTCGTCGATTACGAGGAAGCGCGCGGCCCCGATGGCACAAGGCTGTTCACCGGCAAGATCGGCGTCGGCGGGCAGGAGCAATCGGTGTCGGGGCGCGGCAATGGGCTGATATCATCGGTGGTGGCGACGCTGGCGGAAAGCTTCGGGGTCAGGCTCGAAGTGCGCGACTATCTGGAACACGCAATGAGCGCGGGCTCGGAAGCGCGCGCGGCGGCTTATGTCGAATGCACCGGGCCAGGCGGCGAAACCATCTGGGGCGTGGGCATCAACGAGGATATCGCCACCGCCAGCGTGCGCGCGGTGCTCAGTGCGGCCAATTCCGTGGTTGCATTTGCGGCTTGAGGATAATTCCTCTTCAACTCGCTAAGGAAGCCCCCATGAAAATCGGCGTCATCTATCCGCAAAAGGAACTCAACGGCGACCCGCTGGCAGTGGGGCGCATCGGGCTGGCTACCGAGCAACTCGGCTTCGATCATCTGGTGCTCTACGATCACGTGCTGGGGGCAAGCCACGATCGCGAACCCAGGCTGACCGGGCCGTACACCGAAAAAGACCCGTTCCACGACCCCTTCGTGCTGTTCGGCTATCTGGCGGCCATCACGCAGCGCATCGAACTGGTGACCGGCATCCTGATTCTGCCACAGCGCCAGACGGCACTCGTCGCCCGGCAGGCTGCCGATGTCGATCTGCTGTCGCAGGGCCGCCTGCGGCTGGGCGTCGGCCTTGGCTGGAATTACGTCGAATACGACGCGCTGGGCATGGCTTTCGAAACGCGCGGCGCGCGGATGACCGAACAGGTGGGACTGCTGCGCGAGCTGTGGTCGGGCGATCTGGTGACCTTTTCCGGTAAATTCGATCATATCGACCGCGCCGCGCTCAATCCGGTGCCGACGCGCCGCATTCCGATCTGGCTGGGCGGCTATGCCGATGTCGCGCTGCGCCGGGCCGCGCGCATTGCCGATGGGTTCATTTTCGCGCATGGCACAGGCGATGCCTTCAAGGTGGCGCCACGCCTGCTGGAACTGCTGGCCGAACAAGGCCGGCCGTCAGCGGGATTTGGCCTGCAATGCAACATGACCGCCGCCAAGAGCCCCGAAGCGGTGGTGGAACTGGCTGCGCGCTGGCGCGATTTCGGAGGGACTCATGCCTCGATCGACACCATGGGACAAGGGCTCGCCACCATCGACCAGCATATCGATTGCGTCACGCGGACGCATGATGCGCTCGTCAAGGCCGGGCTGATGTCGGGGTAGCGGTCTTGCGGCGCTATTTCGGTGCGCTTCCTCTTCTCCCCGCCCGCTTGCGGGAGAGGTCGGGGGTGGACAGGCCGACGCGCAACCGTGGTTTTGGAAGGTGCCCACCCCTGGCCCCTCCCGCAAGCGGGAGGGGAAACGTTGCAGCCTCTCACTTCCGTGGCCGCCCCTCGAACGCGTTCCGCGTCTTCAAGCTGGGGTCTTCGCGCCACGGCTCGTCGGGCCAGCGGTGGCGGGGGTAGCGGCCTTTCATGTCGCGTTGCACGTCGCGCCAGCTGCCGCGCCAGAACGCGGGCAGGTCGCGGGTGGTCTGGATGGCGCTGCCGCCCGGTGATGTCAGCTTGAGCAGCAGCGGCTGGGCGGGCTGGCCAAAGCCGGGTGGCGGTCGAGGCCGAACAGCGCCTGGACCCGCACTTCGACGCTGGGGCCGCCGGGGTCGTCGTAGTCGATGGAATGGTGCGATCCGGCGGGGCTGGCGAAGCTGGCGGGGGCCAGCTGGTCCAGCTGCTGTCGGCCACTGCGGCCAAGTTTTTCCACCAGCGCCTGATGCAGCGCGGCGGGGTTGATGGCATCGAGCCGGCGATCGAGCAGCGGCGCCAGCCATTCTTCGAGTGAATCGCGCAACGCCTCGTGCGCCAGCGCGGCCACCCCGGCGTAGCGCGCGCGGCGCCGCAGCGAGCGGCTGGCATCGGTCCATGGCAGCGGTTCCAGCCCCACCTCGCGCAGTTTCATGCAGATCAGCGCAGCGATCGCTGCCCGGTCGGGCGCCGGATCGGGCCCGCGCGACAGCACGATGGCGCCCAGCCGCTGTTCGAGCAAGGCTTCGACGCGACGCTCGCTCTCCAGCCAGCGCAGCGCCGAGCGGCGCTCGATACGATGTGGCAGCCAGCGCAGCACGTCGGCTTCGGTCAAGGCAATCGCACCGGTAATGCGCGCGCGCCTGGCCTCGCCCTGCGCCTCGCCCACCGCCAGGAATTCGGCGCGGGCCAGGGGCGAGGCGAGGTCGAGCCGCAGCCCCCTGCCCCCGGCGGTCAACCATTCCTCGCCCGTTTCCCCCCGCCGCCGGGCCAGATTATCGGGGAACGCTTCGGCCATCAGTATGCCTGCCGGTGGCGGCTCTGGGTCGCGCGGGGACTCCGCACCCAGTTCGCTGGCAGTTTGCGCCCAGCGCCGGGCCATCTGCCGCAAGGTATCGGCGCGAGCGCCGCGTTCGGACCCCCAGCGATCGAGCCGGACAGCCAGATCCTCGCCGCGGCCGCCCAGCCCGCGCTCCTGCAACAGCAGCGCCAGCCGCGCCGCCGTCTCGCCGGCCCCGCGCTCGGCGGCATACAACAGCATATGCGCAGGCTCGGGCGCCATCGGCAAGCCAGCCATCGCGCGGCCATGCGGGGTGATCCGCCCGACTGTGTCCAGCGCGCCCAGCGCGGTCAGCTTGGCCCGCGCGGCGGCCATTGCGGCAGCGGGTGGCGGATCGATCCACGCCATGGCCGCGGCATCCCCCGCCCCCCATTGCGCCAGCACCAGCGCCAGCGGAGCGAGATCGGCGGTGAGCATTTCGGGTGCGGCAAACGCCGGCCGTCCGGGATGGGCCGCCTCCTCCCACAAGCGATACGCGACGCCGGGCCCCTGTCGCGCCGCCCGGCCCGCGCGCTGGGCGGCCGCTGCCTGGCTGGCGCGATGAGTGACGAGGCGGGTCACCCCTGCTGCCTTGTCGAATTCGGCATGCCGCGAGAGGCCGGCATCGACGACGATGCGAACCCCGTCCAGCGTCAAGGATGTCTCGGCAATCGCCGTGGCCAGCACGATGCGGCGGCGGCCCTGCGGGTCACGGCGGATCGCGGCGCGCTGGTCGGCAGGCTCGCACTGGCCGTGCAGCGGCAGGATCAGCGCGCCGGGCAAGCGTCCGGCCAGCCGCTCGGCGGTGCGCTCGATTTCGCCGACACCAGGCAGGAAACCCAGGATATCGCCGGTTTCCTCGCGCCAGGCGGTGTGGATCGCGGCGGCCATGGCATCGTCCAGACGCAACTCCGCCCGCGCACCCAGCCAGCGGATCGCGAGCGGATGCGCCCGACCCTCACTCTCGATAACCGGCGCAAATTGCCCATCTTTGGCCAGCAATCCGGCAAACCGCGCCCCATCGATGGTGGCCGACATCACCAGCAGCCGCAAATCCTCGCGCAGCACCTGGCGGCTTTCGATCGCCAGCGCCAGGCCGAGATCACTGTCGAGATGCCGCTCGTGCGCCTCGTCGAACAGCACTGCGGACACGCCCGCCAGGTCTGGATCGGCCAGGATGGTGGCAACGAAAATGGCCTCGGTCATGACCACGATGCGGGTGCGGGCCGAGCGCTTGCTATCGAGCCTGGTCAGATATCCCACGGTGTCGCCGCAAGCCTCGCCGAATGCTTCGGCCATGCGTTCGGCAGCGGCACGCGCGGCAACGCGGCGCGGGCTGAGCAGGATCACCGTGCCGGAACACCACGCCTCGTCCAGCAAAGCCGGCGCCACCGCCGTTGTCTTGCCCGCCCCAGGCGACGCGATCAGCACTGCCGCACCGCCATGGCGCAGCGCCGCCAGCACATCGGGCAGCACCGCATGGACGGGAAGATCGATTTGCGCGCTCACTGCGCAGCCTTACCCGTCCATCCTGGGCTTGTCGAAGGGCTGCTTTCGTTCTTTCTACCTCGAAAAAAAACGGGCGAAAGCACTTATCAGAAGGCGTTCAATACCGCCGCGAAACCGCAAATTCCGCCGCTTCGGCCATCGCCGCGCGCGCATCGCCGCGTGGAAACGCGGCGATGGCATCGATCGCGCGCTGGGCGAAATGGCGGGCGCGCTCACGCGTGGTCGACACCGCGTCGTGGCGGTTGATCAGTTCCACCGCATGGGCGAGATCGTCATCGCCGTTGCTGAACCCGGCAATGGCGTCGCGCCAGAAAGCGCGTTCCGCCTCGCTGCC
>CAXTOS010000005.1:0-48594 GCA_964245935.1 uncultured Novosphingobium sp.
GCGAAAACAAAGATTCTAGAGCATGAGGCGATTCTATCTTATCGCATCATGCTCTGGAGCTTGAGCTGCACTACGCCATCTTCGCAGCTTCAACCGGCGCGGGCTTCCGCATCCGACAGCGCGTCCAGCGCCGCGATCGCACTCTTGATCCCGGCATCTGGCGCCCCCAGCCGTGCCCGGGCGCGCAGATCGCTCAGCACCATTTGATAGGCGTCGGGCAGGCCCAATGCCACCTTGGCGTCCAGCACTTCATGCAGGTTCGTAGGCTCCCCGCCGGTCATTCCTTCGGCTGATGCGGTGGCCAGCTGGCGGGCGTCCTGCTCCAGTTCTTCGAGCAGTTCAACCTTTTCCCGAGACGACAGATCGGGATCGGCGACGATCTGGGCGGGCGTTTCGAAATTGACGTGAGGCTCGTCCAGCGTCGCCTGCAGGGTGATTTCTGCGACACCGGACAAGGCCTTGGAAACCGGGCAATTGTGCTTGGCATCCTGGGCAATGGCCTGGAACCGGACCTCGTCGATGCCGGCGATGGTCGCCTTCAGGGTCAGCGCGATGCGGTCGATGACAAATCCTGCGCCTGCTTTGCTCAGCCGCACGACGGCGACGGTATGCACATCGCTGGTGGTGAAACCCGCACTCGCGCAGGCGAAGGAGAACGCCATGGTAAAACAGGCGGCGTGAGCCGCACCCAGCAGCTCCTCGGGGTTGGTCCCGCTGCGGTCATCCTGGAACCGGCTGGCAAAACCGTAGGGATAATCCTGCAATGCGCCGGTGGCGGTACTGATGGTGCCCAGCCCGTCCTTGCCCTGGCCGTGCCAATCGACGTGAGCGGTGTTTTCGGTCATGTGGTAGCTCCTTCCAATCCGATAAGCGAGAGCCGGGCAATCCTGATAATCCAGAGCCGGGAATTCCTGATTAGCCGGAGCCGGGGTTGCCGCACGTCCCGCATGATGGCGTTGCAGCGATGCCTTGCCACGCTCCTGCCGGTGAAAACACCCCGGTGCGGCGGTTGTTCCTGCACTGCGGGAACCGGTTGCGATAACGGTTGTTGGCAGGATGAATCGACGGGGGCATCATGGCGGATACGCATCAATCAACCAGGCTTTCACCGTGGCATTTTGCCTGGGCGGACTGGCGGGCGGTGCTGGCGCGCACCTGGCGCCAGACGCTGGCGGACAATATCGACCTGATGTCGGCCGGCGTGGCCTTCTATGCGTTCCTCGCGCTGGTGCCGATGCTCGGCGCGGCGGTATTGAGCTATGGCCTGCTGGCCACTCCGGCCTCCGTGCTGGCCGATTTTCGCGCCTTGACCACGGTCATGCCGACGGATGCGGCCCGGCTGGTGCACAACGAGTTGCTGACCATCGTTTCCGCGTCCAGCGGCAAGAAGGGCCTCGGTCTGGCGGTGGCATTGGCGTTGGCGCTGTTCAGCGTGCGCAGCGGGGCGGGTGCGATCATCACCGCGCTCAACCTGGCCTATGAAGAGCGCGAAACGCGCGGGTTCTTCCATCTCAATCTCATTGCCGTGGCGGTGACCGTGACCGTCCTGCTGGTCGTGCTGGCCGGAATCGCCGCAGTGGCCGCGCTGGCCGGGCTGGAGCATCTGCTGGTACCCAGCCTGCCGCCGGTACTGGAACTGGCCGAAAAGGCGGCGTCGTGGCTGGGCGTCATCATCGTCGGCGGCGGCGTGGCTTCGGCGCTTTACTGGATCGGGCCCAACCGCCCGCTGACCGGTCTGATCTGGCTGACTCCGGGGGCGGTGCTGTCCGGCGTCGGCTGGACGCTGGTCACGCTGGGCTTTGGGAGTTACGTGTCCAGTTTCGGCCATTATAATGCCACCTATGGCTCGCTGGGGGCCGTGGTCGTGGTGATCACGTGGTTTTATCTGTCGAGCTTCGTTTTGCTGATGGGCGGCGAACTCAATTCGGAATGCGAACGGCAAGTGGCTCTGCTGGAGCCCGACGCTGCCCATTCCGACAGTCCGGACCAGGCGCTGGCACGTAAACAGGCGGACAGCGGCACCGGAACCGCGATCGATCAGAGACGGTAACGCCGCTGGAGCGTGATGACAAAAGTGGGTACCGGTTTTGTCTTGAATCACGCGAAAACAAGGATTCCAGCCCATCCAGTCCCATCACCTCATGGTCGCCGACATGGCCCCTTTCCCTTACCGTCTCAGAGAGCTTCGATGAAAATCAACATCCATGCCGAGCTTGATTACTGGTTCAGCTGTCCGACCGCGCTCCTGTTGCAGATGGAAGCGGCCGCCATTCCCGAGCAGACCATAAATCAGGCCCATATCGAGATATCGCTCAACGATCATTTTGCCCGCGTGGCAGCGCATGATGCGATCGGCGAGCGCATCTGGATGCGCGCGAACGGCCGCTTTACCGTGGATTACCGGGCAACGGTGACGATCGACCGCATCCTGACCGACTGCTTTACCCTGCCGATGGTGGAACAGCAGCTGTTGCCAGGCGAGACGGTGCAATATCTGCTGCCCTCGCGCTATTGCCAGTCCGACCAGTTCCAGAGCTTCGTCCAGAGCAAGTTCGGCAGCCTGGAAGGGGGCGCGGCGGTCAAGGCGATGCGCGACTGGGTGGAAGACCGCTTTACCTATGTGCCCGGCATCAGCACTTCGGAAACCACCGCCGCCGATACCTTCATCCGCCGCCAGGGTATTTGCCGCGATTACGCGCATGTGCTGATTACCCTGGTGCGCGCCGCCGGCATCCCCGCGCGAATCGCCAGCGTCTATGCTTTGGGGGTCGAGCCGCAGGATTTCCACGCCGTGGCCGAGGTATTTCTGGGCGGGGAATGGCATCTGGTCGATGCCACCGGGATGGCGCCCGAAAAATCGATGGCCAAGATCGGCATCGGCCGCGACGCGGCGGACGTTGCGTTTTTGACCGCCTATGGCAACGCGGTGATGAACAGCCAGCGGGTCCGGGTAGAGGCGGGTTGAGAATTCGCGTGGATTACGGCTGTTCGGTGATCCGCCCCAGTTCGGAGTGCAACTGCCAGATCACCCCGTCGGCGGCATAATCGAGCTTGGTATCCCCGCCCAGGTCATAGGCCAGATTATCGATCAGCCGGGTGCCGAAACCCTTCCGCTCGGAGCGGATGACCGGCGGCCCGCCGAATTCCTGCCAGCGCATGTCCAGGAAAGCGTCGTGGCCGCGATCGTCGCGCTCTATCCGCCAGTTGAGTTCGACGTGCCCGGTCGGCACCGACAAGGCACCATATTTGGTCGCGTTAGTCGACAATTCATGCAGGCACAGCGACATCGCCAGCGCGGCGCGGGGCGCCAGCGGCAGATCGGGGCCGCTGATCTCCACCCGGCCGGTCTGCGCGGCATGCCGCGTCGCCCCGGTAACGACCGCGCTTATCGGCGCGGCGGTCCAGCTGGTCTGGGTCAGCAGATCATGGGCATGCCCCAAAGTCATCAGCCGCTCGCGGATGGCCTCGCTGGCGGCTTGCGGGGTGGCGGCGCCGCGCAGCGACTGGCCGACGATCGACTGCACCACCGCCAGGGTGTTCTTCATCCGATGCTGCAATTCCGCGGTCAGCATGCGCCGGTGGTTTTCCGCATCCTTTTCAGCGGTGATATCGCGCACGATGCCGACAAAGCGCGCTTCGCCATCGGGGCCGCTGGCCATCGCCCCCTTGGCCTGCACCCAGCGCTCCCGGCCATCCACCGCGCTGATCGTGCGATATTCCATATTGGCGACGCCGTCGCCGCCCGGGGCGAGCGCCGCGGCGTTGACCGCATTCACATGCGCGCGATCTTCGGGATGAACCCGGGCCAGAAACGATTTTTCGTAATCAATCGGTTCATCGGCGCTGTGCCCCAGCAATTCGCGGGTTCGCGCATCCCAGGTCAGCGCGCGCAATGCCGGATCGGACTCCCACGCGCCGATCTGCGCGGCCTCCAGCGCCAGCCGGGTGCGCGCTTCGCTCGCCTCCAGCGCGGCCCGTGCCGCATGCTCGGCGGTGCGATCGCGCACGATCTTGAGAAAGCCGATCGGCACATCGTCGTCGTTGGTCAGCGGCATCATCTCGCCATGGGCCATGAAGCGCGTGCCGTCCCGGCGCAGATGCCAGCGATCGTCCGCACTGCGGCCTTCGTTCAGCGCCTTGGCCATTTCATGCCCCGGCCTGTCGATTTCGCAGTCTTCGGGAGTGAAGAAGGTCGCGCAGGAGCGGCCGCAGATCTCCGCAGCAGGCCAGCCCATCAGCCGGAACGCGCCTTCGTTCCAACTGGTGATCAGGCCATCCCGGTCCAGGGTGATGATCGCATAGTCGACCGCGCTGTCCAGTATCAGCCGGTTACGCCGGTCGTCCTCGCGCTGCGTGGTCAGCGCCCGGCGCAGTTCCAGATTGGTCATGACCTGCCGCGCCAGCACTTCCAGGGTCAACCGCTGCAAGGCGGTAATCCCCTCCGGGCGCGGCTGCCGGTCCAGCACGCAGACCGTGCCGATCGGCAGCCCTTCCACGGTCTTGAGCAGGGCGCCGGCATAGAAGCGCAGGCCCCCGTCGGCGGTGACCAGCGGATTTTCGGCGAAGCGCGGATCGCGTGTGCAATCGGACACGACCATCAGGTCGTTCTGCAGAATGGCATAGGCGCAGATCGAAACATCGAGCGGCAATTCGCGCGTACCGATACCGACCTCGGCCTTGAACCATTGCCGGTCCTGCGCGATCAGGTTGATGACCGCGATCGGTGCGCCAAAAGCTTCCGCCGCCAGTCGGGCGATATCGTCGAAATCCGGCTCCGGCGGCGTATCCAGAATGGCATAACGCGCCAGCGCCGCCAGCCGGTCGCTTTCTTTCCACGTTGGAGCCCCCGGCTCGCTCTTGATCGCCCTATCCGCCGATGTCATTGCGGCTCGCGTCTATCACCCGGCAGCGGGGGGCGCCACCTATTCCTGAAGGATGATCGAACGCTCAGCGCCGGCCGATCTGCGCCCCCAGGATGCGCGCGGCGGCCTGGGGTGAAAGCTTGTCGCGGTCGCGATCGACAAGATAGTTGGCGCGCTGCATCGGTGCCACCGGGATGGCCCCGACCAGCGGCGACAGCGCGGCGACCAGCCGCCGGTCCTGCGCATGCGCGGGCGACACCAGCAGCAGCGCATCATAGCCGGGAACCGCGCCCCTGGGGTCGGTCAGCATGGTCAGCCGATCGGCGGCGATCCGGCCATCCGACGAAAACGCCGAGATCACATCGACGTCGCCACCTTCCAGTGCCCGATACATGAAGGTCGGGCTGTAGGAGCGGCTGGTGCCGAACCGCAGCCCGTAAGCGGCATGCACGGCCTGCCATTCGGGCCGACGCAGGAATTCCAGATCGGAGCCCAGCCGCAGCCGCGGCCCCTGCGCCGCCAGATCGGTCAGCGTGGCTATGCCGCGCACCCGCGAATCTGCGCCTCGCATCGCAAAGACATAGGCGTTTTCAAAGCCGAGCGGGCCGATCAGGCGCACACCGCTGGTGGACCGGGTCCAGGCGCCGATCGCGGCGATCATCGCCGGGCGCGGCGGGTTGTCGCGTCGTGACATCTGGTTGGCCCACAAGGTGCCGCTATATTCGACATAGACATCGATGTCTCCGGCGGCCAGCGCGCGATAGATCACGGCCGAGCCCAGCCCTTGCGAATAGCGCACCGTGTAGCCCGCCGCTTCCAGCCGATCGCCGATCAGCTGGGCCAGGATGTATTGTTCCGAAAAATTCTTTGCGCCGATGGTGATGGTCCGGCGCCCGTTGCCCGGCGACCAGGCATTGCCCGCCAACGTCGCGGCCGCCGCGGCCAGGCCCAGCGCCAACACTGCCGCTCCAGCCAATATCGGCAATTTGCGGCGGCGGGCCACGCCCCGTTCGATCAGCGCCAGCACGCCATCGACGACCAGCGCGAGCGCGGCCGCTGCCAGGCAGCCGGCCAGCACCAGCGTCCAGTTCTGGATCTGCAACCCGGCAAAGATCGGATCGCCCAGGCTGGGCTGGCCCACCGTGGTCGACAGCGTGGCCGCGCCGATCGTCCATACCGCCGCGGTGCGCACCCCGGCCATGACGATCGGGGCTATCAGCGGCGCCTCTACCCACCACAGTTTCTGCGCGCTCGTCATGCCCAGGCCGTCTGCCGCTTCGCGCAATGCCGGATCCAGCCCGGCCAGCCCGGTCACGCCATTGCGCAGGATCGGCAGCACCGCATACAGCGCCAGCGCCAGCAGCGAAGGCAGGAAGCCCAGCGCGGGGATGCCGCCGCCGACCAGCGCCGACAACCACAGCAGCAGTGGATAAAACAGCGCCAGCAGTGCCAGCGAGGGAATGGTCTGGATCAGGCTGGCCGCCCCCAGCGCAACGCGTCCGATGGTGGGACTGGCATGCGCCCAGACGACCAGCGGCAAGGCGATCGCCAGCCCCAGCGCCAGCGCCGCCGCGGCCAGCACGACATGCGCCGCCAGCGGATGGCCCAGCGTGGCCAGGGTGGTAAGGAAATCGTTCACGCCGGCGCGCGCAGCCGCAGCAGGCGTTCCGCCTGACCGCGCGGAACGGCGACCATCGTCTGCGCCTCTGGCCCGCCTGCGCCATTGGCCAGTTCCGCCGGAGTCGCATCGCCGACGATTCGCCCGCCCGCCATCACCACCACCCGATCCGCCAGCAGCAGCGCCTCGGCCATGTCGTGCGTAACCATGATCGTGGTCAGGCCGAGCCGGTCATGCAGGTCGCGCGTCTCGCGGCCCAGGGCGTCGCGGGTCACCGGATCGAGCGCGCCGAAGGGTTCGTCCATCAGCAGCAAGCCGGCAGCCGGCGCCAGGGCCCGGGCCACGCCGACGCGCTGGCGCTGGCCGCCGGACATTTCATCGGGCATGCGCGTTGCCAGCGCCGGATCGAGCCCGACCAGCACCAGCATCTCGGTAATCCGCGCGGCGCGGTCGCGGACACCGCGCAATTTGAGCCCGATGCCGATATTGTCGGCCACGCTGATATGCGGAAACAGGCCGGTATTCTGGAAAACATAACCGATCTGGCGGCGCAGCGCGTGATCCGGCTGAGCATCGGTGCGCGCGCCGGCGATTTCGATAAAGCCGCTGTCGGGCGTCACCAGCCGGTTGATCGTCTTGAGCAGCGTCGATTTGCCCGAACCAGAGGCGCCGACCAGAGCGACGAAGCTGCCCGCCGCGACGCTCAGGCTGACATCGGCCACGGCGGCGACCGCGCCATAGGTTTTCCTGACGTTGCTCAGCCGCAGCGCCGGCCCGGACATCGTGGTGTTCATTCGTGCAAAGCCGCCAGCGCGTCTGCCAGGGGCGCCACATCCTGCGGCGTATGATGCCACCCGGTGACCAGCCGGTATTCGCCGCCGGCTTCATCCACTTCCCAGTCGTAGAACGAAAAACCCTGGTCGCGCAGCGCCAGTGCTTCAGCCGCGCTGAGCCGCAGGAACACTTCGTTGGCCTCCACCGGATGGACCAGCCGGGCGCCCGCCGCCGTGCCCAGTTGCTGCGCCGCGCCATTGGCGGCGCGGGCGTTGGCCAGCCACAAATCGCCCTCGACCAGCGCCAGCAATTGCGCTGCGATCACCCGGCCCCGTGCAGGCAGATGCCCGGCGCGCTTGCGGCGATAGCGCAATTCCCCGGCCAGCGCGGGATCGAATATCACCAGCGCCTCACCCATCAGCGCGCCGTTCTTGGAAAAACCGAAGGACAGCAGGTCGACCCCGGCGCGCCAGCTCAGATCCGCCGGAGAACAGCCCGGAAACGCCGCAGCATTGGCAAAGCGCGCGCCATCGACATGGAACCGCAAGCCGAATTCCCGGCACACCGCGCCCAGCGCCGTTGTCTCTGCGGGGGAATAGACCAGCCCGCACTCGGTGGCGTTGGTCAGCGACAGGCAGCGCGCCGGCAGCGTGTGCTGATCGACATCGCGGCGGGCCAGCGCCGCGCGCACCGCCGCAGCGGTCAGCTTGTTGCCGTGCCCCGGCAACGGCAGGATCGTCGCCCCGCCGGTAAAAAATCCCGCAGCGCCGCATTCGTCGGCAAAGATATGGCTTTCTTCGTGGGTCATGATGCCGGCGTATGCGGGGCACAGCACGCTGAGTGCCAGCGCGTTGGCGGCGGTGCCGGTTGCTACCCACAGCACGGTAACTTCCCGTTCGAACACCCGCGAGAACGCCGGGTCGAGCGCCGCGCTCCAGCGATCGCCGTCATAGCCGCCGCGGGCGTCAGCCGCCTCGACAATTGCGCGCAGCGCGGCGGGGTGGACCTGGGCGGCATTGTCGGATTCAAAGCGCATCGGCTGCGGCTATGCGCCGGATCGGACGATTTTAAAACCTTTCCCGATCGCAATGGCGCTATGGCGGCAGGCGCTGAAACAAATTGGCGGTTGACGGGTTGTTCTTGCGACCTGGCGGCCCGGAATTTCAATTGGCCGCTGCATCAGGGGACCAGCATGTCGGCAATGACCATGGACAAGCAGATCGTCGGCGCGGATTCGTTTGCGCAAGCGGTGATCGAGGGCCTGTCCCAGCCGCAAAAGACCATTCCGGCGCGGTATTTCTACGACCAGGCCGGATCGGAATTGTTCGAGGAAATCACCCTTCTTCCCGAATATTACCCGACCCGTACCGAGATCGCGCTGCTGCGCGACCATGCCGGCGATATCGCGCGGCTCACCGGCACGGGCAAGACGGTGGTCGAATTCGGCGCCGGATCGTCGACCAAGACGCCGCTGCTGCTGGATGCGGTGAAACCCGGCACCTATGTGCCGATCGATATCTCCGAGCATTTCCTCGAATTATCCGCGCAGGCCTTTGCGCAGGCGCATGCGCATATCGCGGTATTGCCGGTCGCTGCCGATTTCACCCGGCCACTGGATTTGCCCGGCAGTGTCGACGGCCCGCTGATCGGCTTTTTTCCAGGCTCGACGCTCGGCAACTTCGCCCACCCCGCCGCGATTGATCTGCTGCGCCTTTTTCGCCGTATATTGGGGGCCGATGCTAGGCTGGTCATCGGCATCGATATTCGCAAGGATCCGCGCTTGCTGGAAACCGCTTATGACGACGACGCCGGGGTTACCGCGCGGTTCAATCGTAACGTGCTGGCGCGGATCAACCGTGAACTCGGCGGAACCATCCCGATCGACGCCTTCCGGCATCGCGCGGTCTGGCATGACGGGCGCGGGCGGGTCGAAATGCACCTGGAAGCGCAGCGTGACATTGGTTTTCAGGCCGCCGGCAAGGTATTTGGCATGCTGAAAAATGAAACCATCCATACCGAGAACAGCTATAAATATTCGCTCCAGGAAATCCGCCTGCTCGCCCGCGCATCCGGGTGGGAGCCGATGGCCAGCTGGCTGGATGCCGACCAATTGTTCTCGATCCACGTGTGGTCCGCCGACGCCGGGCAGATCGAACCATGAAAGCTGATCGAGCGGCAAGCTTCGTCGCGGACCCGGCGCATGTATTCGCCCCCTCGTTGGTGAGCCGCTTCCGCGAGATACGTGGCGCCAGCGAGGCGATCACCGCCGCGCTGAGCGATGAGGACTGCCTGCTGCAATCGATGCCCGATGCCAGCCCCCTGAAATGGCACCTGGCGCATACCAGCTGGTTTTTCGAAACCTTCGTGCTGGTGCCGAATCTGGCCGGCTATGCCTGCTTCGATGCGGCCTATGCGGTGCTGTTTAACTCCTATTACGTCACCGTCGGCGATCGCCATCCGCGCCCCGAGCGGGGGATGCTGTCGCGCCCCGGCCGCGGCGAAATCATGGCTTACCGGCATCACGTCGATGCCGCAATGGCCCGGCTGATCGCGGCCGGCCCGAGCGCGGCCTGCGCCAGGCTGATCGAGCTGGGCCTGCATCACGAGCAGCAGCACCAGGAATTGATGCGAATGGATATCCTCCATGCATTTTCGCGCAATCCCACCGCGCCGGCCTGCGATCCGCAGTGGCAGGCCCCGCCGCGCGCCGCCCCCAATCTGCGCTGGCATACCGTCGCTGCCGGGCTGTACCGCATCGGCCATGAGGTGCCGGAAACAGGCCCGGAAACAGGCAGGGCAGCGTTCGCCTTCGATAATGAAACCCCGGCCCATCGCGTCTGGCTGGAAGATTACCGCATCGCCGACCGGCTGGTCAGTGCCGCAGCCTATCAGGAATTCATCGCCGATGGCGGCTATCGCCGGCCCGAACTATGGCTGTCGGACGGCTGGGCGACGGCCAGCGCCGAAGGCTGGACGGCGCCGCTCTACTGGCAGCGCAGCGACGGGGGGTGGACCATGTTCTCCCCCGCCGGACGGCGCCGGATCGACCCCGACGAGGCGGTGATGCATGTCAGCCATTACGAAGCCGATGCCTTTGCGCGCTGGGCCGGCGCGCGGCTGCCGACCGAGGCGGAGTGGGAAGTGGCTGCCCGGCGCTTAACCCAGGGCTTTGGGATCGGCTGGCAATGGACCAGTTCGGCCTATAGCGCCTATCCCGGTTTCCAGCCCGAAGCAGGCGCGGTCGGCGAATACAACGGCAAGTTCATGATCAACCAGCTGGTGCTGCGCGGCGGTTCATGGGCCACGCCCGTCGATCATTCGCGCACGACCTACCGCAATTTCTTTCCGCCGGGTGCGCGGTGGATGATGTCGGCGATCCGGCTGGCCGACCGGGCCTGACTTTCGAAACGGCGGGCGGTGAAAAATCCGGGTCATCCTGACCTTTTCAACTACGCCGGGTAGAGAAACTCGATCGGCACATGGCGGGCATTTTCGCGGGTAATGCGGCGTTCGTTGCGCAAGGCGCGGGACACCAGCGGCACCATCAGCGGCCAGTAATGCGGCGGCATCCGGCCAGCCATGGCCAACGCTTCGCGCCAGCGCCCGGCTCGTATCTGCACGGCGATGGCGCGCGCGGCGATCGCGGCGGGCATCAGCCGCAGCCGCAGCCGGGCCTTTGCACCCATGCCCAGCGACGTACCATGCCGATCCACGAAGCGGGGCAGGAAGTCGCGAAAATCGTTGAACTCGCGCAGCGAGCGGCGCCCCGCCTGCGCCACCTGCCCGGCGTGGATGCGATTGACGGTCAGCGCCCGCGTATCGACCGCATAGTCATGACGCATCAGCAGTTCCAGCCAGCAGAATATGTCGAAATAGACGTAGCGCCCGTCGAATTGGCCCGCCTCCAGGAAGGCGTCCTTGCGCACCGTGGCAGTCGTCACCGCCGGAAACGGCATGGCAGGCGCGACATGCCACAGCTTGCGCGCGATGGCTTCGTGGCCGGGCATGACCAGCAGCTGGCCGCCGACAACGCCATCGGTCATGAAGCTGTCACCGAACAGATGACGCTCGCCATTGCCGATCAGCGCGACATTGCTGTCCGCGACCTGCGCGATGGCGGCTGACAGCCGGGCCAGGCAATCGGGCAGCATCAGGTCATCGTGGCAAAACAGCTTTACCCACGGCGTATCTGCCAGCGCCACGGCGCGATTCATATTGGCCTGCTGCGAAATCAGCGCAGCGCAGCGCGATGCTTTCACGCGGGGATCGCGCGCGGCGTATTCGGCCAGGATCGCCGGGGTCTCGTCTGTCGAGGCATTGTCGGACACGAACAGGTCGAAATCCCGGCAATCTTGCGCCAGGATGCTGTCCAGCGCGGCGGCGAGGTAGTTGGCCCCGTTGCGAACCGGCAGGGCTACCGACAGCAGGCGCCGGCTCATTGGCTCACCCGAAACGCAATCGTATCGGCGGGGTCATAGCGATTGGCGGCATAGGCCAGCAGCAGGAACGACCGCCCGGCGTCCGGCGGGTTGACGAACACATGCGCCAGACCGGCGGGAATGAACACCGTCTCCGGCGCGTCACTTTCGAGCCACCATTGCGCCTGCGCCCCGGTCGCCGGGTCCGCCACCTGCAGCAGCGCGCGTCCGTCGATCACGGTAAACCATTCGGCGGTTTGCGGGTGATAATGATGCCCGCGCGCTTGCCCGGGATGGGCCAGCGTCAGATAGACTTCGCCGGTATGGGGCGGGATGCCTTCCTCGTGGCCGTCGATCACTTTGAGGAACCAGCCGCGTTCGTCGCTGATCAGGCGGCGCGGGATGAAGCGGACCGCATCGATCAGGGTCATCGCGCCAGTTCCCGCCGCACCAGATCGGCGATGCCCTGCTCCAGCGAAACCTGCGGCCGCCAGTCCAGCGTGGCCATCAGCCGGGTAATGTCGGGCAGGCTGACCATCGGCTCATGCACGCGGTAGGCAAGTTCGCCCAGCGCGAGATCGGGAGCAAAACCCGCGCGCCGCAGTTCGGCAGCCAGCAGTTCGATGAAATGACGCAGGGTTATTGCTACGCCCGAGCCGGCGTTCAATACGTTAAGCCCGGGCGCCGGTCGCGATGCAGCCTTGGCCAGCGCGGTCCAGATACAACGCGCGCAATCATCGACATGGAGAAAATCACGCTGCTGTGCGCCAGCGGTCAACGCCACGCGTGCTCCCGCACGCGCCTGGGCAATCAGCATCGGCCCGAGGCGCCCGGCCGCTTCGCCTGCGCCGTAGATATGAAAGGGTCGCAGCAACATGATTGCCAGGCTGGATGCAAAGCCGCCCGCCACGGCCGCCGCCGCCGCCTTGGCCGCGCCATACAGGCTCGCCGAAGGGACGATCGGTGCAGCTTCGCTGACCGGTCCATCGCTGGCGGCATATTCAAAGCCGGAGCCGACATGAACCACGACCGGCGCGTGCGGCAGCGCGGCGCATGCAGCGTACAGCGCTTGCGTTCCCCCCACCGCCACGGCCAGCATCGCGGCAAAGTCCATTGCGCCATAGCTGACTCCGGGCGCGGCGCAGTGGATCACCGCGTCGGGGCGGACCTCGGCCACGACGCGGGCTACGGCGGCGGCATCGGTCAGGTCGGCGCGGTGAAAGCTTGCTCCATCCACCCCCGCACGGCGGCCCAGTTCATGCAGTTCGACCCCGGCGGCAAGCCCCTGGCGCGCCACATGTCCACCCAGATACCCGCTGGCCCCGGTCAGCAATACGCGCTGCCCCGCAAAGCGCGCGGCCGCGTCGGTGGACAGGATTGCGGGTTGAATGACGGTTGCGGGAGCCATCATGGCACGAACGCGGCACCGGCTGCCAATGCGTCGACGCGAAACGCGGCGATGTCCGCCTCGCAGGCGTCGCGCGCGCTGAGCGTCCCGGCGTGGACATGCCGATACCAGTCGGCGGTGCGGGTGATGGTCTGGCTGAAATTCCACACCGGCCACCACCCCATGCGGCCCCCCGCCTTGTCGATCGCGAGTTGCAGGCTGGCGGCCTCGTGCGGCGCGGCGGGATCGCTGGCATCGAACCAGCCGATCCGCGCCCAGCGCGCCAGCATGGCCTCGGCCAGCGCGCTGACCGGCCGGGCCTCTTCCGGGTCAGGGCCGAAATTCCAGCCCTGGGCAAAGTTCGCGCCATCCGCCGCCGCCAGCCGCGCACCCAGCCGCAGATAGCCGGCCAGCGGCTCCAGCACATGCTGCCAGGGCCGCAACGAGCCCGGATGGCGCAGGCGTGGAACGGCATTGGCCATCAGCGCGCGGGCCAGGTCGGGCACGATGCGATTGGCCGACCAGTCACCGCCGCCGATGACGTTGCCGGCGCGGGCGGTGGCAATGCGTACGCCGTGCTGCGCGACATCGTCGGCCGCGAAGAAGCTGTCGCGCCAGCAGGCCACCGCGATTTCCATCGCCGCCTTGCTGGCGCTGTAGGGATCATGCCCGCCCAGCGGGTCGTCTTCACGAAACGGGCGCTCGTAAGCGCCTGGCTTGGTTCCGCCGTTGCGATAGACCTTGTCGGTGGTCACCATCACTACCGCCGCGCGGGTCGCGGTGTGGCGGATCGCCTCCATCAGCGCGATCGAGCCGCCGACGTTGACCGCGAAGGTTTCCTCCGGCGCGGCATAGGATTCAAGCACCAGCGGCTGTGCGGCCAGATGAAAGATGAAATCCGGCCGCGCCTGCGTCAATGCCTCGCGCAGTGCCGCGCCATCGCGGATATCGGCCACGATATGGGTCAGCCCGGCGGCGATCCCGGCATCGACGAACAGGCTGGGGTCGGTGAGCGGCGGCAAGGCATAGCCGGTGACCTGCGCTCCCAGCTGGGCCAGCCACAAGCTCAGCCACGAGCCCTTGAAGCCGGTATGGCCGGTGACGAACACGCGCTTTCCGGCGTAAGTGTCACCAAACATTACCCGTGCCCTTTCCCGCCATCCGTGGTCATCGCCGCCACGGCGCCTCGCCCGATCGCCATAATTCGTTAAGCAGCCGGAATTCGCGGTAGGTGTCCATCGGTTGCCAGAAGCCGTCGAGGCGATAAAGCATCAGTTGCCCATCCTGCGCCAGTTTTTTCAGCGGCTCGGCCTCGAAGATCAGGCCGGGATCGTCATCGAGATAATCGAACACCCGCGCATCGAACACGAAAAAGCCGCCGTTGATCAGGCCCTCGCCCGCCTGGGGTTTTTCCGCGAAACTGCTGACCCGCTCGCCGTCTGTGGCCGTTTCGTCGCCCACCGTCTGATCGATGGTCATTACGCCGAAGCGGCCGGGCGGGCGCACGCCGGTAACAGTGCCGATGCAGCCATGGCGGCGGTGAAAGGCGACGACCGCGCCGATATCGATGTCGGCCACGCCATCGCCATAAGTCAGGCAGAACAGGTCATCCGCGGCCAGCCGGTCGCGCACCCGCCACAACCGCGCGCCGGTTTGCGCGGCAAGGCCGGTTTCGGCCAGTTCGATCCGCCAGTCCCGTTCGGGGAAATCACCGCGATAATCGACTTCGCCGGGGCGGCCGGGGCAGACCGTCAGGTCGGCGACCTGGGCGTGAAAATTGAGGAAATATTCCTTGATCGACCAGCTCTTGTAACCCAGGCAGAGTATGAAATCGGTAATCTGCGCCGCGGCATAGATGCGCATGATGTGCCACAGGATCGGGCGTTCGCCGATGCGGATCATCGGCTTGGGGATGTCATCGGCAACATCGCGGATGCGCGTGCCTTGCCCGCCGCACAGGATGACCGCCTTCACGACATATTCCCGCTGCTTGGACTCCGGCCCCTTCGCAATTGTCGCGGAAGCTCACCGCCATAGCGCCATGCCGCGGCCAGCACGTCGCGCGGGATCACCCGGATGCGGTAGCCGAGCCGCCACACGCAGGTGACCATTGCCGCCTCCTGCAGCACCAGCGCGCCGGCCATGCCGACGATGCCGATCCGCTGGACCAGCAGCCCGCCCAGCGCGATCGCGATCGCACCCGACACCAGGAAGAAATAAGTAAAACCGGCGTGATGGTTGATCGACATGATCAGGTTCGACAGCGGCACCCACGCCGCATTCAGCAGCATCGCCAGCACCATCAGCGCCAGCAGCAGGAACGAGGGATGGACCAGCCCGTGCGTCCAGACCGCAATGAACGGCTGGCCCAGCGCGAGGATGCCGATGGCCGCAGGCACCACCAGTGCGGCGGTGAACACCAGGTTGAGCAATACCAGCCGGTCCATGCCGGGGCGGTCATCGGTGGCGGCGAGCACGGTGTAACGCGGCATCGATGCGAAATTGAGGCGAAAGGCGAACTGGAGCGCGACCCGGCTGAGCGTGCGTACCGCGGTAAAGGCAGGCACCGCCGCCGGGCCGCCGATCGCGCCGATCACCACCACCGCGCCCTGGATCGTCACCGCATTGGCGCCGGGCAGTACCAGCGCCGCCATGGCCGGGGCAAACAGCTCGCGCAGCTCGGCGCGGTCGAGTTTCCACGGAACATGCCGCATCCAGCCGGCGCGGCTGATGACATACAGGTTCAGTGCCACCGAGCCGGCCAGCCGGGCCAGGAAATAGGCCCAGGCGACGCTCGTCAGCCCGTAGCCGAGCATGGCGGTGGTCAGCGCGCAGATCGCCTCGACCAGGATGATGGTCTGGTGAATGGCCATCGTCGGGGCATAGGCGTCGACCGCGCGCGAGGCGGCGATCGGGCTTTCGTTGACCAGCGCGATAAACCCATAGCCGAGCATCAGCCAGGCGGTTTCCACTGCATGCCCGCCGGTAGCGGCTGCGGCAAAATCGAGCGAATGCGGGCGGATCACCAGCAGCACCAGCATCACCGCGCCCGCTATGGCCGCGCCGGTGACCAGTGTGATCAGCCGCAACGAGCCATAAATGGCGCGCGCGCGGCCAAATTCGCCGCGAGTTGCTGCGGCAGTCATGGTATTGCCGCCCGCTGCCGACAGGCCGAAATCGGCCAGACCCAGCGACGACGGGATGGTGAACAGGATCAGCCAGGTGCCGTATCCGGCCAGGCCCCAGTGCGCGGTGAATACCGGCAGCGCAATCAGTTGCACCCCGAGCTGGGTGAACTGGCCGTAATAACCGACCAGCGTGCCGGCCACGATCCGATGCGAAAACAGGGCATTCCAGCGCGGCATGGCCCGTTATCGCTGTTGACCGGTCGGATCGCAAGCGCGATCAGGCATGGCGCGGAAAAGCGGGTTTCGACTTTTTGCAAGATGCGGTGCGACCCGAAAACCGCACGCCGTCACAGCACCTTGCCCAGCATCGCCGTGCCGACGCGCTCATCGCGGCAGACCAGCCGAAGTTCCTGTTCCAGGCGATCGATCATCCGTTCGCGGCCCCAGCGTTCCCGGGCGCGCCGACGCGCCGCCAGCCCCAGGGTCCGCCTGCGGCCCGGATCATCGACCAGCTCGCACACGGTCCGGGCGAAAGCGGCGGCATCGCCGGGCGGCGTCACCACGCCGCAGCCGTCGACTTCGGCGAACAGGCCGGTTCCGCTCGCGGCCGTGGCCACCACCGGGCGTCCCGAGGCCAGCATGTTGGTCAGCTTGGAAGGCAACACCAGATCCGCCGCGCCGGCCAGCTGCGGCAGCAGATGCACCGCCGCCATGGCCAGCAGTTCAGGCATCCGGTCGGTCGGCTGAAGATCGTGAAACTGGATGTTGGCCATCCCCTCGGCCAGCTTTTCCAGGCCCGCGCGATAGGGCCCCTGGCCGCAGATCACCCAGGTGATGTCGCGGCGATGCGCAGTCAGCTGCGCCGCCTCGATCAGAATGGCGATGCCTTGCTTGTTGGCGATCGAGCCGGAATAAAGCGCCACCTGGTTTTCGCCCAGCTGCCACTCCTTGCGCAGCGAAGCGGCGGGGGCCGGACCCGTTGCCGGCGGCTCATCCGCCCAGTTTCGAATCTGCACCACGCGTTCCGGCGCAATGCCTTTCTGCACCAGCCTGGCGCACATTTGGGGCGAAATCGTCGAGATCCGGTCGGTCAGCCGGAGCAAGCGGTTTTCGGTCGCCTGCGCCCATTTCGCGACGCCGCCGCGTGGGGTGATCAGGCCAGTGGCAAAAGCCGCTTCGACTTCGAAATCCTGAACGTGGACCCACAGCCTGGCGCCGGCCAGCCGCGCCGCCAGCCACGCCACCGGCAGGCTGAGCAAGGCCGGAACCACGCAGATCACCACTTGCGGACGAGCCGGGCGATGACGCCACACCAGCCGCAGCGCCGGACCCAGCGCGGCGACGGCAAAACTCGCGAGATGGACGATCCGACGCCGCCCATTGGGTTTCGCGGGCACATAATGCGGGCAGCGCGTGATTGCCACACCGCGTTCGGTATCGTGAAGCCAGCCCCGCTTGCGGTAAGGCAAATACGTGTTCCACTGCGGATAATAGGGCTTGCCGGCGATCACTTCCACCCGATGGCCGCGGGCCGCCAGGGCGACCGCCATGTCGGTGGTGTAGCGGCCGATGCCGATTTCCTCCGGCGCGTAATTGATCCCCAAAATCGCCACGCGGAGGCTGTTGTCAACGGTCATGGCCGGCAGGCCGGGGACAAATACCGAATATTGCGCGATCGGACGGAGTTCGGGATGTGCAGTTTACAACTCCTGCTAAGTGGCTACTGGTTTATCCCTATTCTGATATTTTTTCAAGCACCGTTGTCTAATTTATCCCGACTTTGGACTTGGCAGCAGTTTTCACCGCGCCATCCAGCGTGGTCGAGGCAAAAATCCAAAAGACTTTATCTGACGAAATTGATTTTTGACAAAAATATTAATTTATCTCCAGTTATATAATCAATAAGCTCAGCAACAAAATGATCCATGTCAGAATTATTGTTGATACTATAATAAATTAGTCACTAATAAATATCTTTTCCGACCCGAAATCCTAAAAAATCAAGAAATCCACGCCGAGTATGCAATCGAATGGCAGGTCTTTGCCTAAAGGTCCGTTCGCCGGCCCTTCATATCATGCCGTTGCCGCCAAGAAATGCCGATAGGCGTCGGCGATCCCGTCCCTCAAGGCGATGCGGGGTTGCCAGCCCATGCCGCGCAGTCGCGACGAATCCAGCAGCTTGCGCGGGGTGCCATCGGGCTTGCTGCGATCGTGGACGATCTCCCCGGCATAGCCGGCCACCTCCATCACCAGCTGGACCAGTTCCCGTATCGAAACGTCCGAGCCATACCCCACGTTGAGGTGGCTTTCCCCGGAATAGTGCCTGAGCAGGAACACGCAGGCATCGGCGCAGTCGTCGGCATGCAGGAATTCGCGCAGCGGCGTGCCGCTGCCCCAGATTTCCACCGCGCTGCCGGTCCGCCTGGCCTGATCCACCTTGCGGATCAGCGCCGGCAGCACGTGGCCGGTGGCCAGATCGTAATTATCGCCCGGCCCGTAGAGATTGGTCGGCATGGCCGAAATACAGTCGAACCCATGCTGGCGCCGGTAGGCCTGGCACAGCTTGATCCCGGCGATCTTGGCCACCGCATACCATTCGTTAGTGGGCTCCAGCGCCCCGGTCAGCAGCGCATCCTCGGTTATCGGCTGCGCGGCAAGTCGCGGGTAAATGCAGGACGAGCCCAGGAACAGCAGCTTTTGCGCGCCGCAGCGCCACGCCGCATCGATCAGATTGGCCTCGATCATCAGGTTTTCGTACAGGAAATCGGCCGGATAGCTGTCATTCGCCAGGATGCCGCCGACCCTGGCGGCGGCCACCACCACGACTTCGGGGCGATGCTGCGCCAGCCACGCGCGCACCTGACTTTGTTCGCGCAGATCGACTTCGGCGCGGCTCGCCGTCAGCACCGTGCAGTTTTCCGATACGAGCCGCCGCACGATGGCCGAGCCGACCATGCCGCGGTGGCCCGCGACGAAGACGCGTTTGCCGGTCAGATCGAATATCGGGGTCGGTTCGCCTGGCATCGTGCTCATCCTGTCAGCCTGCGGTAAATCGCCGCGGTTTCGGCGGCGCAGCGCTGCCAGCTGAACAACGCGGCGCGGTCGCGGCCGGCCTCGCGCAGCGCGGCGCCATGGCTGGCATCGCCCAGCACCCGGACAATGGCGGCGGCCAGCGCTTCGGGTTCGGCGCCGTCGGCATAGCAGGCCGCTTCGCCGCAGACTTCCGGCACCGAAGCGCGCCGCAGCGCGATCACCGGGCAACCCGCTGCCATCGCCTCCAGCGGCGGAATGCCGAAGCCTTCGTATATCGAGGGATACAGCAGGGCGGCGGCATGGCGGTACCAGCCCGCCAGCGCGACATCGCCGGCTGAAAATTGCTGCGCCTTGCCCGCAATCCCGGCCTGGGCGACCAGCGCGAGTTCGGCGGCGGTGAAAGCGCCGCCGCCGATCGCGATCAGATCGAAATCGCGCACCACGGCCGGCAACGAGGCATAGGCCGCGAGCGCGCTGCCGAAATTCTTGTAGCTGCGCGCCCGCTCGCCGACATACAGCAGATAGGGGCGTGGATGAGGGCGCGGCACCGGCGCGGCATCGACTAGGCCGAACGCCCTACCGGCCGCCAGCGGCACGACCGAGCTTTTGCGCGCCGCATCGGGGAACAGCGCGATCAGATCCTGCCTGGTATGCTGCGAGACGCAGGTGATCCAGTCGGCCCGCGCAATCGCCCGCGCTTTCCAGCCGATCACCGGATCGCCGGCAAAGCCGGGGTCCAGTTCGTGGATCATGTCATGCATGGTAATGACCAGCGGCAGATGTGCCGGGGCGGCATCGCGCGGCGGATAATACGTCTGGTGCACCAGCGGCGCGCGATCCCATCGCGCGGCCAGCCGGGTAATGGCCACCGGCAGCCGCCGCGCCGCCGCAACGGCCACACGGTGGGTGATCCGCCGCTGGCCTGCCGGAAAGCAGCTCGGCGGCAGCTCGGCGAGCATATCGTTGATGTGCCATGGCGCGAAAATGCGCGGGGCGATGCCGGCTGCGGGCAATGCCCTGGCCAGTTCGACGAACATCCGCGAGATGCCGCCGACCGGCTGGCGCAAAAAAATGTCCGCGTCGAACAGCACGCGTGCCGGGCTGGAGCCGGATTCAATCACATCCCCACGCCTCGGCACCATCCTTCCTCCGTTTGGGAGAGGAGTTTTTTGACACACGCACGACGGTCTAATGCCCGGCGCCGTACTGCGTCACCCCATGGCGCAGGCGCTTGAGCAGCGCATCGTGATCTGCCCCGATCAGCGATCGGCGCCGGGAGCGGCCCACGCGCGCCAGCACCCTCCCGAACCGGCCCACGCGCCGGCGAAAAGTGGACTGGCTGATGGCGCGGTCGGTCAGCATGTGCAGGCCGCCATGGCTGAGCACGACCAGACCGAGATGGCGCGCCATCGCCTCCAGCGTGTCATGCCGGTAAAAGGCGATGTGCTGGCCGGTCTCCTCGGCATAATACCACCAGTCGGCGGGCGGATCGCCGGCGTAAAGCTCGGTGGTGAAGATCAGGGTGCGCGAGCCGGCGTCCGCCAGCGCCCGCGTGACGAAATCGAGTGGATCCTGCACATGCTCCAGCACTTCGATCGCGGTCACCGCGACGCAGCCTTGTCCCGGCACCAGCTCGAAACCGCGCGCCAGCAAGTTTTCGGCGTGAGCGTCGGCCCACCGAAAGTCGAAGCCGCGGTCGCGCATCAGCCGCACCAGCAAGCCGACCCCGCCGCCCTGATCGAGATAAGGCCCGCGTGCAGTGCTCAGGGCGGGCAGCGTGCACAACCCCTCCAGCGTGGCCGCGATCCGCAGATTGCGCGCGACCAACCCGGTATCGAGGTCGGTGATCGCCTGTTCGTAAGCCTGCGCCAGCCAGTGCGGGTTGCGCACCTGCAAAAATCCGCAGCCCGCGCAGAAATCGAGCGGCGCGGAATGGACCTTCAGGAAAATCCGCGTGCCCACCTCGCGCCGGGGCGCCGCACAGATCGGGCATGGCAAGACCGCGTCGGACATCCCCGGCTAGCTGACATGCCAGACGGCATCGTGGCTCAGCAGTTCCAGATCGGCCAGCACCATTTCGCGGGCCAGTTCGCGCACCGTGGTCTCGGCGCGCCAGCCCAGTTTCTGATGCGCCTTGCCGGCGTCGCCGACCAGCAGATCGACCTCGGTGGGGCGGAAATAGCGTGGATCGACTGCCACGTGCAATTTGCCCGTCTGGCGGCAATAGCCTTTTTCCTCGGCTCCGCTGCCTTGCCAATCCAGCTCGATTCCGGCGTCGGCAAAGGCCCATTCGGTGAAGGTGCGCACCGTCGTGGTGGTACCGGTGGCCAGCACGTAATCGTCGCCCTCGTCCTGTTGCAGCATCAGCCACATGCCCCGGGCATATTCGCGGGCATGACCCCAGTCGCGCTGCGAATCGAGGTTGCCGAGATACAGCACCTCCTGCCGGCCAAGCCGGATCGCCGCCGCGGCACGGGTGATCTTGCGGGTGACGAAGGTTTCGCCGCGCAGCGGGCTTTCGTGATTGAACAGGATTCCGTTCGAGGCGTGCAGCCCATAGGCCTCGCGGTAATTGACCACCGTCCAATAGGCATACAGCTTGGCAGCGGCATAGGGACTGCGCGGGTAGAACGGCGTGGTCTCGCGCTGCGGCACCGCCTGGACCAGCCCGAACAGCTCTGACGTCGACGCCTGGTAAAACCGGGTTTTCTGCCCGAGCCCCAGGATGCGTATCGCCTCCAGCAGGCGCAGCGTGCCCAGCCCGTCGGCATTGGCAGTATATTCCGGCGTTTCAAAGCTGACCTGGACATGGCTTTGTGCCGCCAGATTGTAGATTTCGTCAGGCTGGGTTTCCTGCACGATGCGGATGAGATTGGTCGAATCGGTCATGTCGCCATAATGCAGCGTCAGTCGCGGATTGGGGCTGTGCGGATCTTCATAGATGTCGTCGATGCGGCCGGTGTTGAACGAGGACGAGCGCCGCTTGATGCCGTGTACACGGTAGCCCTTGTCCAGCAGCAACCGCGCCAGATAGGCACCGTCCTGGCCTGTCACCCCGGTTATCATGGCCGTTTTCTGCTGAGTCTGCTTAAGCATTCTTTGTGGACCCTTAAAACATACCGATCCCAGCACACGATAGGTGCATGCGTAGCGCAAGGCGAGATCAAGGCAAGATCAAACCTGCCCGATCTGTCGCCATGCGCCAGAACCATGCATTCTTATTCGTCGAGCCAGCGGCTGAACCGCGCGAGATCGCGGGACTGGCGCAGCAGTTCGGGGTGAAACAGCTGGCCGCCCAACCGCTGGAGCCGGCTGGCCCACCAACGGATGAAACCGCCTTCCCCAGACAAGTCGCGCGGCGCCTGTGCGCCATCCCGCGTCCCGCGCAGCCCGCGCAGCCGCCGCCACAGGGCTGCGCCGCCGCCCGAAAATCCGCTGGCCAGCAGCGCGGCGTTCTGCAGGGTGGCGCGATCCTGCAGGATCAGGCCGGGAAAACTGCCAAGGATGGCCGGCGTGGGCGGCGGCCCCGCATCGGGCGTCAGCGGGATTTCGAGATGGCCATGCCCTGCCGCCACCGCCAGCAGCAGCCGTGCGCCGGGACGCCAGCCCTCGCGCGCGGCGCGGGCCCAGAACTGCGGCCAGTCGACCGGGTAACGCTGCAGAAAACAGGCGATATCGGCCAGGATCACCGGCCCGCAATTGAGCCGATGGCCATAAGCGGCATGGATCAGCAGATGCGCCAGCATGTCATCGGGCGCCGGATACAATATGCCCTCCACCCGCCGCGCCCGCGCCCGCAAGGCCGCCTCGTCATGCAGCGGCGAGGCGTGATCGAGCCGGCCATCGGGTTCCCACAGCCGGTGATGCAATTCGATGATCGTGCCGCGCGGGGCGATCAATTCCGGCAGATGCTTGTCGAAGCGCAGCAGATCGTCGATCGCCATTTCGGGCGCTGCCATTGGGCGGTAGCCATGGCGCTGCAGCAGCTCATAGCCGGCCGTGACCGAATCGGGGGGGAGCAGCAGGTCGATATCGGTCATTGGGCGCAGCGCCGGCTCGGGATAGGCATGCCACGCCAGCCACGCCCCCTTCAGCGCGATTGGCGCCAGTCCGGCAGCTTCCAACAGCGCGGTGACCTCGCCCAGTTCGGCGCGCAGCACCATGGCCCGGATGGCGCTGGCGCGATAGCGCGTCCGCCAGCGTTGCCGCAAATCTGCGGGAATCGCCGCTGCGGTGCCGCGGCGATGGTGCAGCAGCGGATCGCAACGATAGGATTGCCCCAGCGCCTCCAGCCGCGCCCAGTCACCGGCGCTCAGCCCGGCCAGGCGCGAGGGCGGCACATCGCCGGCGCTCAGCAGATCGAGCAGAAGCCTGCGCAGTTGCGCCAGCGGCACAGGCGCTGGCCGCGGTCCGGTGCGCCGGTCCGATAACGCTGCACCCGTCTGCCCGCCTGCTTCAGGGGTTTTTCTGGTCATGCTTCGGCACCGCAAAGGTGCCGGAAACGCGCCCGCCCGGCCCGGCGTCGGTAGTCGTCAGATGGGTGTTCAAATCGATGACCAGCCGCCCGCTGCGCTGGACGTCGGTGCCGCGCTCGACCACGACATGGCCGACCATGGTGATGATCCGGGCGTTGAAATCATAGGTCGCGACATCACCGCGCGCATTTTCATTGCCGCGCAATACGGTCACCCCGCCGGTGGCATCCAGCCGCTGGATCTTCATCGATCCCTCGTTGGTGTATGCGACGACGGCACGCGGCGAATGCATTGTCAAATCGCCCTGGGTGATCACCACATTGCCCGACAGCGCGACGCGGTTCGCCTTTTCCATCAGTTCGATGCGATCCGCCTGGTAATTGACCGGGGCATTGCTGTCATGGGGGCCAAGAGCATCCGCGGCCCGGGCATCAGCCGCCGATCGGGCCGGCCCGGCCGCCAGCATGGCGGCCAGCGCCAATCCCGCACGCCAGGCAACAGCGGACTTCGGACGAAATCTAAGCGTCATTGCGGCACCCTGAGCTTGCCTGGAACCATGCGAAGGCGCGCGTGACCCTCCAGCGTAACGTTTTCGGCGGCGAGATCGGCTGATATCCGCTCGGCACTGAATGTGCCAGAGGGAATGGTCCCCTGCACGCCGCCGGTGCCGGTTGCGCGCTTCCCCTTGAGATCGACATCCACGCCGCTGGTGACCATGTGATAGCCCTTGGTCCCGCTGAAATCCACCGGGCCGTTGGCATGCATCATATCGTTGTGCATATCATAGTCGCCGGTGGGCGCGGTCAGCCGGGCCGGGCCGTCGTCCAGCTGCAGGGTCGCGACCAGTTGCGCCATCTGCACGATCGGTTCGGCTGCCGAATGCTGCACCGCGCTGCCCGCCTTCACCGAAAACGGCCGCTGCTTGTTATCCAGCCCGCGATAGACTGCGTCGGCTACCCGCATCCGCTCCTGGGTGATCGCCACCCGGGTGCGGTCGAGCAGGAAACTGACCTCGCTGCGCGGGAACAGCGGCGTTACCACCATCGCCGCGACGACCACGCCGACGGCCGCGGGCAATAGCAGCCCCAGCAGGCGCAGTATCCGGTCATGCGTGCTGCCGGGCGCGGCAAAAACGCGACGCCGGTCGCGCAGGATGTCGGCCTGGCGGGTCATATTATCCTAGACCCGAATTCGATCATATCTGCACACCGTGATTGCCCTGTGAAGCTGCGTGGCGAGGAGCGGTGCGTGGCAGGGGCTTATTGCCCCTGCAAGCGACGCGACGCTGTCCACGCAGCTTCAAAGGGCAACCCCGAAGGGGCGGGCCGCTTTTGGCCCATCGCAGCGTTGCCCATCTTCCCTTGGCATGTCGCGCACGATGGACCGCATCGCACTGCTCCTCTCTCCTCGCGACAGGCCAAAATCGGCTCCGTCCCGGTGTGCAGATATGGTCGAATTCGGGTCTAGTCACTGGGCTTCATGGCTGAAGATGTCGTGGTGGCTCCAGCCGGCGAGATCGAGATCGGCGCGGTGCGGCAGAAAATCGAAACAGGCCTGCGCCAGTGCCGTGCGCCCTTCGCGCGCCAGCCGCTCGACCAGGATGGCGTGCATCGCGTGGAGATAACGGACATCGCTGGCGGCATAATCGCGCTGTGCCTCGGACAGGTCGGCCGCACCCCAGTCGCTCGATTGCTGCGCCTTGGACACTTCCTTGCCCAGCAATTCGCGCACCAGATCCTTCAGGCCATGGCGATCGGTATAGGTGCGCACCAGCTTGCTGGCGATCTTGGTGCAGAATACCGGCGCCGCGATCACCCCCAGGTAATGGCGGATCGCGGCCACATCGAAACGCGCAAAATGATACAGCTTGAGCCGCGCCGGATCGGCCAGCACCGCGCGCAGGTTGGGCGCGGCAAAGCTGGAACCGGGCGAGAACCGCACCAGATGCTCGTCGCCGCCACCATCGGAAATCTGCAGCAGGCACAGCCGGTCGCGCGCCGTAATCAGCCCCATGGTTTCGGTATCAACGGCTACGGGCCCTGCGGCCAACACGCCTTCGGGGAGATCTTCCTGGTGGAGATGGACTGTCATATGGCAAAAATGCTTAGGCGGTTCGGCGCGGGGAGGAAAGCCCCGGTTTTGTGCTAAAGTGGAGCGTGGCGATGCAAGAGGCTGTTCCGGAAAGCTGGCGCGCCGCCCTGTTGCCGGTGCTGGCCACCCCCGAGGCCCGGCGGATGGGCGGATTTCTCAAGGCCGAGGAAGCCGCCGGCAAGCGGGTTTTTCCGCCGCGCGGCAGTCGGCTGGCGGCGCTGGCGCTGACTCCGCTGGAGGCGGTCAAGGTGGTGATCCTGGGCCAGGATCCCTACCACGGGCCGCGCCAGGCGCATGGGCTGAGCTTTTCGGTGCCGCAGGGGGTGCGGGTGCCCCCCTCGCTGGCCAACATCTACAAGGAACTGCACGAGGATTGCGGCATCCCGCCGGCCGCGCACGGCGATCTGTCGCACTGGGCACGGCAAGGGGTGCTGCTGCTCAATACCTCGCTGACCGTCGAGCAGGGGCAAGCCGGATCGCATCGCGACATCGGCTGGCAGGCGATCACCGGTGCGGTCTTGGCGGCCGTCGCCGCCAAGCCCGACCCTTGCGTGTTCCTGTTGTGGGGGGCCCATGCGCGGCAGGTGGCGGAAGGCGTGCCGGGATTGAAAGGATCACGCCACCTGCTGCTGACCGCCCCGCATCCCAGCCCGTTCTCTGCGTACACCGGGTTTCTGGGGTGCCGCCATTTTAGCCAGGCGAATGCGTTTCTGGAAAAGCACGGGCGTGGGGCAATCGACTGGCGGGTGGAGTGGGCCAAAGGCGAGTTCAAATAAGCTGTGCCATACCCGTGCAGCGACCGATGGTTTTGGCGACACGTATCATTGCCTCCTGCGTAATTTTGCCCAGGAGTTCCGCATGGCTGGCCTCGATGGTGGCGATTTTGCAGGTACGGATGACCGACGCCGAAGGCAGGCCAGCTTCGGCCAGTTCCGCGATCGGCAAATCATCTCGCCAGCGCCGATTTGCCGCACTGGTGATCATCGCTACCCACAGCAAACCGTTTCCATCGCCAATTTCACCATCCGACACGACCAGCGCGGGTCGGTGCTGACGGGTCGCTCTGTCCGTGTATGGAAAGGGCACGCGCACGACATCGCCTTGCTTAAAGTCTTTCCGACTTACGTCGAGTCGGTGCCAGCCCGCTCCCCCGCCCGGCCACCCATATTATACAATGACTTGGGTGGCCGGGCGGGGGAGCTGGCTGGCACCGACTTAACCGGAAAGACTCTAAAGTCCGGCATAGGCGCTCCGGTCCGCCGCACTGTCCCACTCAGTGAAAACGCCGAACGGATCCTCTCGCGGCTGGGCAGCCCGCTCGGCTGCGGCCTTGCTCTCGAGCGCATCGATGTGTGCCAGAATCGCCTGACGAGCATAGTATGTCTTCGAGCGACCAGTCGCTTTAGCCAATATGTCGAGCCTTTGCTCTACGTCGGCCGGAAGTCTGATCGCCAGCATAGTTACCTCCGTCGTCGCGGCTATATGCGTATAGCCGGCGCGGTTCGAGTTCAAGACGGGTTCCATTTTCCTCGCCCCATGCCTATATGTGCCTGATCCGGTACGCCCGCGCGAAAGATGGACGGCCTTTCGGGAGTTTCCTCGCCCGCAATCCGGAAAGCCGCGCTATGTTTCCACCCCCCACATTCGTCGAGGCCCGATGCTGAGGCCAAGACGGCGCGGCATGGCGGCGGTCAACGCGGAGGTGCGCGACGGGATCGTGCCCGCTGCCGGGTCGCTCACCAAAACGCAGGATTTCGGGCCGGTGGTGTCCGATTCCAATTACCGGCTGATCGCGCTGATCATCGCGTCGGCGCTGTTCATGGAATTCGTCGATGCGACGGTGCTCGCCACCGCGCTGCCGACCATGGCGCGCGATTTCCGGGTGCGGGCGCCGGAAATGAGCGTGGCCCTGACGTCCTATCTGCTGGCGCTGGCGATTTTCATTCCGGCCTCGGGGTCGCTGGCCGACCGTTATGGGTCGCGCACGGTGTTCCGCTCGGCGATCCTGCTGTTCATGCTTGGCAGCTTTGCCTGCGGCCAGTCGCGCAGCCTGGAAATAATCGTGCTGTCGCGCTTCGTGCAGGGCATCGGCGGCGCCATGATGATCCCGGTCGGCCGGCTGGTGCTGCTGCGCTCGGTCGCCAAGCACGATCTGGTCAATGCCATGTCCTGGCTGCTGGTGCCGGCACTGATCGGGCCGATCATCGGGCCGCCGCTGGGCGGGTTGATCGTGACCTATCTCGACTGGCGCTGGATTTTCTACATCAACCTGCCGGTGGGGGCGCTGGGCTTCTGGCTGGTGGGCCGGTTCATCGCCAACTTCAGGGAAGACGTGCCCGGCCCGTTCGACCTGCGCGGCTTTCTGCTGAGCGGGGCGTCGCTGGGGTGCCTGCTGTTCGGGTTCGAGATGGTCAGCCGCACCGGCGAAGTCCCGGTCGCGGCCACGCTGATCGCGGTCGGCGCGATCGCGGGCGCCGGCTATATCCGCCATGCGCGGGGACGGCACGACGCGATCCTGGACCTGGGGCTGATGCGCGATCCGACCTTCCGCCTGTCCCTGATCGCCGGGTCGATCACGCGCATCACGCAAGGGGCGCAGCCTTTTCTGCTGCCGCTGATGATGCAGCTGGGCTTCGGCTTTTCCGCCGCGCGCAGCGGCCTGATCACCGTCGCGACCGCGATCGGGTCGCTGGCCATGAAAGGCTTTGCCCAGCGCATCCTCAAACGCTTCGGCTTTCGCCGTGCGCTGATCTGCAACGGCCTGCTCGGGACCGCGGGCTACGCGGCCTGCGGACTGTTCCGGCCGGACTGGCCGACCTGGGAGATGTTCGGCGTGCTGGGCTTCAGCGGCTTCTTCATGTCGTTCCAGTTCACCGCCTACAACACCATCGCCTATGACGGCGTGGACAAGCAGCATATGAGCAGCGCCACCGCATTCTATTCTACCTTCCAGCAGTTGATGCTGTCGCTGGGCATCTGCCTTGCGGCGGTTGCGCTGCATCTGGCGATGCTGGCGAACGGCCACGCCAGGCCATCGCTGACGGATTTCTCGGCGGCGTTCTGGGTGGTGACGGGTATATCGCTAAGCGCCACGATCTGGAATTTGCGGTTTGCGCCTGATGCCGGGGCGGAGATCAGCGGGCATATGGAGCAGGTGTCGAGCGCTGCCGAGGACCGCCACGCAGCCTAGGCCCGAATTCGGGTCTGATGCCAGATCTGGTATAAATGCGCAGCGCCATTCGCTACCCAGCCGCGCAATCTTTCGCTCCCGCTTTCGCTCGCGCCGTTCTAGGACAAGTACATGGATATCCCGACCAACCCCGAGACCGCCGACGCCGCGATGGCGCCTGCGCACCCCTTGCTGATTGGCCGCGAGGATTATCGCCCGCCGGCCTGGCTGGTGCCCGACGTGGCGCTGGATTTCGCGCTCGGGCTGGAGGAAACCCGCGTCACGTCGCGCTTGCAGGTCAGGCGCAATCCGGTCGGCGGCGACGACCGGGTGCTGCGGCTGAATGGCGACGGCATTACCGCGCAGATGGTCCAGGTCGATGGCGTGGCCCGCAACGACTGGCGGCTGGACGGCAACGACCTGCTGATCGACCTGCCCGGGAATGCGCATGAAGTCACCATCGCGACCGCGCTCAATCCGCTCGCCAACAGCCAGCTGATGGGGCTCTACGCCTCGAACGGCATGCTGTGCACGCAATGCGAGGCCGAAGGCTTCCGCCGCATCACCTTCTTTCCCGATCGGCCCGATGTGTTGTCGGTCTACCGGGTGCGCATGGCCGGCGATGCGGTGGCCTTTCCGGTGCTGCTGTCCAACGGCAATTGCACCGCCAGCGGACATGGTTCGCAGGATGGGCGGGCAGACGGCAGCCATTGGGCCGAATGGCACGACCCCTGGCCCAAGCCGAGCTATCTGTTCGCGCTGGTGGCGGGCGATCTGGTGGCCAATCGCGCGCACTTCACTACGATGAGCGGGCGCCGGATCGAGCTGGGCATCTGGGTGCGGGCGGGCGACGAGGAGCGCACCCATCACGCCATGCGCTCGGCTGTAGCCGCGATGCGCTGGGACGAGCAGGCGTTCGGGCGCGAATACGATCTCGACGTGTTCAATATCGTGGCGGTGTCCGATTTCAACATGGGGGCGATGGAGAACAAGGGGCTCAACGTCTTCAACACCCGCTATGTGCTGGCCGACCCGGAAACCGCGACCGACAGCGATTACGACGGCGTGGAGGGCGTGATCGGCCATGAATATTTTCACAACTGGTCGGGCAATCGCGTCACTTGCCGCGACTGGTTCCAGCTCAGCCTGAAGGAAGGCTTCACGGTGCTGCGCGACCAGCTGTTCAGTGCCGCCATGGGCTCGCCCGCGGTCAAGCGGATCGAAGATGTGCGGGTGCTGCGTTCGGCGCAGTTTCCAGAGGATTCAGGGCCGCTGGCGCACCCCATCCGACCGGATTCCTATCAGGAAATCTCCAATTTCTACACCGCGACGGTCTATAACAAGGGCGCCGAGGTCATCCGCATGATGAAGACGTTGGCCGGGGATGAACGATTTCGCGCCGGCACCGACCTCTATTTCGCACGCCACGATGGCGAGGCGGCGACTTGCGAGGATTTTGTGAAATCGATCGAGGATGGCGCGAAGCTGGACCTGGGCCGGTTCCGCTTGTGGTATGCGCAGGCCGGCACGCCGCAGGTGACCGCGCGGCTGACGCACGCCGGCGATACCGCAACGCTGCAACTTGCCCAGCAGGTGCCGCCGACACCCGGCCAGCCCGACAAGCTGCCGATGCCGATCCCCCTGCGCGTCGCGCTGTTCGACCGGACCACCGGAAAACATGACGGCGAACGGCTGCTGGTGCTCGACCAGGCGTCGGCCGAGTTCACCTTCACCGGCTTTGCCAGCCGCCCGATCCTGTCGCTGAACCGCGGCTATTCGGCGCCGGTCGGCATCGCGGCGGATACCTCGCCCGACGATCTGGTGTTCCTGGCGGCGCATGATGATGATTCCTTTGCCCGCTATGAAGCGATGCAGAGCCTGATGCTGGGCCATCTGGTGGCGGCGGCCGGCGGAACGGGCGATGCGGCGGCGCATGAGGCCGGTGCGGCGGCGATCACCTCCGCGCTGGCGGCGGTGCTGGCGGATGGCTCGCTCGACGATCTGATGCGCGGCGAATTGATGATCCTGCCGGCCGAGGCCTATATCGCCGAGCAGTTGGCGCAAGCCGACCCGCAAGCGATCCGCGCCGGGCGCGAGGCGCTCAAGGCGCATCTGGCAAGCGCGCTCGCCGCCGAGCTTGGCACACTGCATGACCGCGTCAGCGCCGTCGCGTTCAGCCTGGACGCGGCGGCGCGCGGTGCGCGCAAGCTCAAGACCCAGGCGCTGATCCTGCTCGCCGCCGGCCTGCCCGACGAAGCGGCCGAGCGCGCCGCCGCCCAATATCGCAGCGCGGACAACATGACCGACCGCCAGGGCGCGCTGATGGTGCTGTGCGGGCTTGACACCCCGGCGCGCGCCGAACTGCTTGCCGACTTCCACCAGCGTTACGCCGGCAATGCGCTGGTGACCGACAAGTGGTTTTCGCTGCAATCGGGATCGTTGCATCCGGGCGCGCTGGCCCATGTCCGCGCGCTGGCCCGGCACCCCGATTTCACCATGCGCAATCCCAACCGGGTGCGCGCGCTCTACATGGGATTTGCGGTGAACGCCGGCGCCTTTCATCGTGCCGACGGCGCGGGCTATCGCCTGATCGCGGATGTGATCCTGGCGCTCGACCCGCTCAACGCGCAGACAGCGGCCCGTTTCGTCCCGTCGCTGGGGCGCTGGCGGCGGATCGAGCCGGCGCGCGGCGCCTTGATGCGTGCCGAACTGGAGCGGATCGTCGCCGCCCCCAACCTGTCGCGCGATACCCATGAACAGGTCAGCCGCAGCCTTGGTTGAAGCGGTCGAGGTAATCCGCGCCGCCGCGCTGGGCGATGTGGCGCATGGCTTTTGCGGGCGGCGTGGCGGGGTCTCGACCGGGCTGGTGGCTGGCCTGAACGTGGGGCTGGGCAGCATCGGACCGGAAGGCGACAGTGCCGCCGCCGTCGCCGAAAACCGCGCGCGCGCGGCAGCAGCGGTGCTTCCCGCATCGCGGCTGGTCACGGCGTACCAGGTACATTCGGCCGCCTGCGTGACCGTCGCGGAGCCGTGGCCGGACGAGGCTCGCCCCCACGCCGATGCACTGGTCACCGATCGGCCTGGGCTGCTGCTGGGCATCCTCACCGCCGATTGCGCCCCGGTGCTGCTCGCCGACCGCGCCGCCGGGGTGATCGGCGCCGCGCATGCCGGGTGGAAGGGTGCATTGGCCGGGGTGACCGACCAGACCATCGCCGCGATGTGCGCGCTGGGCGCCAGTGTCTCGCGCATCACGGCCGCGATCGGGCCCTGCATTGCCCGCGCCAGCTACGAAGTGGACGATGGGTTTCGTGCCCGTTTCCGCCGGCAGGATGGTGTCTTCTTCGGCACGGGCCGCCCCGGCCACTGGCAGTTCGATCTCGAAGCCTATGTTGCGCAACGCCTGCAACTTGCCGGGATCGCGGTGATCGAGCGGCTGGGGCTCGATACCTACGCCGCGCCGGAGCGGTTTTATTCGTTCCGCCGCGCCACCCATCGCGGCGAACCGGCCCATGGGCGGCAGATTGCCTTGATCGGCTTGTGAATGCACCATTATCTCCGCTCGCCGCCATCTTCGCGATTGCGTACTCGCCGGATGTTTGGCACCTGTTCGCATGGGCAAAAATGCGGTTGGCAGGTTGGGTTTTCGCAGCTATCAGGCCGGCGAAGTCGGTGTCTGCAGGGGCCTTGGCCTGGCGGCAAGCGCGCTTCGGGGGGCGTCTCTGGTGCGTAATTGAACTCGGGATCAGGCCCCGTTCCGGCTCCGCAACGGGCCGGGCGGGATCGCAGTAGCAAGGCAAAGGTCACTCATGGCAGACGATGCGGTCATTGACGCTCCGGAGCACGCCACAGGCCCGGTGAGGGCTGGGGTGCAGGATGGCGTGCGGCGACGCGACTTCATCAACATCGCCGCGGTCAGTGCGGCCGGCATCGGCGGGGTTGCGGTGCTGCTGCCGCTGATCAGCCAGATGGCCCCGTCGTCCGACGTGCTGGCGGAAAGCTCGACCGACGTCGATCTGGCCGCGATCCAGCCGGGGCAGGGGATCAAGGCGGTATACCGCTCGCAGCCGCTGTTCGTTCGCCGCCTGACCCCCAAGGAGATCGCCGCTGCCGATGCCGTGCCGATGTCCGCCCTGCGCGATCCGCAGACGCTGGCCGAGCGCACCAAGCCGGGAAAAGCCGAGTGGATGATCACCATGGCGGTCTGCACCCATCTTGGCTGCGTGCCGCTTGGCATCACGTCCAGCGAAAATCGCGGCGAGTTTGGCGGCTATTTCTGCCCGTGCCACGGCTCGCAATACGATACCGCCGCGCGCATCCGCAAAGGCCCGGCTCCCAAAAATCTCGAAGTGCCGGACTACGCATTTACCACCGACACCGCAATCAAGGTAGGCTGAGCCATGAGCTTTCCCTGGGCCCAAACATACAAGCCGACCAACCCGTTGATGGTCTACCTGGACGAAAAGCTGCCGCTGCCGCGCTTCGTCTACAATGCTGTGGGCGCCGGTTACCCGGTCCCGCGCAATCTCAATTACGCCTGGAATTTTGGGGTGCTGGCGGGCTTCTGCCTGGTGATGCAGATCGTCACCGGGGTCGTGCTGGCGATGCATTACGCGTCCAATGCCGGCATGGCGTTCGATTCGGTCGAACACATCATGCGCGACGTCAACTACGGCTGGATGCTGCGTTACGCTCATGCCAACGGCGCCTCGGCGTTTTTTGCGGTGGTCTATATCCACATCTTCCGCGGCTTCTTCTACGGCTCTTACAAGCCGCCGCGCGAGATGATCTGGCTGCTGGGTGTGGTCATCTTCCTGCTGATGATGGCCACCGCCTTCATGGGCTATGTGCTGCCCTGGGGCCAGATGAGCTATTGGGGGGCGCAGGTCATCACCGGGCTGTTCAGTGCCATTCCGCTGATCGGCCCGGCGCTGCACACCTGGCTGCTGGGCGGCTTTGCGCCCGGCGATGCCGCGCTCAACCGCTTTTTCTCGCTGCATTTCCTGCTGCCCTTCGTGATCCTGGGCGTGGTCATCCTGCATATCTGGTCGCTGCACCTCCCCGGCTCGTCGAACCCGACCGGGGTCGAGGTGAAGACCGAAAGCGATACCGTGCCGTTCCACCCCTATTACACGGCCAAGGACGGCTTCGGGCTGGGCGTGTTCCTGGTGCTGTACATGGCGGTGGTGTTCTTCGCGCCCAACCAGTTCGGCCACCCCGACAATTACATCGCGGCCAACCCGATGCAGACCCCGGCGCATATCGTGCCGGAATGGTATTTCTGGCCGTTCTACGCCATCCTGCGCGCCTTCACCCAGGATTTCCTGATCATCCCGGCCAAGCTGATGGGCGTGCTCGCCATGTTCAGCGCGATCCTGGTGTGGTTCTTCCTGCCCTGGCTCGATCGCTCGCCGGTACGCTCGGGCAATTACCGGCCGCTGCACCGCAAGTTCTTCTGGGTGCTGGTCGCCGACGTGGCCGTGCTGGGCTATTGCGGCGGTGCGCCGGCGCGGGAACCCTTTGTGATGATCAGCCAGATCGCGGCGATCTATTACTTCCTCCACTTCCTGGTCATCCTGCCGCTCGTTTCCTCGCTCGAAAAGCCTGAACCGCTGCCGTTCTCGATCACCCAGGCGGTGCTGGGCAGCGATGATCACGCGGCGGGTGATCCCGTGGCGTTTGGTCTCCACGCGCCATCGCCCAATCTGGCACTCGGCGCCTGACCCAGCGAGACGGAAAGAGAGCCTCATGATCCGCATCATCTCCATCCTCGCCGGCGTGTTCTTCACGCTCGCCTTGCTGACGTCCTTCACCAAGGGTGCCTACAGCTTCGTCACCGAGCCCCCGGCAGCCACCGCGGTGAACGAGTACCACAAGGAACCCCGGGAACTGGAACTCGCCAGCAACGGCGCGCTCGGCAAGTTCGACATGCAGCAGGTGCAGCGCGGCTTCCAGGTCTATACCGAGGTTTGCTCCAACTGCCACATGCTCCATCAAGTGGCCTTCCGCGACCTGAAGGCCATCGGCTACAACGACGATGAAGTGAAGGCGATCGCCGCCAAGCTCAAGGTTCCGCATTACGACGCCCGCACGGGCGATGTGACGACCGTCAGCGGCATGCCGACCGACCACTTCCCGCCGGTGGTCTATGGCGGCCAGGGCAACCCGCCCGACCTGTCGCTGATCACCAAGGCGCGTGAGGGCGGACCGGCCTACGTCTATTCGCTGCTGACCGGCTATCAGGCCCAGCCGGCCGATCTGCTCGCCAAATTCCCCGATGGCAAGACCCCCGCCGGGCTCTACTACAACCCCTATTTCGCCAACCTCAACATCGCCATGCCACCGCCGCTGACCAGCGACGGCCAGGTCACCTACAAGGACGGCACCAAGCCGACGATCAACCAGATGGCCACCGACGTCGCCGCCTTCCTGGTGTGGACCGCCGAGCCGAAACTGGAAAATCGCCACCAGGCCGGGCTGGCCGTGCTGGGCTTCCTGATCTTCGCGACGGTGCTGGCCTATATGGCCTATCAGAACGTCTGGGCGGGCAAGAAGCACTAAGGTCACGGTGCGAGGGGCACGGTCGGCGCGCTCCCATTCCGACCCATTTTGCTCTTCCCCGCCTGTCCTGAGCTTGTCGAAGGGCTGTCCTTCTCTCTTCGATCGCTTAGAGCGTGATGACAAAAAGTGGGTACCGGTTTGTCTTTAAATCACGCGAAAACAAAGAATTGAGAGCATTAGGCGATTTTGTCTTATCGCAATATGCTTTCAAGCCAAGGCAGGTAATGACCGACGCCATGACCCCCGACGAACTCAAGGCACTGGTCCGCTGCGTGCCCGACTTTCCCCGGCCCGGCATCCTGTTCCGCGACATCACCACCCTGATCAACCACGGCGCCGGCTTCGCCGCCACGACCGCGCTGCTTGCCAAACGCGTCGAAGCCTGCGGGGCGAGCGCCATCGCCGGGATTGAAGCGCGCGGCTTCATCTTCGGCGCGGCAGTAGCGGCACGGATGGCGCTGCCGTTCATTCCGGTTCGCAAGCCGGGCAAACTGCCGGTCGCGGTGCTATCCATCGGCTATGCGCTGGAATATGACACCGGTACGCTGGAAGTGGACCCAGGCGCCATCGCTCCCGGACAATCCGTCGTGGTGATCGATGACCTGATCGCCACCGGCGGCACCGCCCACGCCGCCGCGCAGTTGCTTCGCCGGGCCGGTGCCGCAGTCACGCACGCCGTGTTCGTGATTGACCTGCCGGACCTGGGCGGCGCGCAGAAATTGCGCGGCGAAGGGCTGACGGTGGACGCGTTGATGGCGTTCCCGGGGCATTAGAGTCTTTCCGACGTAAGCCGGAAAAACTCTAGACCCCAAGTTAGCGCCTACGGGGCAAACCCCTCGTATTTTCTACTTTCGAGGAGACAGGCCATGGGTATCGCGGGCAAAATTATCGCCATCACCGGCGCAAGCAGTGGAATTGGCCGGGCGACAGCCACGCTTCTGGCCGAGCACGGCGCGTTCGTCGTGCTCGGTGCGCGCAACGAAGACGCGCTCAAGGCGGTCGCCGACGGGATAGTGGCGAACGGTGGAAAGGCGGTGTCAAAGGCTACCGACGTTCGTCGCCGGAGCGATCTCGAAGAGCTTGTCGCTCTCGCGGTCGAGCAGGGTGGCCGGCTTGACGTCATCATCAACTGTGCGGGGATCGGGCCGATCTCCCGCTTCGACGCGCTGGACGTAGAGAGCTGGGATGCCATGATCGACGTGAACTTGCGCGGAACGCTCTACGGCATCGCTGCCGCTCTGCCGGTGTTCGCGCGCCAGGTGAGCGGGCATGTAGTCAACGTCATCTCGACGGCAGGTATCAAGATGGTCCCGACTATGGGGGTCTATGCCGCCACCAAGAACGCCGTGCGCACGGCTACGGAGGTACTGAGGCAGGAGGCAGGCCCGCACCTTCGCGTGACGGAGGTTTCTCCGGGGATGATCGCCACGAATTTCGGCAATAGCATCACCGATCAGGCAACGAAAAGAATGCTCGGGGAACAACTCGGTGCGATCGCGATCCCGCCCGAGGCGATCGCGCGGAGCATTCTCTATGCGATCGAGCAGCCACCCGAAGTCGATGTCGGCAGTATCGTCATTCGTCCAACCGCGCAGGGATGAATGGCTGCTTTCAGGGTAACCGCTCAGCCGCTTGAACGTTAAACTTTGGGCGCAAACTGGCGTTTGCCGAATTCCGCGTTTTCTTCAATCGACCAGCCCAAAAAGACTGCGGCCGGGCCCGGGATCGAGAAAATCATGCCTGAATGTCGAACCTTCACCCCCCGCTCAATGCGTCAAGGTCAGCCCGTTCACCCACTCCAGCACCGTCTTTTCAAAGCTGTCGACATGCATCCCCTCGGTTTCCAGGGTGGCCGTCTGCTTGTTCAACTGGCGTTGCAGGTGCTGGTAGCGCTCGGACAGTTCCTCCAGGGTCGCGGCGTGATCCACGTGCAGGGTGGCATGGAGCGCGAGCTGCTCGCGTGCGGCGGTGATCCGCTGGTCGAGGGTGTTCATGCGCGCTCTCAGCGCATCCAGTTCGGCCATGGCAGACTCCGAAGGAGTGCAGGGGTATGAGCACCGGTATCAGCCGACGGGCATATTGTCGATGAGCCGTGTCCGGCCAAGGCGAGCGGCCACGAGCAACCGTGCCGGCCTTGCGCCGAGGCGATCCAGCAGCTCGAATTTTTCGGCGTCGCGCAGTTCGGCATAATCGACCGAGGAAAACCCGCCCGCCAGCAAGCTTTGGCATAAATCCTCAAGCGCATCGGCCACGGCCGTGCCGTCGCCGATGCGCTCGATCGCCGTATGCATGGCGTGCGGCAGGGCCGCGGCCTGTGCCCGTTCGCCATCGCTGAGATAGGCATTGCGCGACGACATCGCCACGCCATCCGGGTCACGCCGGGTCGCCACCCCCAGCACCGCATCTGCGTGGGGGCGAGTCAGGTCGAGATCACGGGCCATCCGCCGCACCACCGCCAATTGCTGCCAGTCTTTTTCGCCGAACAGCGCCAGGTCGGGCCGCACCTGGTTGAACAGTTTGGCTACGACCGTGGCCACCCCGTCGAAATGGCCGGGCCGCACCGTACCCTCCAGGTCTTCGCTGATTCCGCTGATCGCGATTTGGGTGGCAAAATCCTCGGGAAACATCACTTCGACCGGCGGGGCCCACAACAGGGCCACGCCCTCGCGTTCCAGCTGTTCGGCGTCGCGCGCCAACTGGCGTGGGTAAGCGGCTAGGTCCTCGCCCGCGCCGAATTGCAGCGGATTGACGAAAATCGACACCACGACGTGCACGGCGCGTAATTTTGCCTCGCGCACCAGCGAGAGATGGCCGTCATGCAGCGCGCCCATGGTGGGCACCAGTGCGATCGGCCCGTCGCGTCGCAGGGCGGTGACCGCATGGCGCAGTGGATCAATCTGATTGATGGTTTGCACGCGCCTTGCCCCTTCGATAAAAGCCGGGCTCAACTTGCCGGCGGTGCCGGCCGTATCCAGCCCTGCCCTGCGCCTGACAAGAGTATCCTGAGCGATGTCGTCTTCTGCCCCGCACCGCACCGCACCGCACCGGATCGTGTTTGCCAATGAAAAGGGCGGCACCGGCAAATCGACGACGGCGGTGCATGTCGCGATTGCCCTGGCTTATCAAGGCGCGCGGGTGGCCGCAATCGATCTCGATCCGCGCCAGCGCACGCTCCATCGCTATCTGGAAAACCGCGCCGAGACGATAGCGCGCCGCGCAGCCGACCTGCCACAGGCAGATTTCGCGGTGTTCAACGGCAATACCGTCCCTGAACTGGACGCATTGTGCGAGCAGATGGGCGAAAATCATGATTTCCTCATATTCGACACCCCCGGTCGCGACGATGAATTCGCCCGCCATGTCGCGACCGGCGCCGATACGCTGGTCACCCCGCTGAACGACAGTTTCGTCGATTTCGACCTCATCGGCCAAGTCGACGCCGAAACTTTCAAGGTCCGCCGGCTGTCGTTCTATGCCGAGCTGATCTGGGAGGCGCGCAAAAAACGCGCGATGACCACGATCCAGTCCGGCCGGCGCGAAATGGACTGGGTGGTGGTGCGCAACCGCACCCAGCATGTCGAGGCACGCAACATGCGCCGGATCGACACCGCGCTGATCGAATTGTCGCGCCGGGTCGGCTTTCGCGTGGCCAACGGCTTGTCGGAGCGGGTGATCTATCGCGAATTGTTCCCCTCGGGCCTGACCTTGCTCGACAAGGGGCATCTGGGCGAGCTGGGTACCAGCCACCTCGTTGCGCGACAGGAAATGCGCACGCTGGTCGCCGGGCTCAATTTGCCGATGGCGGGCCGCGCCAGGCCGCCGTCCGCTGCCGGGCCGCTCATTCCCGAGCCGGCTACGGCGAACCGGGCCTGACGGGACCGCCATGGGCAAGCTCATCACCCTGCTGGTCATCGCATCGCTCGGCTGCAAACTGCTGCTCGGGCGCTGGCCGTGGGAAATGCTGGCATTGCCGCGCCAGAACAACGGCCGTCAGGCAACAGTCGACATGGCCAAGGCGCGCATCCTGCTGGGGGTGAGCCCGGCAGCCACGCGCGCCGACATCATCGAGGCGCACAAGCGCCTGCTGGTGCAGGTCCATCCCGATCGCGGCGGCAGCGAAGCGCTGGTGTTCGAGGCGAACGATGCGCGCGATCTGCTGCTGGCGCGAGTCCCATCGACCAGAGCGTGATCGAGGCCGAAGATAAACACCCGGTTCGTGCCGAGCCTGTCGATCGACGCCGGGTGGTATGACGCATAGCTTTCACCCGTCGATCCTGCGCGAATACGACATTCGCGGCATCGTCGGCACCACGCTGGGGGCCGACGATGCCCGCGCGATCGGGCGCGCCTTTGCTGGGCGCTTACAGCGCCGGGGCGGCGGCAAGGTGGCGGTCTGTCAAGATGGGCGCCTCAGCTCACCCATGCTGGAGGCGGCGCTGGTCGAGGGGCTGGTCGAGGGCGGCAGCGATGTCGTTCGCCTGGGTCTCGGCCCCACGCCGATGCTGTATTATGCCGAGGCCTCAGCCGAAGATGTGCAGGGCGGAATTCAGGTAACTGGCAGCCATAATCCCCGCGATCACAACGGCTTCAAGATAGTAATGGGGGGCGCTCCGTTCTTCGGTGCCGATATTCAGGAATTGGCCGGGATAGCCGCGCGAGAGGCGGTTGCCCGGCGGCGCGGTGTCATCACCTCGCGCAACGTCCTGCCGGCTTACATCGACCGGTTGCTGGACGCTTTGGACGGGATCGACCCCACCCGCCTGGCCGGCCTGCGCATCGGCTGGGATGCCGGAAATGGTGCCACCGGCCCTGCGCTGGAAGCCCTGGTCGCTCGCTTGCCCGGCGAGCATCATCTGTTGTTTACAGAGGTCAACGGGCATTTTCCCAACCACCATCCTGATCCCACGATAGATGCAAACCTGGCAGATTTGCGGCGTCTGGTCGTGGCGAAAAAGCTCGATTTTGGAGTGGCTTTCGACGGTGATGGCGATCGTATCGGAATTATCGACCAGCGGGGTCACGCGATCGCCGGCGATCGATTGCTGATGATTTATGCCGACGATGTGCTGCGTGCCCGGCCGGGGGCCATGATTATTGCCGATGTAAAGGCATCGCAGGTGGTATTCGACCGGATCGCCGAACTGGGCGGGCTGCCGCTGATGTGGAAGACCGGGCACAGCCTGATCAAGTCCAAAATGAAAGAAACCGGCGCGCTGCTCGGGGGCGAGATGACCGGGCACGTCTTCTTTGCCGATGATTATTATGGCTTTGACGACGCGCTGTTCGCCGCATTGCGCCTGATCGCCGCATCGGTGCGGCTGGGCAAATCGGTCACCGAACTGCACCGCGCGCTGCCCGCGACGATCAACACTCCGGAATTACGTTTTCAGGTCGATGAACGCCGCAAATTCGCAGTCATCGACGAAGTGACCGCGCGGTTGTCGGCCAGCGGCGCGCAGGTCAACGCCATCGACGGCGTGCGCGTGACCACGCCGGACGGCTGGTGGCTGCTGCGCGCCTCGAACACCCAGGACGGGCTGGTCGCGCGCGCGGAAAGCAGGACCGAGGCGGGATTGGCCCGGCTGCTGGCGGAGGTCGATGCGCAGCTCGCGGCATCGGGAGTATCGCGCTGAGGTTTCAGGGGAATTGGATTCAGAGGCCATTGCCCCCGACCCCGACTTTCTCCTAAGCCGCTGCCATGCCCGCGCCGCCCGTCATTTCATCCCTCGCCGACCTGGCCGATCCGTTCGCTTGCCCCCGCCTGGTTATCAAGGTGGGATCGTCGCTGCTGGTCGATGCCCATGGCGCCCGGCGTGACTGGCTGTTCGCGCTGGTGGGCGAAATCGCGACAGCGCGAGCCCGCGGCCAGGACATCATCGTCGTCAGCTCCGGCGCGATCGCGCTGGGCGCGCGCAGCCTCGAGCTTGAAAAGGGCGGACGCGGCAGTCTCGCCGATGCCCAGGCGGCGGCGGCGGTGGGCCAGATCGCCTTGTCGGGGCTATGGGCGGAGCTGCTGCGGGGGCATGGCCTGACGGCGGCGCAATTGTTGCTGACGCTGGATGATCTGGAGGATCGGCGGCGCTACCTCAATGCCACTGCCACGCTGACCCGGCTGCTCGATGCCGGCGCGGTGCCGGTGATCAACGAGAACGACAGCGTGGCGACCGAGGAAATCCGTTTTGGCGACAACGACCGGCTGGCCGCGCGCGTGGCGCAGGCGGCACGGGCCAGCGCAGTGTTGCTGCTGTCCGACGTGGATGGGCTCTACGATCGCCATCCGACCAGGCCGGGCGCGCAATTGTTGCCGGTAATCCACGGCATCACCGCCGAAATCCGCAGCATGGCCAGCCCGCTGTCGGGGTCGGGCATGGGCTCGGGGGGGATGATCTCCAAGCTGCAGGCGGCCGAGATTGCCGAACGCGCGGGCATTGCGCTCGCCATCGGCAATGGCACCTGCGCCGGGCCGGTGGCGCGGGTAACCGCGCAAGGGGTGGGCACGCTGTTCCTGCCGCGCAGCCGGGGTGCGGGGGGCAAGGCGCGGGCGCGCAAGACCTGGCTGGGCGGGCGGCTGCGGCTCAAGGGCGACCTGCTGGTCGATGCCGGCGCGGCGCACGCGCTCGCCAATGGCAGCAGCCTGCTGGCAGCCGGAATAACCGCGATCGAAGGCGAATTTCGCCGCGGTGATGCCATCGCCATCCGCGATCCGGCCGGCCACACGCTCGCCCATGGCCTGTCCGAATATGATGCGGCGGAATGCGTCCTGCTGATCGGCCGGCAATCCGCCGAGCACGCCGAACTGCTGGGCTATGCGCCACGCCGCGCGGTGGTGCATCGCGATCAGCTGGTCCTGCTGTGAGATGAGAGGACATCATGCCGTTCATCCCCTCACAAATCCTCCTCCGCTGGGGAAGGTGGCTCGCGTAGCGGGACGGAGGGGGCGTGTCGGGCGCGCCCATGACCGCGCCGGGAAAGACTCCCGGCCCGCCTCCTCGGTCAGCCCTGCGGGCTGCCACCTCCCCGTGAGGGGGAGGATTTTGGTAGAGCACTTTTAATGGCGGGCGCGCTCATCGCGGTGACCGGCGCGACCGGTTTTCTGGGTCAGGCGCTGGTGGACCTGGCGCTGGGCAACGGACTTCAACTGCGCGCGCTCGCTCGCAGGCCGCAAGCGGAACGCGGCGGCGTCTGCTGGGTTGCCGGCGATCTGGCCGATCGCGGGTCGCTCAACGAGTTGTGCCGGGGTGCCGACGCAGTGATCCACGTGGCCGGTCTGGTCAACGCGCCCGATCCGGCGGCGTTCATGCCCGCCAACGTCGATGGTACGGCGAATGTTATCGAGGCGGTGCAGGCGGCCGGGGTCGCGCGCCTGATCTTCGTTTCGTCACTGTCGGCACGGGAACCGCAGCTGTCGGCCTATGGCGCCTCGAAGGCGCGGGCGGAGCAACTGGTGATGGCCAGCGGGCTCAACTGGACGATCGTCCGCCCACCCACCATCTACGGCCCGCGCGATGTCGATATGTTCGAACTGTTCCGCGCCGCAAAATGGGGCGTGGTGCCGGTGCCCGGCCATGGCCGGTCCTCGATCATCCATGCCGGGGACTTGTCGGCGCTATTGCTGGCGCTGGTTCCCGGCGGTGAGCATGTCATCCATTGCTGCTTCGAGCCGGACGATGGCAAACCGGGCGGCTGGAGCCACGATGAATTGGCGCGCGCGATTGGATCGGCAGTCGACCGCCGCCCGGTCGTGCTGCACTTGTCGCCTTGGATCATGCGCTGGGCGGCACGCGCCGATATGCGCTTGCGCGGCGCCAGGGCAAAACTGACGCTCGACCGCGTGGGCTATATGACGCATCCCGACTGGGTAGCGAACGCCGCCGCGCGTGTACCGCCAGACTTATGGCACAGTCGCATCCCCACTGATGCCGGTCTGAAGGAAACCGCGCAATGGTACCGAGAAAACGGCTGGCTTCGACACTGACAGGTGTCGATCGCCCTCCCGTTTATCTAACCCTCAGGATGAACAGGGAACGGGGTGGTTCACGATCACAGGATTACAAGCACGCCATTCTAGAAAACCGGGTCGAACTCGGGCGGCAGTTCGCCCGGATCATCCGGCTGCCCCGGCACATGGATACCACACTCGGTCTTTTCCCAACCGCGCCAGCGGCCCGAGCGTGGGTCTTCGCCCGGCGCGACCTTGCTGGTGCAGGGCGAGCAGCCGATCGACGGATAACCCTGTGCAACCAGCGGATGCACGGGCAGATCGTGCGCGGCGAAATAGGTGGCCAAAATCTCGCTGTTACAGTCGGCCAGCGGATTGACCTTGAGCCGGCCCTGGCTGTCCGAGCGGTCGATCTCGAAGCGCGGCAGTCCGGCGCGGGTCGCCGATTGAAAACCCTTGCGCCCGGTGATCGTGGCGTCGAGATCGACAAGCGCTTTGGCCAGCGGCTGCACCTTGCGAATTTCGCAGCAGCCATCGGGATCGTAGGACCAGCGCAGCCCGCTTTCGTCGCGTTTGGCCAGCGCCTCGGCATCGGGGGTCAGGTTGATCACGTTCAGGCCCAACCGCTCGATCAGCAGGTCGCGATAGGCCAGCGTTTCGGGGAAATGCTTGCCGGTTTCCAGGAACAGCACCGGCGTCGCAGGATCGACGCCGGCGATCAGGTGCAACAGCACCGCGCTCTCGGCGCCAAAGCTGGACACCACGGCGACATCGCCCGCAACCCGGTCCTGCAGCACGCCGGCCAGCATTTCGCGAGTATCGGCGCCGCGATACAACCGGTTGAGGCGGACCGCATCGGCCTCGCTGAAGCGGGGGCCGGTGTCGATGCGGTCGATGGTCCTGGCGGCAACATTACTCATGGCTTGCCTGTTCCCCGTGACGCCCCTTTCCTGAATGACGCCCATTTCCTGAATGACGTAACGCCCAGATCGGCGTGCGGCTGACCGTGGTGGCCTGATAGGCCTCGGGCCAGCGGTCCAGCGCGGCCTGCGCGTCGCCTTCGTCCATTGCCACATCGGGCGCAAAGCTGTCGAAGCCGCAGCGCAGCAGCGCCGCCAGCTGGTCGACCCCGACATCGCCCACCGCGCGCAATTCGCCGCCAAAGCCGGCCTCCCGCAAAATTCGCGCCGAGGAATAGCCGCGCCCGTCGCCGAACACCGGAAAATTGATCTCCACCAGTTTCAGCCGGCCCAGCACCGGCAGCAGGTCGCGCGCATCGTCGCCCGGCTCGATCCGCACCGCCGACGCATTGGTCTGCGCATCGAAGGCATCCACCGTCACTGCCGGATCGGACACCGCTTCGTCGCTGCGAAAGCGCAATTGCGGCTCAGCCATAGATCGCCTCCTTGAACGGGGTCATGCCGATGCGGCGATAGGTGTCGAGAAACCGCTCGCTACCCTCTTTGTTGGCCAGATAGACATCGGTCGCCTTTTCCACCGCGCCGACGATACCGTCCTCATCGAAGCCCGGCCCGGTGATCTGGCCCAGCGACGTATCCGCGCCTTCGCTGCCGCCCAGCAGCAGCTGGTAATTCTCGACCCCCCGGCGATCGACCCCCAGGATGCCGATGTGGCCCGCGTGGTGATGGCCGCAAGCGTTGATGCAGCCCGAAATCTTCAGCTTCAGCTCGCCCAGCACGTCGTGCTTGTCGGCAAACCGCTCGGAAATCTTCTGCGCCAGCGGGATCGAGCGGGCATTGGCCAGGCTGCAATAATCCAGCCCCGGACAAGCGATGATATCGCCGATGCCGTCGAGATTGGCCGTGGCCAGGCCCGCCGCGTCAAGCTGCTGCCACAAGGTATGAAGATCGGCCTGCCGCACATGCGGCAGCACGATGTTCTGGGCATGGGTCACGCGCAATTCGTCAAAGCTCAACGCCTTGGCCAGATCGGCCATCAGCCTGATCTGGTCGGCGCTCGCATCGCCGGGAATGCCGCCGACCGATTTCAGGCTGATCGTGACGATCGCATAGCCGGGGGTCTTGTGCGCCGCGACGTTGCGGTCCAGCCACGCCTTGAAAGGAGACCGGGCGAACTCGGGATCGCTGCGGTCGGGCGCATTGCCGGCGGGTTCGAACGCCGGATCGGCAAAATAGCCCTTGATCCGCTCCAGCTCGGCCAGCGGCGGCTCGATGCCCTGCGTCTTGAGCAGCGCGAATTCGGCCTCGACCTGGCGCGTATAATCCTCCTTGCCCAGTTCATGGACCAGGATCTTGATCCGCGCCTTGTACTTGTTGTCGCGGCGGCCATAGCGGTTGTAGACGCGCAGGCACGCCTCCGAATAGGTCACCAGCTCGTCCAGCGGCACGAATGCATTGATCAGCGGCGCAATCATCGGCGTGCGCCCCATCCCGCCGCCGACGTAAAATGCACAGCCCAGTTCGCCCGCCGCATTGCGCACGATCTGGATGCCGATATCGTGCAGCCGCATCGCCGCGCGATCGGTGTCCGAAGCGATCACGCAGATTTTGAACTTGCGCGGCAGGGTCGTGAACTCGGGGTGGAAGCTCGACCACTGGCGCAGCAGCTCGGCATAAGGGCGCGGATCGAGCAGCTCGTCGGCGGCAGCGCCGGCATATTGGTCGCTGCTGATATTGCGGATGCAATTGCCGCTGGTCTGGATCGCATGCATCTCGACCCTGGCCAGATCGGCCAGGATATCCGGCGCCTCTTCCAGCTTGATCCAGTTGTACTGGATGTTCTGGCGCGTCGTGAAATGCCCGTAACCACGGTCATATTTGTCGGCGATATCGCCCAGCGCGCGCATCTGCGCCGAATTCAGCGTGCCATAGGGCACCGCGACCCGCAGCATATAGGCATGCAACTGGAGATAGAGCCCGTTCATCAGCCGCAGCGGGCGAAATTGCTCCTCGCTCAGCTTGCCCGCCAGCCGGCGCTCGGTCTGGTCGCGAAACTCGGCCACGCGGGTGTCGACCATCGCCTGGTCGTAATTGTCATATTTATACATCAGATCACCCAGTTGCCGGCATCGGTGTCGGCAGGCTTCAACGAAAGGTCCAGGCGGACGGTCGGGCCGAGTGCACGGATGCGGTCCTTGATATGCGCGGGCCGCACGCCGTCGGCATCCTGCTTGGCGTCGATCACATAAGCCCCGACGACACGGCGGCTGGCGCTTTCCGCCGCGGCGATAGCCTCGCCCTGGTCGCCCACATCCGTCGCCGCGGCGACATGCAGCGACCATTCGCCGCCCGTCCACCAGATGACGGCCCCGGTTTTGAGGTCATTTCCCGTCAATATCTTCACTGTGCAATCTCCAGCGCCCATTCGCGCAGCCCATCCCGCCCGCGCGCGGCGATCGCGCCGATAACGATAATTGCCGGTGCTTGCACCCCTAGCGTGGCAACCAGCCGTGAAAGTCCCGCCAGATCGCCGCACAGCACCCGCATCTCGGGCCGGGCGGCGTTTTCCACGACCGCCAGCGGCGTATCCGGCGCAAGCCCATCGGCGATCAGCTTTTCCGCAATCGCATCGGCGCTCGCCACGCCCATGTAAATCACCAGCGTGCGGTCGATCCCCGCCAGTCCCGCCCAGTTCTGCTCGGTCAGCCCCTTGCACTGCCCCGCGACAAAGCTGACCACGCTGGCCGCATCGCGATGCGTCAGCGGCATTTGCGCCGCCGCCGCCGCACCCAGCGCGGCGCTGATCCCGGGCACCACTTCGACAACGATGCCCGCCTCATGGCAGGCCTCCATCTCTTCTCCACCACGCCCGAAAATAAACGGATCGCCCCCCTTCAGCCGCAGCACTTCGTGCCCGGCCAGCGCCTCGGCCACCAGCAGCGCGTTGATCTCGCCCTGCGGCAGAGTATGCCGCGCCCGGCGCTTGGCCACGGATATCAGCCGCGCCGCAGCCGGCGCCATCGCCAGGATGCGCGGATCGACCAGGCCATCATGGACGATCACCCGCGCCCGCTGGATCAGCGCGGCCGCGCGCAAGGTGAGCAAATCCGGATCGCCCGGCCCCGCGCCGACCAGCCAGACCTTGCCGGGGGCGGCGGATGCGGAGGAGGGCGGGGTCTCGGGCATGCTCTGCAAATGGCCCTTCATGCGGCGCATTTCCAGCCAGAAAGCCTTTGTGCCGGGTTAGCGTTTCTTTTGAACTTGGTTGGATTTGGCCACGCTGGCTCCTTTTCCGCTTGCGCGAGGAGCCGGGGGTGGGCCTGTCCACGCGCAAACTCAGTACCCACCCCTGGCCCCTCCCGCAGGCGGGAGGGGAACCGGCAACGCCCAGCCCGGGCATTGCCGCGAGGCGGCTTCAAAGATCCGCGCTGGGAAGTGCGGCTATGCAGTTGGCTGAGAACCATGCGGCTCAACCGATTTCCATGGCTCGTGTTCTATGCCGAACTGGTAAGCCACGTCGATGTCTTGCGCGTGCTGCATGCCAGGCGGGACATTCCAGCCTGGATGGCTGATGCAATCGGTTGACTATCAGTCGCGCCCCAACCCATCCAGCCCCCGCTCAAGGTCGGCGATCAGGTCGGCGGAATCTTCCAGCCCCACCGACAGTCGCACTCCAAACCGGTCGCCGCGATCCATGCCGGGCAGCGGCCATGCCGAACTCGTCCGCAGCGGCGCTGGATCGACGGGGGTGGCCAGGCTTTCGAAGCCGCCCCAGCTATAGCCGATTCCGAACAATTGCAGCGCATCGATCAACCCGTCACGCGTCGCCGAAGTTCCCCCGCGCAGCACGAAGCTGAACAAGCCGCAGCCGCCGGTGAAATCGCGCTGCCAATGCTCATGCCCTGGCGATCCGGGCAGCATCGGGCACAGCACGCGGGCGATTTCAGGCCGCGTTTCCAGCCATTGGGCGATGGCCAGCGCGCTGGCGGTCTCGCGCTCCAGCCGCAGTGCCATGGTCCGCATCCCGCGCAGCGCCAGCGCGGCGTCGTCGGGCGACACCACCAGTCCCAGCCCCTGCGCGCGCCGTCGCAGCGCGGCGTACCAGTCCGCGCCGGCGCTGGCGCTGCCCAGCATCAGGTCGCTGTGGCCGCCGACATGCTTGGTCAGGCTCATCACGCTGATATCGGCGCCGCGCTTCAAGGCGGGAAAACCCAGCGGGCCG